>DHGT01000098.1 GCA_002402905.1 Desulfatitalea sp. UBA4791 | reverse complement strand
CGGATGGATATGCACCTGCGGGCAGACCGTGCGGATGGCGTGTATGTAAGCCAACCAATCGTCCAGGTGGATCTTCGGGTTGTGACCGCCTTGGAACAAAACCGTAGTGGCGCCTTGTTCCGCGGCGGCACGGACCCGCTGCGCCACTTGCTCCGGCGTGAGCGTGTAGGCTTCGGGATCGTTCGGCGAGCGGCAGAAGGCACAGAATCGGCAGCGGGTCACGCACACATTGGTATAATTGGGGTTGGTATCGTAGACGAAGGTCACCACGGCATCGGGATGGCGTGCCATGCGGGCGGCATGCGCCCGCGCCATGAGCACGCCCATGGGGGTGCGGGTCAAAAGTTCCAGGGCCTCGCGGCGATCGACGCGTTCGACGCCCTGGAACGCCTCGGTAAGTTGTGTCTTGCTGCTGTTATCCATTGGCATGTGTCCTGGCCATCGTCGATGTCTATCTAAAAAATCATTACCCTTCATTCTGAAACCATGCGGCAGGCTGGCTTGCGACGAGCTGGCCCCACGCCTCTTGAAACCGCTTCTGCCCCTCGAGATCCTCCGAAGTGAGGCAGCGCCGGATGACCGTCAAATAGCGATGGACATACTCGTGGGGAAGATGGAGGCGGTCCGCGACACCGGGAACCGATCGCAGGATCAATTCGGTTTCCCGGCGACGGAATTCATCCAACCAGGCGGACAGGCTGTGTCGAACGCGATCGGGGGCATCGTTGCGCACGACCCAACGGGCAAACACGAACGGCAATTGGCAATGACGATGCCATTGGGCCGCCAGATCGGTCATGTATTTAAACCCCTTGACACCTCCGGTACGCTCCCATTCGTGGTGCCAGAGCAGCGCCGTATCGCCGATCACCACCTCGCCGTTGGCCGGCTCGCCGGGTCGGGCCAGGATCGGCATTTGGTCGAACCCATTGGCATAACCCAGCAACAAATAGAGCAACCGTACACTCGAAGCCGACTCGTCGGTCAAACGCACTTTGAGGGCGCCGGCGAAGGCCTCGAATGGACGGTCGGAAAAAAAGAGCACGCTCATCACTTTTCGCAACGCCCCAATGCCGTAGGTTCCCACAGGGGAGACATATCGTTCCAATGCCTTTAAACCGCCCACCGGCACGGCGGCCGCCCATAAGGCACCCTCTTTGAGGGCTGCGATGCTGTTGCGCGGCGTACAATTTACGAAGTAGCAATCCGCCGGTGGCCCCTGGGCCGCATAGGGCGCCATATTGGCGTAAGGAATCATCGAGATGGGATAGTTCATCTGTGTCCCTCCCCTGCCTCCTTAAACCGCCCGTCCCGCTCCACCGGTGTAAAGCCAGCCATGCGGATCGTTTCGGTCATGCGGTCGCGGGCCATGCCCTTGGGGGTCGGAGCGCCGGCCAGATGGGCGATCTTCTCTTCTGAGATGGTGCCGTCCATATCGTCCGCGCCCCAACTCAATCCGGCGGCGCCCGTTTCCACCCCGCTCATGGGCCAATAGGACTTGATGTGCGGGATATTGTCCAGCACCAGACGGGCAATGCCCACCACGGCCAACGTCTCCAAAGGAGTGGGGCCGTGCGTGATGAACCGGCCTTCGCCGGGCTGAAAGGCCAGCGGTATGAAACAGACAAAACCCTTGGATGCGTCCTGCGTTTCGCGCAACGTCAGCAGGTGATGAATGCGTTCGGTCCAGGTATCGCCGAAGCCGAACAACATGGTGGCATTGGTGAGGATGCCCAGGCTGTGGGCCAGCTTGTGAATGCGCACCCAATCGACCGGACCGATCTTGTTTTTCCAGTGCTGCCGGTAGAGCCGCTCGGAAAAAATTTCGGCGCCGCCGCCCGGTAGGGTTTCGACACCGGCCGCCTTGAGCTCCTCCAGGACCTGCCGTTCACTTTTGCGGACGCATTTGGCAAAATAGGCGATCTCCACCGCGGTGTAGGCTTTGATATGCAGTTCGGGATACCGGTTGCGCAATTGCCGCACCAGTTCGAGATTGCGTTCATAGGGCCACACCTGGTTCAATCCGCCCACGATATGGGCCTCGGTAGGCTGCAGCGTTTCGACCTTTTCCAGGATTTCGGTCTCGCTCATCACGTAGGCGTGGGGATCGTTCTTGGAAGCCGCGTAGTTGCAGAACGTGCAGCGGGCCCCGCAGATGTTGGCCGGGTTGATCTGCAGGTTGAATACGAAGGTGGCTTTCTCTCCATATCGCGATCGCCGGTTGGCCAATGCCGCCTTGCCGATGGCGTGCAATCGGTCGGGAGTAATCGAAGCGGCCAAGGCCATGGCCTCGTCTTCACTGATGCGCTCGCATCGCGCGCCCTTGTCCAACGCCGACTGGTATAGATCCTCTGTTTTATCANNCCTTCCTACCTTCCTGCTTTCCTACTTTCCTACTTTTTTGCTTTTATACGGATAGAGCAAACTACGCATGATCAGAAGTCTGCCTTCAATCCATTTGGATACCATAGGCATCCCAGCGCGCATCGACCCGCCGGACCACCTCGGGATCGAAGGATACCGGCCGTGGATAGCCCTTTTTCCAGCGGGCGTCAATGGCGATGGGGAACTCGAGGACCAGCCGGTTGCCGCGAACGGTGCGTTGGGCCGGGTGAAGATCCGCCGCGGGATCAAAGCGCGTGAACCAGCCCCAGAGAAGCATGACCGGGTCGTGCAGGGGCACGTCCTCGCTCACCACCACGTGGAAGAGAAAGTCTTTGGCCCCGGGATGATGACGCATGGCGGTGAACAGCGCTTCGACATCCTCAAATCCCTCTTTTACCTGCGCCACCAGGAAGGCCGGCCCGTATTCGGTCACACCCCGCACACCGGGATGCAACGCTTCGGCCTCCGGCCGCAGGGACGATGGCCGGCTGCGCCCCACTGCTTTATCCGGTCCAGTGGCCATCAATATCAAACGGCTGCCGGTGTTCATGGCCGGTCCGGTAAAATCGAGGGTATCCTGCGCGGTCGGCGCCAGCAGATGCACGCCGTCGGGCGTCAGATAACGCCAGAGCGCCTCGCTGACCGCCCTGAAATCGCGGACATTCACCTCGGCACCGACCGTGATCATCACCTTGGTCAAAGAGACCTGCCCCTCGCCGAGCATGCCCAGGGTCAGCTTGAGCGCCTCACGGGGATACCTTTGGCGCACCGCCATGACCGCCAGCGGATGAAACCCGGATTCCGGATAGGCCCACAGGTCGACGATGGCGGGTTTGACCATATGCAGCATGGGCAGCGCGATCTCCTGCAACGCTTCTCCGATGAAGTAGTCCTCCTGCACCGGCTTACCGACGACCGTGGCCGGATAGATGGCGTTCTTGCGGGATAAAATGCGCCGCACGCGGAACACCGGATAGTCGGCGGCTTCGGAGTAGTGGCCGAAATGGTCGCCGAAGGGCCCCTCCCGGCGGACATCGCCGGGGCACACCTCGCCTTCGAGCACAAATTCGGCCCGGCTGGGGATGCGGTGCCCGGTGCCTTTGCGATCGATCACGTCCAGGGGGGCGCCCATGAGGTAAGCGGCCAGCAGGCGCTCGTCCAATCCCTCGGGCAAAGGCGCCACCGCCGCGATGATCAATGCCGGCGGACCGCCGAGAATGACGCTCACCGGCAGGGGCCGCCCCGATCGCACCGCCTTGTCAAAATGAAACCCGCCGCCCTTCTCGATCTGCCAGTGCATGCCCGTGCTGGCCGCATCGAACCGTTGCAGTCGATAGATCCCCAGGTTGCCCTGACCGGTTTCGGGGTCCACCGTGTGGACGAGGGGCAGGGTAAAAAACGCCCCCCCATCCTCAGGCCAACAGGTCAGTACGGGCAACTGGCGCAAATCGGGCGGCGTGATGGTGCGGGCCAGGATGGGGCCGTGGTCCAGACGACGCAGACGGACCGGCAGGAGCCGTTTCAGGTCGTGTCTGATCTGCCACACGCCTTTCAGGGATGGCGGCATCAAGTGCTTGGCGATGTGCGCCAGCCGATCCCCCAATTCCCTGGGCGGCGCGCCGCAGGCCAGGGCCACACGCCGGGCGGTGCCGAACAGGTTGCTCACCAGCCGGTAAGGCGACCCCTTGACCCGCTCGAAAAGCAGGGCCGGGCCGCCGGCGGCGATCACCCGGTGTTGGATGATCGTGACCTCCTGATCGGGATCGACCTCACACTTGATCCGCACCAGGTCACCCTGTCTCTCCAAGTCGCTTATTAACGCACGCAGATCCAGGTACATCAGCGCAGGTCCTCCCATGTAGCCGCCATGTGCCGTCCCATAAGGGCCAATAGGCGATCCACATATGCATCCATCAGCTCGTGGAGGGTAATCTGATCGGCCCGCTTGCCCTGGAACATGAAATAGGGCGGCGTCAACGGCATGAGAATGGCACCGGTGGCGGCGACTTTCAGCGCGTTCTCCAGATTGATGGTGGTCAATGGGCTCTCCCGAATGGCCAGGATCAGGGGGCGGCGCTCTTTCAAATGGCAGTGGGCGGCCCTGGAAATTAAATTGTCAGCGAGGCCTGCGGCGATCTGGCCGAGGGTATTGATCGAGCAGGGCGCGATCACCATGCCGGCCGTCGGCACGGAACCCGAAGCGGGCGGCGCACTCAGATCTTGGGCATCGTAGGTCTCCCCCGCCAACCGGACAAGCTCTTCGAAAGGCCCGCACTCGCGGGAATAAATATCCCTGCCCCAGCGGCTGGCGATGAGGATGGTGGGCCAGGGGGATTTGGATAACAGCAGACGGGCGACATAGGCGCCGGAAGCACCGGTCATCGCAACCACGAGACGGGGATTATTTGACATGGGCCACCTCCCTGTGACACGAACCCGTGCGTTGTACCAGATTCGCGGGCATGGATAAAGCACCGATGTGGCGGTTGCCTATCGACAGCAATTCTATCTGAACAGCATTCACTCTGAATGCCATGCTTCCAGAAGTGGTTGAAAAAGAATCGCATAACAACGGTCATGGCAGGCGTGGGTGGCGCAGGTGGCCAGGGCCACGTGCTCACTCCACGCCGGGTTTAAAGAATAGCATTCAGGTAGCATCCCTGGACTATCGATCATTGATTTGCCAGACGGGGCAATCTGTTTTATAAATCCCAACGGTTGTTTCCCGAACCAAACAGCGCTAAAAACGCTTTCAACGGATTTCCGCCGGGAAGCAACGCAAGCAACCGTGCCATCAAAGGAGAAACGATGAAATATTTACGCACCCTGATCAGTTGGATGCCCCTTTTGTGGCTATTGTCCGGACTGACGGCGCATGCCGATGTCGACCTGAAAAAGCTGGCCACCCTCAAACTCGAACACGAGCCGCTCGATATGGAGGTGTCGTTGAGCGGCAAACAGATCTACGTGCTCGATAACGATTCGAGACTGCTTATTTACAACACGTCGGGTCGGTTGATCGATCAGATGAAGGTACCCCCGGATACGGACCAGATCAAAATCGGACCGCGTGACGATATCCTTTTTCTCAGCAGCCGCAAGGCTAAAACGATACAAGTCCTCGAACTGACCTTCACCTATGACCTCGATGTCTCCCAGGCGCCATCCAAAGGCCCTGCCGATGCACCGGTCACCATCGTGGTCTTCAGCGACTTTCAATGTCCCTACTGCGCCCGAGTCGGTTCGATTATCGATAGTGTAAGGGAGAGTTTCCCCGGAAAAGTCAAATCGGTATTCAAGCATTACCCACTGTCCAGCCACCCCTTCTCCGGCGTGGCGGCCCAGGCGGCCGTCGCCGCCGGCGGCCAAGGCAAGTTCTGGGAATTCCATGACCTCCTGTTCCAAAACTACAACCGTCTCAACGAGCAGATAATAGATGATATCCGCTTGTCGCTCAATCTCGACCCAACCCGATTCGAGCGGCACAAGCAGGCCCCGCAAACCCTTGCCAGGATCGCCAAAGATAAGCAGGAAGGGGAAGATGCCGGCGTGCGCGGCACCCCGACGGTGTTCGTCAACGGCCGCATGGTCAATCGGCCCAATTTCGATGGGATCAAAGCGGCTGTGCAGGCGGAATTGGAGGCAAAATAGGACCGATTCACTTTTAGCGGTTGGCAATCGATCCGGCTACACGAACAGCGGCGTGAGCGCCCCGGCGATGCCGGCCAGGGTGGAAATCGGGAAAAACCGTTTGGGAATCGGGACAAACGGCAAATGCATCGTGATGAAAAGCCCCACCGTCAGCGCATAACAGGAAACGGCCCAAAAGCCGATCTCCGATTGCCACAGCAGCAGCCACAACGTTCCCAGGGCGGCAAGATGAACGGCGGCTGCCACGAACTGGGCGCCGCCCGGTCCCAATGCCGCCGGCAGGCTGTGGATGCCGTTGAGGCGGTCGCTTTCGACATCCAGAATGGCGTAGATGATATCCGCGCCGCTGAGCCAGAAAAAAACGAAGAGTGCAAACAGCATCACCGAAGGGGAAAATTGTGCATGTCCGGCGGCGGCCACGAAGGCGCCCAACGGCGCCAGGGCCAGACACAAGCCGATGCCGAAATGGCATAGGGCGGTATAGCGTTTCAACAGGGAGTATCCCAGTAAAGGGATCAGCGGCAGGGGGGACAGCCTCAGGCACCAGGGCCCCAGCAGCGCGCAGGCGATCAGATAGATCAGCAGGCCGCCCATGGCGATGACCAGCGCCAGGCGGACGCTCATGTGGCCGGCAGGCAGTTCGCGCCCGGCGGTGCGCGGGTTGCGCGCATCGATGTGGCGATCGAAGATGCGGTTGAACGACATGCCGAATATGCGGGCCCCCACTGCGGCCATGACGATCAGGGCCAAGACCCGGGAACCCGGCCATCGATGACCGGCACCCATCCAGGCGCCGGTGAAGACCAACGGCAGACTGAAGGCCGTGTGCTCGATTTTGATAAAGCGCAACACTTTTTCGATCATCGAACCGCCGCCGATCCTGTCAAAGCCCGCCATACCCACTCCGCGAGCTGATCGCAAACCGCGTCAAGATTTTCCAGCAGCGTCTGGCGATCAAAGGCCAACGCATTGTCGGTAATGCCCTTGACCATTTCACACGGCACGCCATACAGGGCGGCGACCCTGGCGATGGCCGCACCCTCCATGTCCACCACGTCGGCCCGTTCGCCACAACGCTTTCTCTGGATCGGATCGAAAACCGGCAGGTCGCAGGTGATCAGGCGAACTGGCGGCAACCCGTTTCCGATGCCCGACATGCAAAGCTCCGGCTGGGGAGGCTTGCCGAACACCTCGTGATCTCCCTCCACGGCATGGGTGACGTGTACCAGCCGTCCGACCCCCAACTCCTCCCGGTCATGGAGCGCACCACATGCGCCGGCGTTGATGATGCGATCGGCCCGGTGGGAGAGGATCAACGCCTGGCAGGCGGCTGCGGCGGCCACCTTCCCGATCCGGCAAATGGCGATGCGCAGCCGCTCATCCGCCGGCGAGTGGTACACGACAAAGGGCCGATCCTCCAACCGCACCGCCTGGCTGCGCAGCAGAAACGGCCGCGCTTCCCGGTTCGTCGCAAAAATCAATCCGATCATACGAGAATTCCCGCCTCCACAGCCCGCTGGGACAAGGTGTCGATGGCCCGCCGCCCCATCTCCCCCATGTCGAGGCTGAAGTCGTTCACGAACATGTCGATATGCGCCTCCAGCACTGCCTCACTCATCTCCTGGGCATGCGTCCGAATATACGGCAGGGCGGAAACCGGCTCCCGTCGCGCCAAGACAATACTCTGACGGATCGCCGCTTCGAGCTGGCCGATCGTCTGTTCGGGCAGTCGTCGGTGAGCAGCTATACATCCCAGCGGAATCGGCAGACCTGTCAGCGTTTCCCACCAGGCGCCCAGATCGACGACGGCCTTGAATCCTAATCTTTCGTAAGTAAAGCGGCTCTCATGGATAATCACGCCGCAGTCCGCCTTACCCGAATCGATGGCTTCCAGGATCTGGTCATAGCTCGCGAAGCTGCGCCGTTCGGCCTCGGGCGCCCAGAGCCTAAACAGCAGGTGGGCCGTGGTCAGCTCGCCCGGCAGCACCACCCGGCAGCCGGCCATATCCTCGCGCCGGAGCGTGCGGCGGGACACCACCAACGGACCGCACCCATATCCCAGGGCCCCACCGCTGGAGAGCAGCCGATAGTTTTCCCGAACCTTCAGCCAGGCATAGAATGAGAGCTTGCTGACATCCAATCTATCATCGAAAGCCATCTGGTTCAGGGTCTGAACGTCGTGCAGCGACACGGCCAGGCTATGGCCCGGCAACGGCACCGCCCCGGATACCAACCCATTGAAGATGAAGGTATCGTTGGGACAGGGCGAAAACCCCAATGAGATCCGCATCCCCGTCAACCTCTTGAATCCACTCAACGATCAAAAAACGCCTTGATGGACGCCACCACGTAGGACAGCTGCTCCTGGGTGAGCTCGGGATAGATGGGCAGGGCCAGGGTTTCTTCGGCCGCGCGCTCGGCTTCGGGAAAATCGCCGCGGCCATAGCCCAAGTCCGCAAAGCAGGCCTGCAGGTGCAATGGCACCGGGTAGTACACCTCCGTGCCGATGCCCTGCTGCCCAAGGAAATCCTTCAAGGCATCGCGCCGCCCGGACACCCGCACGACGAATTGATTGTAGATGTGCCGGCTTTGCACCTCGGCGGGCAGGATCACCCGATCCTCCAGACCGGCCGCCTTGAATAACTGCCGATAGGTGGCGGCGTTCCGGCGACGGCCGCTCGTCCAGTCGTCCAGGTGGTCGAGCTTGATCGCCACGACAGCGGCCTGCAAGGCATCGATGCGGAAATTGCCGCCGATGATCTGGTGGTAGTATTTAGGCTCCATGCCGTGTACGCGCAGCATGCGCAGGCGGTCATCCAACTCCTTGGATTGGGCCGTGACGAGTCCGGCATCGCCAAAAGCCCCCAGGTTCTTCGAAGGGAAAAAGGAGAAACATCCCAAATCTCCCATGGTGCCGGCACGCTGACCCTGGTACTCGGAACCGATCGCTTGGGCCGCGTCTTCGATGACGGTCAGACGATACCGCCGACAAATATCCATCAGAGGCCCCATCTCCGCGCATTGGCCGTAGAGGTGAACCGGAATCACCGCCTTGATGGCAGCGCGCCGTCCGGCATCCATCTTCTCCAGCGTCTCCGCCAGACCATGGACATCGATGTTGTAGGTCGTCGGCTCGATATCCACGAACACCGGCACGGCACCTAGTCGTGCAATCGCTCCGGCCGTGGCGAAAAAGGTATAGGGGCTGGTGATCACCCGGTCTCCCGGTCCGATCCCCGCCGCCATCAACGCGATGAGCAACGCATCGGTGCCGGAGGAGACGCCCACGGCGTAAGGCACATGACAATAGGCCGCGAGCTTGGCTTCCATCTGTTCGACATGCGGACCGAGAATAAAATGCTGGCTCTCACAGATCTCGTCGATGCACGGACGAATTTCCGACTTGATGCGTTGATACTGGGCCTTCAAATCCAGGAGGGGTACCTTCATGATAAATCCTATATTATTGGAATGGTCCTTTTCCTTAACTTTACACTTAACACTTTAAACTTTACACTTTCATTTTTTTATCTTCTCCCACCATACCCGTTGCGCGGCTTGAACCCGTTGACGGCCTTGATTTCTCCGCATTGGGTCTGCACCGCCGGGTAGCCCAATAGGGCATTGACTTCACGTCGCAGATCCTCTCCGGGCTGGAATCGCCAATCTTCCGTGATGGCGATCACGGCTTCGACCTCGTCCGCCATCTTCAAATGGAGCCATCCCTGGCAGTCCCCGGGGTAACGCCGGATGATCTCGCGCAGGCGTTCCAGGTGCTTTTTGTCGGTCCGCTCCACTTGAATGTTGAAGTGAACCTCGGCGGTCCATTGCGTCTCGGCCTCTTCCATGGCGATGAGGGTGTCTGCCAGAAGCTTGGCCCCTTTTTCATCCTTCTGGACCTTGCCTTGCACCAGGATCGGGCGATCGTCGGTCAACAGATTCTGACAGTCCGCATAAACCGAAGGAAAGATGACCACCTCGATGCCACCCTCCAAGTCTTCGAGTTGCAGAAAGGCCATCAACTCTTCCTTCTTGGTTCGGATCACTTTGCTTCCGGTCACCATGCCGCCCATGCGCACCATTTGACCGTCGGCCACCTCTTCGATGGCGATGGTCGTCGTGGTGCTGAACTTTTCCATGGTCTTGTGATGCGGGGCCAGCGGATGTCCGGTGATATAAAACCCGAGGGATTCCTTTTCGCGTGCCAGGCGTTCACGCTCGGACCACTCCTGAATTTTAGGCAGCCCAGGCGGATCGATGGACAGATTGCAGCTCGCGCCATCGTCAAACAGCCCCATCTGAGGGTCGCAGCGCTCCCGCTGGACCTTCTGTCCGTATTCCAGGGCATCTTCCAGAATGGCCATCATCTGGGAACGATGGGCCCCAGTGGAATCGAACGCACCGCAGGCGATCAGGCTCTCCACCACCCGCTTATTGACCTTGCGCAGATCCACCCGTTCGCAAAAGGCGATCATGGATGCGTAGGGCCCGTTTTGGCGCCGCTCTTCCACGATGGCCTCCACCGCCCCCTCACCCACATTCTTCACCGCCACCAACCCGAAACGAATTTTGCCATCGGCCACGGTAAAGGTGGTATCGCCGCCGTTGATATCCGGCGGCAGAACGTCGATCTGGTGTTTGCGGCATTCGTTGATATATTTGACCACGCCGTCAATGGAGTGCATTTCGCTGGTCAGCAGGGCGGCGATGAACTCCACCGGGAAATGGGCTTTCAGATAGGCGGTCTGGTAGGCGATCAGCGCATAGGCCGCGCTGTGCGACTTATTGAAGCCATAGCCGCCGAACTTCTCCATCAGGTCGAACAGGGCGACCGCCTTTTTTTCGTCGTGTCCGTTCTCCACCGCGCCCTTGACAAACCGCTCGCGGTGTTCGGCCATCATGGCCGCGATTTTCTTTCCCATGGCCTTGCGCAGCCCGTCGGCTTCGCCCATGGTGTAGCTGGCCAGGGCGCTGGCGATCTTCATCACCTGCTCCTGGTAGACGATTACCCCGTAGGTCTCTTTGAGAAGGGGCTCAAGATCAGGCAACATGTATTCGACGGCTTTTCGGCCGTGCTTACGCTCGACGAAATCATCCACCATACCGCTGTCCAGGGGCCCCGGTCGATAGAGAGCCACCAGGGCGGTGACGTCATCGAAGGACTCCGGCTTCATGCGCACCAGCAGGTCTTTCATCCCCGAACTTTCCAGCTGAAAAACGCCGGTGGTATCCCCTTTGCCCAGGAGTTCGTAAGTCGCCGCGTCGTCAAAATCGATATCGGCCAGGTTCGGCGGGGTTTTGCCCTGCTGTTCGATGAGCTTGAGGGTTTTGTCGATGACGGTGAGGTTGCGCAGCCCCAGAAAGTCGAACTTGACCAGTCCGATCTTCTCCACGTGTTTCATGTCGAACTGGGTGACCACTTCGCCCTTTTTACCCTTATACAACGGAAGATAATCGACCAGCGGCTTGTCGCCGATCACCACGCCGGCGGCATGCGTCGACGCATGCCGGGGCAACCCTTCCAGGGTACGGCTGATGGCGAACAGCTCGGCCACATCGGGTCGGGTGCTCTCCAGTTCGCTCAGCTTGGGCTCCTGGGCCAGGGCCTCGTCCAGGGAGATATTGAGCACGTCGGGCACCAGCTTGGCGATGGCGTCCACTTCGCCCAGGGGAATGTCCAGTGCCCGGCCCACATCGCGAATCACGGCCCGGGTCTTGAGCTTACCAAAAGTGATGATCTGGGCCACATAATCCCATCCGCCGTAACGCTCGACGACGTACTTGAAAACTTTCTCACGGCCGTTGATACAGAAGTCCACGTCGATATCCGGCATGCTGATGCGGTCGGGATTGAGAAACCGCTCGAAGATCAATCCGTGGGCCAGGGGATCCAGGTCGGTGATGCCCAATGAATAGGCCACCAGGCTGCCGGCCGCCGAACCGCGGCCGGGCCCTACGGGAACGCTGTTCTGCTTGGCGTAGTTGATGAAATCGGCCACGATCAGGAAGTATCCGGGAAACCCCATCTTGTTGATCACCCCGATTTCATATTCGAGACGCTCCCGGTAGATCTTCTCGTCGGCATCCGGCCGCTTGGCGCGAATCAGCGCCCACACCCGCTCGAAACCGTCATGCGCCTTGCGGGTGAAGAGTTCTTCAGCACTCAACCCGGACGGATCCGTGAAGAGCGGAAAATGGTAGCTCTTGAAATCGAAGCTGACATGGCAGCGTTCCGCAATGGCCACGCTGTTTTCGATGGCACCCGGAAAATCCTTGAAATAGGAGATCATCTCCTCTTTGGACTTGAAGTAGAGCTGATCGGTGCGGAAACGAAACCGTTCGGCATCATTGACGGTCTTGCCGGTCTGAACGCACAGCAGCACATCATGGGCGCGCACATCGCTCTTCTCCAGGTAGTGGCAATCGTTGCTGGCCACCAGCGGAATGGAGAGTTCGGCGCTCATGTCGCGCAGGGCCGCGTTGACCACGTCCTGCACGTCAATTCCGTTGTTCTGCACCTCCAGGAAGAAGTTGCCCGCTCCGAAAAGGTCTTGATAGAACAGGGCCGCTTCCCGCGCGCGCGCCAGGTGGCCGGCTTTGATCAGCTGGGGGATCTCGCCGTGCAGGCAGGCCGACATGCCGATGAGACCTTTGTGGTGCGCCTGAAGTATCTGCTTATCGATGCGCGGCCGGTAATAAAACCCTTCGGTCTGCGCCAATGTCGCCAGCCGGCAAAGATTGCGGTAACCCGTCTGGTTTTCGGCCAGCAGCACCAGGTGGGTGAGGCCTTTGGCGTCCTGCGGGGTTTTGTCCGCCATGGTGCGCGGCGCCACGTAGCATTCGCAGCCGATGATCGGCTTGATCCCGGCCTTGACCGCCTTTTCATAAAATTCGAGCACATTGAACATGGTGCCGTGGTCGGTGATGGCCACGCTGTGCATGCCGAACGCCTTGACCCGCTCGATCAACGCATCCAGGCGGATGGCGCCGTCGAGCAGGCTGTACATGGTATGCACATGAAGATGGACGAAATCGGTCGGCGTTTCGCTCATCGTCCCGCCCTATTGCTCGACCCGGTAATTGGGCGCCTCTTTGGTGATGATGACGTCATGGACGTGGCTTTCGCGCAAGCCGGCGGCGGTGATCCGCATGAACCGGGCTTTGTCGCGCAGCTCTTCGATCGTTCGGCAGCCCACATAGCCCATACCGGCCTTCAGGCCTCCGATGAGCTGATGGATATTGCCGGCCAGGGAGCCGCGGTAAGGCACACGCCCCACGATGCCTTCGGGCACCAGCTTGTCGTCTTCTTCCTGTTCGGTTTGATAATAGCGGTCCTTGCTGCCTCGCCGCATCGCCTCGATGGACCCCATACCGCGGTAGACTTTGTAGCTGCGCCCCTGGTAGAGAATCGTTTCGCCCGGACTCTCCTCGGTACCGGCGAAGAGCCCGCCGATCATGACCGTATGGGCCCCGGCGCCGAGAGCCTTGGTGATGTCGCCGGAAAATTTGATGCCGCCGTCGGCGATCAGGGGGACGCCGGTCTTGTTGGACACCGGTTTGCAATTCTGGATCGCCGTCACCTGGGGAACGCCGATACCGGCCACGATACGGGTGGTGCAGATCGATCCGGGACCGATACCGATCTTGACGGCGTCCACACCCGCTTCGATCAGCTCTTCGGTTCCTTTGGCCGTGGCCACGTTGCCTGCGATCAGTTCGATGGACTTGAAGGTCGCCTTCAACTCCCGCACCGTGTCGATCACGTTCTGGGTGTGGCCATGCGACGTATCGATCAGGATCACATCGGCGCCGGCCTTGAGCAGCGCCTCGGCGCGTTCCAATCGATCCGGCCCCACGCCGATGGCGGCGCCGACGCGCAGTCGTCCCATGTCGTCCTTGCATGCCTTGGGATACTTCTTGATCTTCTCGATATCCTTGATGGTGATCATCCCTTTCAGGCGACCGGTAAGGTCGACCACGAGCAGTTTTTCGATGCGGTGTTCGTGCAGCAGCTTTTTGGATTCCTCCAGGCTGATCCCTTCGGGTACGGTGACCAGGTTCTCCTTGGTCATCACCGCGGAAATTCTCTTTTCCATATCGGTTTCAAAACGCAAATCGCGATTGGTGACAATACCGACCAGGCGATCGCCGTCGACCACCGGCACACCGGATATCCGGTACTTGGCCATAAGATCGAGGACGGCCTGGACTTTCTGGTCCGGATGAATCGTCACCGGATCGATGATCATGCCGCTTTCCGACTTCTTGACCTGGTCGACCTCCAAGGCCTGGTTTTCAATACTCATGTTGCGATGAATAAAGCCGATGCCGCCCTCCCGTGCCATGGTGATGGCGGTTTGCGCCTCGGTGACCGTGTCCATGGCCGCACTGACAATCGGTATATTCACGCGCAAATGGCGTGAAAGCTGGGTACTGACATCAACGTCTTTGGGAAGCACATCGGAGTAATTGGGGATCAGGAGAACATCGTCGAAGGAAAAACCTTCTTCGGGTGGAATTTTGTTCATATCATCCTCCACATCATCGTGTTTGCAGGAGTTTTTGGTATATTCGATGAGATTTCAAACAGGTACAATTTGTTGGGTTTTAAAATGAATGACATTACCATATATAGTATTCACCGATCAACCCTGTCCTTTGCGTGCCAGCGAATTTCACTGAACACGACGCCTTGCCCCAGGGTGAGTCGGGCAGCCGGTCCATTCAGATTATTGGATTCCGTATCTGGACCTCAGTCTCGCCTGCCGTCTTGACAAGCGGCCTGACCGATAATAAACATCCATATTCGCTAAACCGCTAAAGATCATTTTCATCAGAGGACTGGAAACAAGCCGTGCTGGTCGACATCAATCCCAAAAATCCGCAACCCCGAAAAATCGAACAAGTTGCGGAAATACTGCGAAATGGCGGCGTGATCGCCTATCCCACCGATACGATCTACGGTATCGGTTGCGATATCAACAATAAAAAGGCCATTCAGCGGATCTATCAAATCAAACAGCGTCCCAAAAACCAGCCGTTCAGCTTCATCTGCTCGGACCTGAAAAATATCAGCCAGTATGCCAAGGTCTCGAACTATGCCTATAAGACCATGCGCCGCCTCTTACCCGGGCCCTACACCTTCATACTGGAGGGTTCCAACGAGGTCCCCAAGATGATGCTGACCAAACGCAAGACCGCCGGTATTCGTGTACCCGACCACCCCATCTGTATCAGCCTGATCCAGGCCTTGGGGAACCCCATCATCTCCACCAGCGCTGCAACCCCTGACGGAGAGTTGCTCAGGGAACCGTGGTTGATCGAAGCCCAGTATGGCAAACTGCTGGATGTGGTCATCGACGGCGGCCCTGTTCCCGGGGAACCCTCCAGTGTCATCTCCCTGATCGACGATGAACCGGAGGTCCTGCGGGCAGCCTTGGGAGATGTGTCCCTCTTTTCTTAGAATTTTTTCGCTATATCTAAGGGTTCGGGACCCACTTCGCTTCCGGATGGTGCCGCATCGTCAAGACGCCCTGGGAGACGAGTTTCAAGGCGGATTCCATGAGATACTCTATCAAAGGGGGGCGCTCTTTTTCAGGGTAAATGGTTTCGATTTCCCCTTTGATGCCGCCCAGTTCTCCGGCCCACTGCACCGCATCCTGGAAGTTTCCCAGGCGGTCCACCAATCCCAGATCCTTGGCCTCTTGCCCGGTAAAAATGCGGCCATCGGCAATCGGCTCGATCCGGTCCACTTCCAGGCGGCGGCCCGCCGCAATGTCGTCGATGAACTGCCGGTGGATCTTTTGAGTCAAGGAGGTCAACAACGCCCGCTCATCGGCTTTCATTTCACGCACCGGTGATCCCATGTCCTTGAATTCTCCGCTTTTGATCACCACCGGTTGCAGACCGATCTTTTCCAGCAACGCTTCGAAATTGGTATATCCCATAATCACCCCGATGCTGCCCGTGATGGTGCCGGGATTGGCGACGATGCCATCGGTCGCTGCCGCCACGTAGTATCCGCCCGATGCGGCCACCGACCCCATGGAGGCGACCACCTTCTTTGCCGCCGCGGTCTTCCGGATTTCACGATAGATTTCCTGGGAGGGCCCCACGCCGCCGCCGGGAGAATCGATACGGACCACGATGGCTTTTATGAACTCGGCCTCCCGGAACTCCTTGATCTGTTCGAGGAACTGCTTGCTGTCGACGATGGCGCCGACCAACTCGATGACACCGACTTTCTCGCCATCGCTATCCACCGGCTCGCCCGTCAATGCGGTCACCGTGATCGAAAAAAAAATCATCGAGACCGTTCCCAGCGCCGCCATGACCAGTAAAGCGAACAGATAAGGGTGCCTGCGTGTAAACATGAATCGTCTCCTTCGAATTGGTTTCACATCGCCCGGTCACTGGAACCCGCCTGGCTGCGCGCTGGGTATCCCCAAAGACGAAACGGCCGACGGAAGTAAACTTCCCGTTCGGCCGTTCAGTATCGAATGAATTGGAATACCGGTGACTTGTTCCGGACGATGACCTAATCTTCGTTTAGCTTTTCCTGAAGGTTCTCCCGCAGGATTTCGCCAAAACTGGAAGTTGCCGGTCCCATGTTGTTCACGTAGTCGCTCAGGTATTCCTGGTCGCTTTCCATCTCCAGGCGCTTGATGGAAAGACCGATGCGCCGCTCATCGCTGTTGATGTTCATGACCCGGGCGTTGAGCACATCACCGACGTTGAACATGCCCACCGGCGTTTTGACCTTCTCCTTGCTGATTTCGGAAACGTGCACCAGGCCTTCGATGCCCTCTTCCAATTCAACGAAAACGCCGAAATCGGTGACGTTGGTGACTGTACCTGTGATTTCCTTGCCTACTTCATAGCGCTGGGCAACCGAATCCCAGGGATCGGCCTGAAGCTGTTTGACGCCCAGGGAGAATCGCTCGTTTTCCTTATCGATCTCCAGAACGATGGCCTGCACCGTATCGCCCTTCTTGTAAAGCTCGGAGGGGTGTTTGATACGCTTGGTCCAGGAAAGGTCGGAGATATGGACCAGGCCGTCGATGCCCTCATCGATACCGATAAAAAGGCCGAAGTCCGTAATGTTCTTGATCTTCCCCTCGATGGTGGTCCCGACCGGGTACTTGTCGCTGATCACGTCCCAGGGGTTGGGCACCGCCTGTTTCATGCCCAGAGAAATCCGCCGGTTGTCCGGTTTGATATCCAGAACCAGGGCTTCGACCTCCTCACCAACGGAAACCACCTTGTTGGGGTGTCGCACCTTGCGCGTCCAGGACATCTCGGAGACATGGATCAAACCTTCGATGCCCTCTTCCAACTCCACGAAGGCACCGTAATCGGTCAGGCTCACGACGCGGCCGGAAACCCGGGACCCCACCGGATACTTCTCGGCGGCGGTGCTCCAGGGATCAGGGGCCAGCTGTTTCATGCCCAACGATACGCGCTCCCGTTCAAGATCCAGATTGAGAATTTTAACCGTGATTTCATCGCCCACGGAAAACATTTCCGAGGGATGCTTGACCCGTCCCCAGGAAATATCGGTGATGTGCAAGAGCCCGTCGACGCCGCCGAGATCGACGAATACGCCGTATTCGGTGATATTTTTGACGATGCCCTTAACCACCTTGCCTTCGTGAATGGTACTCAAGGTCTTGCTGCGCTTGGATTCACGCTCGCTTTCGAGGATCACGCGGCGGGACAATACGATGTTGCTGCGTTTGCGGTTGAATTTGAGCACCTTGAATTTGTATGTCTTTCCGACCATTTCGTCCAGATTGCGCACCGGACGAAGATCGGCCTGGGAACCGGGCAAAAATGCGTTGACGCCGATGTCGACGGAGAACCCCCCCTTGACCCGGCTGGCGATGACACCCTCGACAGGTTCATCCGCCTCGTAAGCGCGCTTGATCTCCTCCCAGACTTTGACCTTTTCGGCCTTCTCCTTGGAGAGCACGACGACTTCATTTTCGTCGTCCCACCACTCCACCATCACTTCGACCTTATCATCGGTATGAACATCCACATTGCCGTTTTCGTCCTGGAACTCGTGGATGCGAATCTGGCCCTCGGATTTGTATCCAATGTCGACGATCACATAATCTTTATCCACAGAGATGACACGTCCGGTCACCACTTCGCCCTCGGCAAAGCGCTTGAAGCTCTCCTCGTACATATCCATGAGATCTTCCATGGAGGCTTCCGAGGATTGAGATGAATCGGTTGGGTTGGTCGTTGGTTGTTTGGATGTGTTTTCAACAATGTCATTCATGTGCTTAAAAGTTCTCCCCTCAGCCTAATTTTCCGGCCCCTGCCGGTAGCATAATTAGGGTTCTATAGTACAAGGCCCGACGATAATGCAATGATAAAATGAAATGTTACCGTTTTGATCCGATAGGTCGCCCTCGGCGCATGTTGAATTTATAAGTGGTGTCCGAGTGATAGGTAGGGATTGGAACGGCAGGGAAGGGGCATCAGGAAATGGCGGAAAGATGGGCGATCATCCGGGCGACGACCTCCTCCGGGGTCATATGGGTCGAATCGATCACGAGAGCGTCGGCGGCCGCCTTGAGCGGGGCAAGCGGTCGGGTGCTGTCGTTATGATCCCGCTGGACCATCTCCCTTTCGACCGTCTCCAGATCCGGTGCGGCGGCGCCTTTCATTTTCAACTCTTCATAGCGTCGCCTGGCCCTGATGCCGCTGTCGGCGTCGAGAAAAAACTTGGCCTCGGCCTGGGGAAAGACCACCGTACCCATGTCACGCCCCTCGGCGACGATGCCGCCTTGGGCGCCAAGTTCCCGCTGGGTGTCCAGGAGAAACAATCGAACCGCCGGGCGGGCCGAAACGGCCGATGCCATCATCGAAATTTCAGGGGTCCGAATCTGATCGGTGACGTCGTTTTGGTTCAAAAGGACCCGCAACCCCTCGCCGGTCTCTCGAAGGTCAAGCGCTATACCGCGACATAACTCGGTCAGGGCAGCGTCGTCGTCCACCGCCACACCGGCCTCGACCGCGGCCACGGCCACGGCCCGGTAGAGTGCCCCGGTATCCATATAACGATATCCCAGGCGTTGGGCCAGCAGCTTGCTGATCGTCGTTTTTCCGGCGCCGGCCGGACCGTCGATGGTCACGATCAGGGAGCGCCGCAGCTTCTCCTTAGCACCCATGTCAACATCCATTTCTTGGGGGATCGCAATCGGCCGGTACTCCCGGCGCATAGATCTATTGAACCTGGGCACCCGGCGCGCAAGCCCGATCCAGGGCGGTCAAAAACCGCTGATTGTCGTCGGGACGACCCACGCTGAGGCGAATATATTGGGGATAGCCATAGGCCCGCATCGAGCGCACGATCACCCCCTGGCGAAGCATCCGTTCGAACAGGTCGTCGGCCGGTCGCTGCACATCGATAAGCAAGAAATTGGCCTCGCTGGGAAACGCCTGAAATCCGCGACGGCCCAATTCGGTATACAGGAAATCGAGCCCCTGGTGCACCGTATCCAACGTTTTTTTAAGGAAATCGACATCATCCAGGGCCGCAACGGCCGCGGCCTGTGCCAGGCTGTTGACGTTAAAAGGCATGCGCACGCGATTCAGATACCCGGCCAAAGGCGCAGGCATGACGCCGTATCCCACCCGCAATCCGGCCAGACCATACGCCTTGCTGAAGGTCCGCAGGGTCACCACCGTCTGCTCGGCTTTCAAATAGTTAAGTCCGGACACGGCGTTCCGATCACGGACAAATTCGAAATAGGCCTCGTCCACCACCACCAACACATGGGGCGGCACGGCGGCCAGGAACGATTCGAAGGCCTTACGGTAAGCGATGGTCCCCGTGGGATTATTGGGATTGCAGACAAATACCATCCGGGTCCGAGGCCCGATACGTTCGAGCATCCCATCCAAATCGATACAGAGCTGCTTTAAGGACACCTTGACCGGCGTGGCGCCGGCGCTCTGCGCCACGATGGTGTACATGAGAAACGATGGATCTGGGACGACTACCTCGTCGCCGGGCTTGAGCAGGACCCGCGCCAGCATGCCGAGCAGGTCGTCCGAACCATTGCCCAGCACGATTTCCCCGGCCTTGACCTTCAAATGGGAGGCCAACCGCTCGACCAGTTCGTAACCAGCCCCGTCCGGATAGCGGTGCAAACGGGCGACGGCCTTATCCAGGGCCGCAAGTGCCTTGGGCGAAGGCCCCAATGGATTCTCATTGGAGGCCAGTTTGACCGAATCGGAAATGCCGTATTCCCGTTCGAGCTCCTCGATGGGCTTGCCCGGGACGTATGGCGCGATGTTCTGGATGTAATCGGGAATGGGGAGTTTCATTGCCTTCTATCTCATCGGGTCGGCGTCACCCTTCGGACGCCGCCGGCAATCTATTTATTCGCCGCTGCGACACCGGCCTCCATGGCTTTCATGTTCAGCGGTATGAGCTTGGGCCTGCTCTGGAACTCCTCTTCGATGCACCGTTTGAGGGTCTCCAGGGGAACCAGTTTCGAGCGGGCCACAAAGGCGGCCAGTGCAACGATATTCGCTGCCTTTGAGCTGCCGGTATCCGTGGCGATTTCCACCACCGGCAATTTAAGTACATCCACATCGTTACGCTGCACATCGTCGGGAATCAACGATGAGTTGATCATGACCACACCGCCGGATTTTATGGTCGAAACGAATTTTTGCAACGAAGGGCGATTCATGGCGACCAGATGGGAAGGATTCTTGATGATCGGTGAACCGATCGGCTGATCACCGATGACGACCATGCAATAGGCCGTGCCTCCGCGCATTTCCGGTCCGTAGGAGGGAATCCAGGCCACTTCATATCCCTCTTCCATGGCGGCATGGGCCAAAATTTTTCCAATCAGCATGATGCCTTGTCCACCGAAACCGGCAAACATCACTTCACTTTGCATAGCGTCTCCTTGCCCTCGGCCCATTGTCGAATGGGACCCACGTTCAACAGTTTTTGCGGTCGATTTTAGAGTTGATGGCTTCGTAACAAGCGGTTTATCCCGCTTCGCGGTGAAACATTTTATCCCGGGAAACGGACCATCAACATGACGCTTCCATAGAAGCCCGGATTTAGATTCCCCCGTCATTCCGGCGAAAGCCGAAATCCAGTATTTTCAATTTCGTATGGATGCCGAATCGCGTCCGGAAGGACGCTTCTGCAGCATTTTACGAGTTCACCAAGGTTATGCGGCGCCCGCTGCGGCGACCTGCTTTTCCGTCACTTCGCTGTCCGGGGTTTTCTGGTCACCCAACGGGTAATACGGCAGCAGCACATCCTCGGCCCACTGGACGGCATCCTTGGGCGTCATCCCCCAGTTGGTGGGGCAGGTGCTGATCACCTCCACAAAAGAAAAACAGCGGTTTTCCATCTGATAGACGAATGCGCGCTCGATCGCTTTTTTGGCCTTTTGGATATACTTGGGTTTGATGACCGTCTGCCGTGTAATGTAACCGGGCGTTCTTAGCGTGGCCAACAACTCGGCCATGCGAATGGGCATGCCCACCTCTTCGGTTTTCCGACCGAAGGGCGATGTGGTGGTGCGCTGATTGGGCATGGTCGTGGGCGCCATCTGTCCCCCGGTCATGCCGTAGATGGCGTTGTTGACAAAAATGGTGGTGAACTTTTCTCCGCGGTTGGCGGCATGGACGATTTCCCCCATACCGATGCTCGCCAGATCACCATCCCCCTGATAGGTGAACACCATCAGGTCGGGCCGCACCCGCTTGATGCCCGTGGCCATGGCCGGCGCCCGACCATGGGCGGCCTCCTGGAAATCGCAATCAATATAATTATAAGCCATAACGGCGCAGCCCACGGGTGCAATACCCACGGTGCGTCCCCGTATGTCCAATGCGTCGATGGCTTCGGCCACCAACCGGTGGATCACGCCATGGGTGCATCCCGGGCAGTAGTGGGTGCTCACATCGAACATGGATTTGGGTCTTTGAAATAACTTGGCCATTGGATTATCTCCTTGGGGTGGTTCCGCTCTCTCGGCCTGTGCATCTCTACGGTTGAAGGCCAGCGGACCGTTTCCTGACTGATTTGATCGTCTATACGCTGGCCTTGACCAGATCGATAATCTCCTCGGGCGTCGGCACTTCGCCGCCGCACTTGCCATACCACTCCACCGGCCGGACGCCATGGAGGCAGCGCTCCACGTCGTCGACCATCTGTCCCATGCTCATTTCAATGGACAAGACGGTCCGGCAACTTGGTTTGGCGGCCGCCTCCCGGATAGCGACGTCCGGAAAGGGGAACAACGTTTGCGGCCGTATCAGACCGACCTCGACCCCCTGGCCCTTGAGGGCATTTATGGCGGTCTTGCATACGCGGCTCATGGTGCCGTAGGAAACGATCAGAACCTGGTAATCCCCTTCGGTGTTATAAGCCTCGAAACGCACCTCTTCCGCCTTCATGCGCTCGTATTTGGCTCTGAGCATCAGGTTGTTGTTGTTCAGCGCCTCGGGATCTAAAAAGAGCGAACGGACCAGATTTCGCGTCGTGCCGTTGCGATGGTCGATGCCGTTGGTGGCCCAACTGTCCTTATTGGAGGGTTCGCTTTTCAGGTGATCGGGGAATTCCACCGGCTCCATCATCTGACCGATGAGACCGTCGCCTAAAAGCATCACCGGATTACGGTACTTTTCGGCCAGCGGAAAGGCCATCATCACCATTTCGGCCGCTTCCTGCACGCTGGCCGGCGCCATCACCAGCAGGCGGCAATCCCCGTGGCCCACGCCTCGGGTGGCCTGGTTGTAATCGGCCTGGGAGGGCAGAATACCGCCCAGCCCCGGTCCGCCGCGCATGATGTTGACGAACACGGCCGGAAGTTGGGCGCCGCACAGGTAGCTGATTCCCTCGCTCATCAGGCTGATACCGGGGCTCGAAGAGGTGGTGAACACCCTCACGCCGGCGCCGGCCGCGCCGAAGATCATGTAAGAGACCGCCACCTCACTCTCGCCCTGCAGAAAAACCCCGTTGACTTCGGTCATACGCCAGGAAAGATACTCGGCAACCTCGGATTGGGGCGTGATGGGATAGGCAAAATAGTTGAGACAACCGGCACGAATGGCGGCCTCGGCAATGGCTTCGTTGCCTTTCATCAATACCTTGGACATGTTTTGATCTCCCTATTTTCCTTTGCGCTGTGGCCAGGATCGCAGCAGCGTCCGGACCGCACAAACGGAATAAACTGTTGAGTCGTGCCCGACCGCATCGGCTGCGGGCCCCATCCGGCAGTTCATCAACCGGACATGGTTTTCAAGGACACGCATCGGATGCCGTTTCAGTGATACTGATGGCCACATCCGGGCACATGGTACAGCAGATCGCACACAAGATGCAATCTTCCGGACGCGCCTGATAGGCCGGAAAATAGCCCATGCTGTTCACTTGGGTCGACAGCTCGAGCACCTTTTTCGGACACACGGCCACGCAAAGACCACACCCTTTGCAGCGGTCCGTTTCAATATGGTAGCAATAGGTCATCGTCATCACTCCTTCGGCCGATCAGTCGATCGCATGCCATGCCGCCGGTTTGAGCCATGGCGGCACCAACTGACGGCGAATCGTTAATATCGGGCAGTTCAGTCCCATGTCACGGGTCTGCGCAACGAGGGGTTCACTGGCGGTTATACATAACAGGGGCAGCCCACTTGCTTTGGAAAGGGCTTGCATTAAGTCGTGGCCCTCCCGGATATGGTCGGCCGTCGTCTCACTCAGCAGGTGGGCATTGCCGATCCAACCGGTCACCTTCAGCCGGGAGGCCGCCTCGATGGTGCTCCTCATGGCCAGGCATTGTGCCACGGTCTGGGTGTTCGGGCGAAATGGATTGACCACCTGAAACACTTGCAGCGAAGCGCCTGGCGCCTGGAATGCATCGGCCAATGCCGCCAGCACGGTGGCCCCGACGCCGTCACCGCCGGCATCCAGGATCGCCAACTCTCCGGGATTCCGGATCAGCCCACCGACCTTGGGAGTCAAAATGGGAAGATCGGCCTGTAACCAGCCTTCGGGCGGCAGGATCATTTCGATCCCCAGGCTGGCCATCAAACGGCGCACCTCCCGGGTCCGGAAATAGGGATTGACCAGATCCAGATCCGCAAGCCGTACGTGAACCCCCCGGGCATGCTGGTCCAAGGCCAGATTGACGGCGACTTCGGTTTTACCACTCCCGTAATTGCCGACGATAACGACGATACCTTTTATATCGATGTGTCCCGCCATGGTCGCCCACCATCTGAATCGGGAAACACCATCTTGCCATAAACCGCGCCAGACTTTCAATTTGTTCGCTCATGCTGAACGATGAACGACAATATCGTGATTCCCATGTCGACTAAATTGAACGAAACGCTTAATTTATTGGGTTCATTCAGATGTGTCAAGCTGTTTTCAGGTTTACTTTCCAAACCGGATCCTCTATGTAGGCGGTCATTAGTTATGCTGATCGTCGCGCCGGCCGGATGGCGTTGCGACACGTCAACCCAACCCCTTTGTCGACGCTCCATGCTCTCGATTGAAAAACACCAGGGGCCGTTATGACCATCGTCACCACAGGGCTCGAACGACTGACGGCCGCACCGCCGGCGTACCTTCGTGGAAAACGTCTGGGGCTGTTGTGCAATGTGGCGTCGGTGGATCGTCATCTGGTCCATGCCCGCCAATTGGTCCAAGACTGTTTCGGCGACCGGCTGGTCCAGCTCTTTTCCCCCCAGCATGGCCTGTTCGCAGAAAAACAGGACAACATGATCGAGTCGGACCATCGTCGCGATCCGCTGCTCGATCTTCCGGTCTACAGCCTCTACAGCAACACCCGTGAGCCGTCCCAAGAGATGTTCGATGCCATCGATGTTGTTCTCATCGACCTTCAGGATGTCGGCACCCGCGTCTATACCTTTATTTACACCATGTCTTACTGCATGGAAGCGGCCCGAAAGTTTGCCAAAAAGGTGGTGGTTCTGGATCGCCCCAATCCCATTGGCGGCGACATCGTCGAGGGCAACTGCCTTGACCCGGCCTGGCGTTCGTTCGTGGGCCGATACCCCCTGCCCATGCGTCACGGCATGACGATCGGCGAATTGGCCATGCTCTTCAACCGGTCCTATGGGATCGATTGTGACTTGGACGTGATCCCCATGAAGGGTTGGCGGCGTTGCATGTATTTCGAGCAGACCGGTCTGCCCTGGGTGCCGCCCTCCCCGAACCTGCCGACCCCGGCGTCGGCCATGGTCTACCCCGGCCAGGTCATCTGGGAAGGAACCAATGTCTCCGAGGGCCGCGGCACGACCCTCCCGTTTGAATTGTTCGGGGCGCCTTTTATCGCACCGCAAAAGATATTGGACATCCTGGGAGGCAGAATCCAGCCGGGACTGGTGCTCCGGGTCACGGAATTCGAGCCCACCGCAAACAAATGGCAGGGTCAGCCGTGTCACGGATTTCAACTGCATGTCACCGACCGTAATCTTTATCGTCCCTACCGAACGAGCCTGATGCTGCTCCAGGCCATTCTCGCATGTCATCCCCAGTCGTTTGAATGGAAATCACCGCCGTATGAATACGAATTTGAACGGCTGCCCATCGACCTGATTTTCGGCGATCGGCAAGTCCGCTTGGGTCTGGAGCAGATGCGCACCATCGATGCCCTGGAATCCTCTTGGCGGAAAGGGCTGCAAGCCTTTGACAGCCTTCGGCGGAATTATTTCCTCTACGGAAACGATTAAAGCGAGGTCCGTATTGACTCCCCCAACGCACCCAAAAACCCCGGACGATATACCCCACTGGCAGCGTATGCAATTCAAAGGCAACAAGGTGTGGGTGGCCCTGGATGCCGACCAGAAGCCGCTGGTCAAAAACGGCAAGCAGTTGATCAAATACCAGCTGGACCAACCCCATGAGTACTGGGTCCAGCCGTCCAACCTCGTGCCGTTGGACCAGGCGGGCACTGCCCCGGCTGGCGCCAAAACCCGGAAAAATCCTCGCAGCGGGCCTCGTTTGACCGATGATGCATCGGCGCTACCGGAAGGTCTATGCAATAACGCCATCTGCATCTACACCGACGGCGCCTGCTCGGGAAATCCCGGCCCGGCGGGTATTGGGGTGGTGATGCATTATAAGGAAAACCAAAAAGAGATATCGCGCTATCTGGGCATCGGTACCAACAACATCGCCGAACTCGAGGCGATCCGGACCGGATTGCTGGCAGTGAAAAACAGGCAGCTACCGGTGATCGTTTTTACCGATAGCGCCTATGCCTTGGGCTTGCTGACCAAAGGATGGAAGGCGAAACAGAACCAGGAGTTGGTCGCCGATATCAGGAAGCTGGTGTCAAGTTTCAAGCAGATCAGATTCGTTAAAGTCAAAGGGCACGCCGGGCACCCGGAAAACGAACGTGCCGATCAGTTGGCCGTGGCGAGCCTAAAGGGCAAGTAACCACCTTGAAATAAACAAAAACCCCCTTCGTCTCAAGCAATGCGCGGCGCGTCATCCGGGTCGAGGGCCGATCCCGGGCGCAGGCATGGTTTCAGACGCAGGGGGCTTCGTGACGATATAAGTGAAGCCCTAAGCCTTTTCGGTCTTCAGGGTTTCGATCTCTTTCTTCAAATCTTCGATCTCTTGTTTGTACTTGCCGGGTTCATCGCTGCTCTCGCTGGGCTCTTCATCCCCTTTTTTCCAAGAGTCTTTCAGTTCATCGAATCCAAGGTAGATGGCAAGCCCGCCACCGAGCAACAGCATGATGGGAATGGCGCCGGCCAATAACTGAAGGAACGCCGGAAACCAAATGGTCAGCCCGATCAGGCCGATCACCGCTGCAATTGCGCCACCGATTAACGTTTTCATAAAACAGCAACCTCCTTTACATTAAGCTATGAATCACCATCGACCCTTTATTGAAACCAAAACACGATAGTACCCTTGTTTATAAATTATGGATATTTCTTTTATAGAGGTCTGACCGACATCATCCGAAGCAGGTGTTGAGAATTATCATATGCCCCAGGCCGGCGCAAGTCTATTTTGGGATGAATTTTGAGGTGGTGCGACGATCCGCCATGACCAAGCCTTGTCGGCCTTCTCTTATTGGAACGTGGATCGACAATTGCAAATCACCTTCAATTTTGTTAGCTTTCCCAGTCATCCGACGGCACGACCCAAAATTGCCGGAGCACCAAACCGGATCATCAAAAAAGAACCCGTCACAGGTGAAACATTTCATGCCGAATTCAGATCATACCGCCACGGAAACACGGCGCGATAAATGGCATCGTCTGATATACAAACTGCTCAAGGGGACCCACAACCATTATCTGTTTCAATTTCCTCCCAAGCAGGGTCTGTTGCCCTGGCTGCTCAAGCGCTTTTTCAACGGCATCACCATCGACGAGCGACATTTACGGCGATTGCGCGAACTGCCCGCACAATCCATTGTCGTCTATACCACCAAATACCGAAGCCAATTCGAATACCTTTTTTACCACTCGCGTTACCAGAAGGAGAAGGTGCCGGTACCGGAACTCGGATTCGGATTACGGCTCTGGCTGTTGCAGCCCCTTTCAAGGATTTTTCGCTCTATTCTGGCCCACCTGGATGGGCTGGCGCGCCAACGCAAATGGCTCGATCCCTACGACAGCGGTTTTTGGCGGCAAGCGCTGCTCGACGGCCATGCGGCCGTGCTGCCGCTAGTGGAAAAGCACGGCTTTTATCGACGTTTCGTCAAGGCGCAGACCGACCCGCTGCGCTTTTTGATCGAACTGCAGCGGTCCACCGAACGGCCCGTCGTGCTGGTACCCCACTTGATGTTCTTCAGCAAAAATCCGGCCTCATCCATCCCCCGCTTACGGGATATCCTGTTCGGCAGCGAGCAACGCCCGGGGCTCATGCGCCGAATGTTCACCCTGCTGCGTCACCCGGGAAAAGTGTTCGTCGAGATATCTCAACCCCTCGACCTGCGCACCTTCATCCAATCGGCCGGGCCCGAGGAGACCAATACGGAATATCTGGCCCTGATGTTACGCCGCCAGCTTCTGATGCAGCACAACCGTCACCGCCAGACCATCACCGGACCGGTTATCAAGTCCCACGAAGAGTTCAAAGAGAGCGTCCTGTCCGGCCAGCGCCTGCGCGAATTCATGGCCCAATATTCCGAAAGCCGCAAGACGACCATCTACGAGGTGCGCAAACAGGCCGACAGTTATCTCGACGAGATCGCCGCAAAATACAGCCCCACTTTTGTCAGCTGGGCCTCCAAGCCGGTGGATTGGCTGCTCGAAAGCATGTATGACGGCATGGTCGTCGACGAAGAGGGTTTGCAACGGGTCAAAACCATGTCCCAGAAGGGACCGCTCATCCTGGTGCCGTGCCACAAGAGCCACATGGACTATCTGATTCTCTCCTATCTGTTTTACGCCTACAACATGCCGGCCCCCCATACCGCGGCCGGAAAAAACCTGTCGTTCTGGCCCATGGGCCCTCTTTTCCGGGCCGGCGGCGCCTTTTTCGTCCGGCGCACCTTCAGCGGCGCGGTGGTCTATTCCAAGGTGTTTTCCGAATATATCTCCAAGCTCCTGGAAGAGGGGTTCAATATCGAGCTGTTCATCGAGGGGGGCCGCAGCCGCAGCGGCAAACTGCTGATGCCCAAACTCGGCTTCCTGATGCTGCTGCTCAACGCCTTCAAAAACAATGTCTGCGAAGATATGATCTTCGTGCCTGTATTCATCGGGTACGACCAGGTGCTCGAGGAGACCGCCTATCTTCAGGAGGTGACCGGAGGCAAGAAAGAGCCGGAGAGCATCTCCCAGGTCCTGCGCGCGCGTCGGTTCCTGAAACGCCGTTATGGCAAAATTTACATCAATTTCAGCAATCCCATCTCGTTCAACGACATGCTGGCAGAGTTGAGCACCGGCTTCGATCAGATGCCGGCCAAGGAGCAGAACGCCCTTTGTCGCAACCTGGGCTGGCGAATTATCAATGCCATCGACGAGGTCAGCGTGGTGACCCCCCATGCGCTGGTGGCATCGGCGGCCCTCAACTGCTCGGCCAACCGTTTTTCGGCCGACGAACTGATACAGATCACCGAAACCTACATGGCCTTCCTAAATTCTCAGATGGCCAAACTGGCCGACACCTTGATCGTGGATCCGATCCGGGCCTGTCAGCAGGCGCTCGACAATTATGTGCAACGCAAATTCATCGAACTGCCCGGCGGCGAAAAGGAGATGCCGTCGGAAATCGCCCAATACGTGCTGCCGTCCGGAAAACGGCTTCAACTCGAATACTACAAGAACAATTGCATCGCCTATTTTGTGCCGGCCGCTTTTACCGCGATTTCGATCCTGGAGATGGACGCTTTCCAATTCTCGAAGGCCGATCTGCACGAACGTTACCGATTCCTGCAGGATTTCTTCAAATACGAATTCGCCTTCAACAATGAAAAAAGCGCGGAAGTCATCGTGCGCAAGACCATCAAGGCCTTTATCGACGATGCGATCCTCATCCCCCACCCCACCCTGCCCGACACCTACCAGATCACCTCGGCCGGGTATCGGAAACTCAAGCTGTTTGCACGCTTCCTGCTCACCTATTTCGAATCCTATTGGGTGGTGCTGGCCTATTTCAAACAAACCCCGCGCAAGGAGGCCGTTGCCAAGGACCGCATGAAACGAATCCAGGCCCTGGGCAAGACCATGCTCAAGGAACAGGAGATTCTGCTGGCCGAATCGCTTTCCAAGATCAACTACGAAAATGGCATCAACTATTTCACCAGCCACGGCGTCAAAGGCGCGGAAAATACAGAACGTGTCGACATGTACGAGCAAGCCATTCGCAATTTCACTTACCTGATCAAACAATGAAAGCCCTGATACTGGCAGCCGGCCTGGGCACCCGTTTGCTGCCATACACCCGACATACGCCCAAGCCGCTTTTCACCATCAATCAGCGGCCGGTGCTGGCATTGACCATAGCGCGCCTGCAACGTGCCGGTTGCCGCGCCGTTATCGTCAACACCCACCACCTGCACGAACGAATTGAAGCCTTTCTGTCAGAAAATACCTGGTCCCTGCCGGTGACGGTGCGCTACGAGCCGGAGATCCTGGGCACGGGCGGGGCCGTCCGCAATACCGCCGACCTCTGGGCCGATGGCCCTTTACTGGTGATCAACGCGGACGTCGTGAGCGACATCGACCTGGCGCAGGTCTATCGTTATCACCGCCAGGCAGGATGCAGCGTTACCATGGTGATGCACGACTGGCCGGAGTTCAACACGGTGACCGTGGACGCCGATGACCGCGTGGTCGAGTTCGCGGCAGGAAAACCCCAAGCCGGCCTGCGCCGGATGGCCTTCACCGGCATCCACGTCCTGGACCGCCGCGTCCTCGACCATCTGCCGCCAAAGGGCCCGGCCCATATCATCGACGCCTACACCGCCATGCTCAAGGCCGGCGAGCCGATCGCGGCAATGGTCCTGGACCATCCCTACTGGCGCGACATCGGCACCCCTCAAAGCTACTTTCTCGCCGCCGCCGAGCAGATGGCGCCCCTTGCCTTTGAAAAGGCTCTGGAGAGACGCCCATCGGCGCTCATCGAGCGGTTCCCGTTGCAGGGAGACGGCTCCGACCGCCGATGGTATCGAATCGCATGCGGCACCCGCAGCCTCGTCATGGTCGATCATGGGATCCGGCCGGCACGCGACGGCCAACAGGAGGTGGATGCCTTTATCGATATCGGCACCCACCTGGCCGCCAGGGGGGTTGCCGTTCCCCGGATATGGCTCCACGACCGTTTCTCGGGGTTGGTCTTCCTCGAAGATCTCGGCGAAACGCATCTGCAGGAGGTCGCTGCCAGGCAAACCAATTCGGAGCTGCTGCTGCAAAGCTACCGGAAAGTGATCGATCAGTGGCTGCACATGGCCATGGCCGGGAGGCAGGACTTTTCCACCCGGTGGACATGGCAGACCCCCTGCTATGACCGGGAATTGATCCTCGAACGGGAGTGCCGATATTTCGTCGACGCTTTCCTGGGAGGCTACCTGGGCCGCAGCGAAACCTACGCCGACCTGGCCTCTGAATTCTCGCCACTGGCCGACCGCACCATCGATCACGGGATCCCCGGGTTTCTGCACCGCGATCTGCAGTCGCGCAACATCATGGTGAAAGAAGAACGAATCTATTTCATCGATTTCCAGGGGGGCCGATTGGGACCGCTGCAATACGACCTGGCCTCCCTGCTCATCGACCCGTATGTCCAATTGCCGCCCGAAATACAGAAAGAATTGATGGCCTATGCCCTGCGAAAACTCAAGACGATCGCGAATATCGATGCAGATGAATTCCAACGCGGCTACGACTGCTGCGCCCTGACCCGAAATCTGCAGATGCTCGGCGCATTTGGATACTTGACCCGGGTGAAGGGAAAACGCTATTTTGAAGCATACATCCCTGCGGCCGTGAGCACCTTGCAACGGCATCTCAACTCGCAGACCACCGTTCGCCTGCCGAGACTGACGGCCATTATCAACGAAATCGCGGATGAGGAGCGTTAAGATGAAAAAAATTAAAGTGATGATCAATGGTCTGCCCGGCAATGTGGCCAGGGTAATCGCCCGGCGCGCCCTGGCCGACGAGCGTCTGGCCGTTCTTCCCTTCGCCCTGACCGGACCGGACATCGATGCCCCCCATTGCCATGTCGACGGCGTCGCCGTCGAGTTGATCCGACCCGAAGCGCGTGAAGATCAAATCGCAAGGATCATTGCGACAGAGGGACCGTTCATATGCGTCGACTTCACCCATCCCAGCGGTGTCAACGCCAACGCCGAATTCTACGGTCGCCACCGGCTGCCGTTTGTCATGGGCACCACTGGGGGTGACCGGGAGAAGCTGGCGGCCGCGGTCACCGATGCGGGCAACATCGCCGTCATCGCACCCAACATGGCCAAACAAATCGTGGGATTTCAAGCGATGATGGCCTATGCGGCCGAAAACTTCCCGGACCTGTTCAAAGGCTACCGCCTGACCATCCGGGAAAGTCATCAGGCCGGAAAAGCCGACACCAGCGGAACCGCCAGAGCCATGGTAACCTATTTCAACCGCATGGGTATCCCGTTCCAGGACGACCAGATCCAGAAGGAGCGTGATCCGGAACGGCAACTCAACCTGTGGGGCGTGCCGGCCGAACACCTGGGAGGCCATGGTTGGCACACCTACACCCTGGTTTCGCCCGATGGCACGGTACGGTTCGAATTCATCCACAATATCAACGGACGCGATGTTTACGGGGACGGCACCATGGATGCGATCTGCTTTTTAGCGGACAAAATCGCCCAGGGTATCACCGGCAAGGTCTACACCATGATCGATGTCCTCAAAGCCGGCGCCATCATATCGTCGAAATCCAATACAGAAGAATCGATTCACTTTAGGAGGAACAATGCCGATCGTTACCATCAATAGAGGTTCGTACAGCCGGGGAAAGGCAGTTGCCGAAAAACTGGCTCGGAAATTAAACTACGAATGTATCTCTCGGGACGTCCTGCTCGATGCTTCCGATGAGTTCAACATTCCGGAAATAAAACTCATCCGCGCGCTGCATGATGCGCCTTCCGTGCTGGAGCGCTTCACCAACGGCAAAGAGAGATATATCAGCTACCTCTATTCCTCTCTTCTCCAGATGGCCCGCAAAGACAACATCGTTTATCACGGCCTGGCCGGTCAGTATTTTCTTCGGGATATCTCCCACGTCTTGAAAGTCAGAATCATCGCCGACATCGAAGACCGGGTTTCAGAAGAGATGAAACGGGAGAATATATCTGCCGAAAAAGCCCTTTACATTCTGAAAAAGGACGATGAAGAACGCCGCAAATGGGGATTGCAGGTCTATGGCACGGACACGTGGGACAGCCGGCTCTATGATATCGTGCTGAACATCCACCAACTGACCGTCGATGACGCCGTGGAGGTCCTCTATCAAATAGTGCAGAAACCGGCCTTTCAAGCCACGGCGGAATCCCGCAAACAGGTGGAGAATCTTGCCCTTTCGGCCAAAATCAAGGCCAAACTGGCCATGATCGCGCCCAAGATCCAGGTGGCATCGGATGACGGTAAAGTCTTAATCCACCATTTCGACGCCAAGGCGGGCAGTGAAGGGTTGGAAAAGATAAGAGAGATCGTCTCGACAATCGAAGGGGTCAAAGAGGTGAATGTCAGCCTGCTTTCTCCAAAGGAACAGCATGACCACATCAACCCGTTTCACAATATCGGGTAGGAGGACGCCAAGGTCAACCCATGGTCATGGGTGTCATCGAAACCTGAGATGAACCCGTCGCCCGGCCGCCTATCGACTCCCGGCGAACTGGGCCAGCAACTGCTCGAACATCGGCCGCACTTTCTTCTCGACCTGCATGCGGCCGATGCTCGTTGCAATCGCTTTCCCGATCGTGACATTGACTTTCTCGGTAAACGCCTGATTCAGCAACACCACCAGGGTGCCCTCGGGATGCGCCTGACAGCCGATGACGACCTGCAGGCTGTTGAGGGAGTGGTTCAGATAGAATTGACGTTCGGTGATCACGGCGTGGTCCGGATGGATTTCCAGCAGCCAGTGCTTCAGCGAAAACATGGGGCGCCCCCCTTCCAGCTGTTTGACCCAGAAAAACCGGTGATGGATTCCGCCAGGGCACGCCTGGGGGTAGTTACGCAGGCACGTGTAATAGGCGGGCATGCCCTGCCTGAGCATGACCAACGATTCGGTCGCCAGGGCCAGCTCTTCGGAAGGCTTCGCCGTCCCATTGTTCTTGATCTGGTAGGGAACGAGACCTTCGACACCGTTTTTCCGATAGGAAAGATATCTGCCCTTCAGGATGTCTCCCATCGCCGATCTCTTCCACGATCAGCACCCCGTTGTCATTGGCCTGGCGCTGTAGCGCGGTCAGCGTGTCGTCGAACGGCGCGGGCACCAATATGCTCATCAGCACCTTGAGTTCCGTATCCGAATCCACTTCCGGCAATCCGATGGAGACGATCTTGCCCTGTTTCAACTCGTTGAGGTGCTGCTCCAGAGTGGTAATGGACAACACCTCGGCCATCGAAAATGGCGGTTCGGCCGCAACGGGCAGTGCAATCAAGAACTGCAGGAGAATCAAAAGTCCCCCGACGAGCGATCTTCCGGCCATCCTGTGGCCTCCTTTCATTGGTTGATCCTGTCGGCACAAGAACAGCAGCGCGACTGCAAACAGGCCAGGTCTGAAACATCGATGATGCGCCGTGCGGATTGCCGGAAAAAACGAGACGAACAGGTAAAGTTCGCCAAACATGTGCCGATGATACCCTTGATACGATTGGGGCCAGGCAACCCGATTCGATGATTGGCCTTTCGCATGACGACGGTTGAACTGGCGCTGCTTATCGGCCGTGAGCCTGTTCGCGCCTATCGTGATGATTGAAATGGACCCCAATTACATAAAGCCGTTCGTGGTGGCGGTCAAGCGTGTTTTTGAAACCATGATTACCGTTCCCTTTTCATTGGGTAAACCCACCTTGAAAAAGGGCAACGAAGTTCCCCATGACATCAGCAGCATCATCGGCTTGTCCGGCAATGTCAGCGGCAGCGTGGTGATCAGCCTGACCCAGGAGGTCGCGTTTCAATTGGCATCCAACCTGATCGGAGACGAGATCAACGAACTGGATGAAGTCTGCACCGATGCCATCGGTGAGATCGCCAATATGATCGCCGGCAATGCCAAAACCGATTTTCCCAGTAACGACAACGCCATTTCGGTACCCAGCGTCGTGATCGGCAAACACAAGGTCAGCTATCCATCGGGCATTCCCATCATCACCATCCCCTGCAGCACCGATAAAGGGGGAATCGTTATCGAAGTGGCCCTCAAAGTTAAAACGTGACTTCCACCCATCTATCTCGAACGACACAAAAGGCGCTCGACACGAGCGCCTTTTGTGTTGGCATCGAGAACACATGTGATCCGGCGGTCTCCGTTCAAAATTCTGGGCGGCCACCAGGTAGACGCTACATTTGACCAATCACCTCATACGCTTTTTCCAGGGCCGCATCCAGGTGCTCCGGCTGGGACCCGCCGGCCTGGGCCATGTCGGGTCGACCGCCGCCGCCACCGCCGACGACCGCGGCCACGGACTTGATGATCTTGCCGGCATGAAACCGCTTTTCCAGGTCCTTGGTCACCCCGACAATCAGCAACGCCTTGCCGCCGGCCTCGCTGCCGAGGACCACCACACCCGATTTGATGCGATCCTTGAATCGATCGGCCAGCTCCCGCATCGCCCCTGGGTTATCGACGGCGACCCGCTTGACCAGGACGGCCACGTCGTTGATCATGCGCGGCGCGTCGTCACCGGACTGGGCTTTGGCATCGGCAACGGCGGCTTTGAGTTTCTCGACCTCTTTTTCAGCCGCCTTCTGACCGCTGAGTAACTGCTGTATGCGGGGGAGCATCTCATCCGGTTTGACGCGCAGCAGATGGGCGACCTGCTGGGCAACCCGGGCGGTGTGCTGGACCAGGGCCAGGGCCGCCTCGCCCGTCATCGCCTCGATACGTCGCACGCCCGAGGCGACACTCGTCTCGCTGGCGATCTTGAACAATCCGATATCACCGGTGTATCCGGTATGGGTCCCTCCGCAGAGCTCTTTGCTGAAATCGGCCAGGGAGACCACCCTCACCCGGTCGCCGTATTTCTCCTCGAAGAGCGCCATGGCACCGGAGTGCATGGCCGCATCGGCATCCATCTCCTCGGTCTGAACCGGCACGTTGGCGCGAATACGATCGTTCACGATGGTCTCGATCCGATCCAGCTCGTCGGGTGTCACCTGGCTGAAATGGGTAAAGTCGAACCGTAACCGGTCCGGCGCCACCAGGGAACCGGCCTGCTTGACATGGTCGCCGAGCACCTGGCGCAAGGCGGCATGCAGCAGATGGGTGGCCGTATGATTGCAGGCCGTGGCCCGCCGCTTGGCCGCATCCACGCTCAGGGTAACGCGCTGCCCTTTAGCGATGCGGCCGGAAACCACCTTGCCCTTGTGAATGATCAATCCGGTAGGATCCTTGCGCGTGGCGGTCACGGTCATCGTCATGCCGTCGCCCGAAATGGTGCCCTGATCGCCCACCTGGCCGCCGGCTTCTCCGTAAAACGGGGTGGCGGCGGTGACCACCTCGATCTCTTCGCCTTCAACGGCCTCGGGTACCTCTTGACCCGCCTGGACCAGCACGAGCACATCGGACTGGGCCTGCAGGGATTGGTAGCCCTTGAATTCCGGCTTGATGGCCTGGGAGGAGAGCGCCTTATAGGCATCGGCCAGGCTGTCGAAGGCGACCTTGGCGCGGCTGCGTTTGCGCTGATCTTCCATGTGCGCGTTGAACCCTTGCAAGTCCACCTTCATCCGGGTGTCGCGAACCACGTCCTGGACGATATCCACCGGGAACCCGTACGTGTCGTACAGTTTGAAAATGAGATCGCCGGGGATGGTGGTCTGGCCCTTGGCCTGCAGTTCGGCCAGCGAATCGTTCAGCAACTTCAACCCCGTATCCAGGGTCTCCATGAAGCGCTCTTCCTCATTTGAGATCACCTTGCGGATAAAGGCCGAAGCTTCGCCCAGTTCCGGGTAGGCCGACCGCATGATGTCGAAAACCGTCTCGGCCGTTTGATGCAAAAAGGGTCGGTTCAAACCGATGTTACGGCCATAGCGGATGGCTCGCCGCATGATTCTGCGCAGCACGTAGCCGCGTCCCTCGTTGGACGGCAACACACCATCGCCGATCAGGAAGGCGGCCGCGCGGCTGTGGTCGGCGATCACCTTCATGGCTACATCCACCGCCGCATCCTGACCGTAAGCCTTTTCGGCGAGTTGCTCGGTATGTGCGATGATCGGCCGCAGCAGGTCCGTATCGAAGTTGGTGGCCGTGTTCTGCAGCACCGAGGCCAGACGCTCGAGCCCCATACCCGTATCGATGCTCGGCTTTGGCAGCGGCGTCATCCGACCGCTCTCATCCTGGTTGAACTGCATGAACACCAGGTTCCAGATCTCCAGAAAACGGTCGCAGTCGCAATCCACCCCGCAATCCGGCCGGCCGCACCCATAAGCCTCGCCGCGGTCCAAATGGATCTCGCTGCACGGGCCGCACGGTCCGGTATCTCCCATGGCCCAGAAGTTGTCTTCTTTGCCCAGACGCACCATGCGCCCTGTGGGAATGCCGATTTTCCGATGCCACAAATCGTAGGCCTCGTCATCGTCGAGATAGACCGACGCCCAGAGCCGTTCTCCAGGCAGGCCGTAACCGTTGGTCAGCAGGTCCCAGGCAAACTCGACGGCTTTTTCCTTGAAGTAATCTCCAAAGGAGAAATTGCCCAGCATTTCGAAAAAGGTGTGATGCCTGGCCGTGTATCCCACGTTCTCCAGGTCGTTGTGTTTGCCGCCGGCGCGGACACACTTCTGGGAAGTGACGGCGCGATGGTAGTCGCGCTTTTCTTCTCCCATGAAGGTTCGCTTGAACTGAACCATCCCGGCATTGGTAAACAGCAGGGTCGGATCGTCATGGGGCACCAGCGATGAGCTTCTCACCACGCGATGGGCGTGCTTCTCGAAATAGTCCAGAAATCGCTTGCGGATCTCGTTTCCTGTCATTGTGCCTGCTCCCTGAAAATCGTATCGGGTCCAACCACGGTTATTGGGATTCCTCCTGAACCGGTTTCTCTTCGTTCTTTTTCACAATGCCGACGGCTGCGCGAACCTGCTCGTCCAGGGCCGTGAAGATATCGGGATTGTCGCTGAGAAAACTCTTCACATTCTCGCGCCCCTGCCCGATGCGCTCGCCATTGTATGAATACCACGCACCGCTTTTCTCCACGATCCCGGCTTCCACGCCGATGTCCAGCAGATCCCCCACATGTGAAATGCCCTCGCCGTACATGACGTCAAATTCGGCCTCCTTGAAAGGCGGCGCCATTTTATTCTTCACCACCTTGACCCGCGTGCGGTTGCCCACCACGTCGGCGCCGTTCTTGATCGATCCCGTGCGCCGGATCTCCAGGCGGACGGAGGCGTAGAACTTGAGGGCATTACCGCCGGTGGTGGTTTCCGGGTTGCCGAAAACGACCCCGATTTTCATGCGGATCTGGTTGATGAAGATCAGGCAGGTATTGGTCTTGCCGATGGTTCCGGTAAGCTTGCGCAGGGCCTGGGACATGAGCCGCGCCTGAAGCCCCATATGGGCATCGCCCATCTCGCCCTCGATCTCGGCACGCGGCACCAGGGCCGCCACCGAATCGATCACCAACACATCGATGGCGCCGCTGCGCAGCAGCATATCGGCAATCTCCAGGGCCTGTTCCCCGGTGTCGGGCTGCGAGACCAGCAATTCATCGCAGTTCACGCCCAGCTTTCTGGCATAACTCGTGTCCAGAGCGTGCTCGGCGTCGATGAAGGCCGCGATGCCGCCTTTTTTCTGGGCATTGGCCACGGCATGGAGCGCCAGGGTGGTTTTGCCCGATGATTCCGGACCATATATCTCCACGACCCGGCCCCTGGGCAGTCCACCGATTCCCAACGCCCGGTCCAATGCAATGGAACCCGTGGGGATGATCGGCACATCCACGATGGGGCGGCTGCCCAATTTCATGATCGATCCCTTGCCGAACTGACGTTCAATCTGCCCCATGGCCGAATCGATCGCCTTTGTCTTGTCCACCGAAACGCTCATCTCATCCTCCTGCTCTGCCTTGTCCTGATAGGTTCGGCCAATCCACGCCGATGCATGCGCTTCGGAGATTGACTGGTCACCACTATTCCGAAAAATCGGCCGAAACGTCAATAGGGATTCACGCGCCTTGTGCCAACATCGCCCGATCCAGGGCGGTATAAATGGCCCCTTGGGACCTTAAATCGCTTTGAAACAGCACCCACTCGGTCAATCGAAACCCCACCGGATCATACCTGCCGACCGTCTGAATGCCTTCCAACAAAAGAGTGGGGTCCACCGCCTGCTTGATCCTCGCCAGCGTGAGATGGGGCCTGAACGGACGCCGCTCCCTGGCAAAACCCTTTACGTCCAGGGCGTCCTCCAGGTGTTGGCAGGCCTCGCCGAGAAGATCGACCTGCCCCCCGAGTCCGAACCATAGCACCCTCGGCTGACGCATGCCGGGAAAGACCCCCAGGCCCTGAGCGCAGACCTCCATCGGCGCGGCCTCGAGCGCCGCATGGTGCAGGGCTGCGGACACGTCGCCGATGCGCGCCTGGCTCACCTCGCCCAGAAATTTCACGGTCAGGTGCATATTCTGGGGGCGAACCCACTGCATCTTCAGACCATGTCGTTTCAAACGCGCCTGAAGGTCCTTGGCCAACGCAAGGACACGATCGGGCAATTCGAAAGCGATAAAGAGTCGCGCGGTCTCTTTCATAGGCTCCGGTTCATAGGCTCCGGTCTGTCGGTTCAAGCGATCGATACCCTTGCCGGGGAGACGGCAAGCATCAGATGAAGGGACGATGGCACCGGCGGTTTTCTCAGGGCGAGATACCCCGGTTAATTGGCGACCGCCTCAAGCTTGGAAGTGATATTGTTTCGAACCCACTGTCCATCCCACCATTCCATCGGATTGACGAAGGTGTGATGGATCATGATACCGTAGTGCAGGTGGTCGCCTCCGGCCAAGCCGGTCACACCGGTGGCACCGATGATGTCGCCTTTTGCAACCATCCGGCCTTCGGTGGCGGTCATCTGACTCAAGTGGGAATACATGCTGAAAAGACCCAAACCGTGATCGATGACGACGGTGCCGCCGTAGATCCCGATCGTACCGGCGAAAACCACCTTGCCGCTGTTGGCGGCGGGAACCGGGGACTGGGCCAACGATGCCAGATCGATGCCCATGTGGGTCTGTTCGTCGACGACTTTCCCCTTGTAGATGTAGGAGCGATGATCGGCGAAACCGGCCCTGTTGGCGGCGGCCGGCAACCGCAGAAACTCGCCTTTCCAATGGACGGCTGCATCGGACTGCGCGGTCACCTTTTTCAATGTTTCGTAATTGGCACGCCGCAAATCACGGTTGACCGCAAGAAAAACATCGAGGGGGGAGGCACCCGGCACAACATCGACCTGGCTGACGAACTCCGGCATTTTCCAATCCAGAAATCCATCGGAAAGGGCAATTTTATCTCGCCTGAAGGTCCGGGCATTGATGAGGTGCTGAAGCCCGACACGATTCTCGTTACCGGCAAAATCGGTCGCCGTCACCGCAACCGGTGTTCCCGGCCCAAGGCGGTAATCGATGGCGATCATGGCTGCATGAATGGCCGGATCCTTGAACATCCCCGAGAAACCCCGATAGAAGTGTTCGCCCACCGTTACGCCGCTGGTCGGACACTCTTCGGCAAGCTTGTAAACGACGATCCCCGCGCCCCCCTGGGATAGATAATGCGCCCGGCTGAGCACATTGATCACCGGCGGACGGGTGTCGATGACGATCTCCTGCTCCTGGTACTGGGCATTGCCCTTACCCCAGTTGCGCCAGGAAAAATCCCTGCCGACGAACCGCAACACGGCCTTGCCGTCTTGTATACCTTTCGCCTTTGGCTCAAACGGTATTTCAAGCGTTTCCTCATGCGTCTGGCCACCGGCCAAAAGCCCTGCCGAAGAATAGGTCTTGTCCAGCAACGGGACCTCCTGACCATCCTTCAGTACAGCGACCCATACCTTGCGAATGCCGCTTTTCCGGTCGATCACATGCAATTTGAGGTTCTGACTGGCGCCCAATGCAGGCGACGTCAGCACCATTGTCATCTCCGGCGACTCTCCTTCCATTCGTCGAACCAGAAAGACCGTCAGAGCGACCACAATAAGAAGCGCCGGCAAAATCAACAGCCAGCGTCTGGATGCATTCTTTTTAGCATTCAATGGGTTATCTTCCCCCTTTCCAGTAAAATCGAGCAACGGAGCATACCAGCTCTACTTTCGCGAATCAAGGCAAAGTTTCCCGGCTTGACTTTTAGGGGGGGGCGGGCTAAATTTTTGCAATAGAAACAGGGAATACAAAAGGATGTGAAGGCGAACATGAACACGATCGTTCAAGTAGAAAATCTACGCATCGGCAAAGGCATGCCGCTGGTCTTGATCGCCGGGCCGTGCGTGATCGAAGATTTTGAACTCACCTTCCACATTGCCGCCACATTGAAGCAGTTGACCGAGCGGCTGGAGATACCGTTTATCTTCAAAGCCTCCTATGACAAGGCCAACCGGACGGCCATCGATGCTTACCGCGGCCCTGGCCTGGTTGAAGGACTCGAGATCCTCGCCAGGATCAAGGCCGAGTTGGGCATCCCGGTACTCTCCGACGTGCACGAGATCGGGCAGATCGAAAAGGCCGCCGAGGTGCTGGACGTGATCCAAATTCCGGCCTTCTTATGCCGGCAAACCGATTTCATACTGGAAGTGGCACGCAGCGCAAGGCCGGTGAATATCAAAAAGGGACAATTTCTAGCCCCCTGGGACATCACCCATGTGGTCGAAAAAATCAGATCCATAGGCAACGACCGCATCCTTCTCACCGAACGGGGCGCCATGTTTGGTTATAACAACCTGGTCGTGGACTTCAGGGCCATTCCGATCATGCAGACCACCGGGTTCCCGGTCATTTTCGACGCCACGCACAGCGTTCAACTGCCCGGCGGTGCGGGCAACAGCTCCGGCGGCCAGCGTCAATATGCGCCGATTCTGGCGCGCGCCGCCGTTGCCGCCGGCGCCGATGGCGTGTTCCTCGAGGTTCACCCAGATCCGGACAAGGCGCGCTGCGACGGGCCCAATTCACTACCCTTAGATCACCTGAGCGATATATTTGCGCAATTGAAAGCGATCCACCAGGTCGTATCCACCGGAGCCTTCTGAAAGATGACGTCCCTTATGCTCGAACAGATCCAATTGTTGCTGCTGGACGTCGACGGGGTTTTGACGGCCGGCGAGATCGTCTATACGGACAGTGGCGAGCAGTTGAAAATATTCAACGTCAAGGACGGTTTGGGGATTCGCCTGCTCCAGGGCGCCGGTGTTCAGGTCGGTATTGTCACCGGTCGCAGCGGACAGGCGCTGAGGCATCGCTGCACCAATCTGGGGATCGATCTGATCTTCGACGGCACCCGCGACAAGGCCGGGGCACTGCCCGAAATCGAACGAAGGACCGGCGTCGCCGCCGACCGGACCGCGTTTATCGGGGACGATCTGCCCGACCTGGCGATCATGCAGCGGGTGGGGGTTCCCATGGCTGTGGCCGACGCCCACGAAACGGTGCGCCAAGCCGCCCGGGTGGTGACCCGGGCGCCGGGCGGCCGGGGTGCCGTTCGGGAGGCGTGCGAAATGATCCTCAAGGCGCAGGGCCGCTGGGAGAGTCTGCTGGACACGATGGTCAATGGCTAACCGCAAACGCACCTTCAAAATTGCGCTCACATGCGCCGCCGCTGCCGGTCTGATCGTGCTGGTCGTCGTATTCCTGCAGTTGCGCAGCCAGCAGGGCGAATCGGTGCCCATCCCCATGCCAGCCGCCAAGGCATTGATGACACTGGCCAAAGTGCATCAAACCGCCACCAAGGACGGCAAGGTGCAATGGGAGCTCGATGCCGATTCGGCCCAGCTCGAAGCCAGTGGGGGACGCATGATATTGACGGCACCCAAAGTGATATTTCACATGGAGGACGGCACCCTGGTCCATCTGACGGCCGAACAGGGCATCCTGCACACCAACAACAATGACATGAAAGTGACGGGCCGGGTGCGCCTTCACAATGATCAATATACCCTGACGACCGAGATCCTTGTCTACCTGCACGATCAGCGGCTGCTTAAATCAGACGCGCCGGTTCGCATCGAGAGTCCGACGGCTTCCCTGCGCGCAGACCGGATGACCTACGACCTGACACAGAATCGGGCGCATTTCGAAGGCCAAGTTGAAGGAGATCTCCATGAACGACCGGCGATATAACCTGCGAGTTACGCGATATGATAGCATGCGCCTATCGGATGCGCCGCGCCTCATGATCGTCGCCCTGTTGTGGGTCATCTTGAGCGCCGGCATCCTGGCGGCGGAAGAACCCCCGGCGCCCGAAACGCCGGCCGACCCGATTCACATCACGGCCGATCGCCTCGTCAGCGACACCCAGCGCCGCAACGCCCAGTTCAGCGGCAATGTCAAAGTGGTGCAAGGCGATACGACCATCACGGCCGATCGCCTGACCCTGGTCTACGCGGAGGGTGCCTCCTCTCAAGACGGTACCTCCGCCGAGAGCATTGAGCGCATCGAAGCCGATGGCAACGTGCGCATCGTCATGGACGGTCGGGTGGCCGAAAGCGATCGCGCCATCTATCGCACCGATGAACGCACCCTGGTGTTGACCGGGCAGAACGCCAAGGTGACCAGTGGACAGGATGTCATCGAAAGCAGCAAGATCACCTTTTATCGTGACAGTGGCAATGTGAAGATGGAAGGCGACCCAAAGGGGCAGGTCAAGGCCATTATTCGGTCCAATCAAAGAGGCTTGAACTGATTTGAGCGAGCTGCTATACCAACTTTCCGGCATCAACTGGGAAAGACAGGAACTTCATGGCAACCTTAGCCATTGAAAATTTAGCAAAAAGCTACAACGGCCGCCAAGTCGTTAAAACGGTCACCCTGCGGGTGTCTTCCGGAGAGGTCATCGGATTGTTGGGGCCCAATGGGGCCGGCAAAACCACGACCTTCTACATGGTGGTCGGCATGGTAAAACCGGAAGCCGGGAGAGTGCTTCTTGACGAAGAGGATATCACCGACTACCCCATGTACATGCGGGCTCGCAAGGGCGTTGGATACTTGCCACAGGAAGCATCGATCTTCCGTAAGCTGACCGTATCGGAAAATATCCTGGCCATCCTGGAGACGATGCCCATACCCAAGCCGGAACAAAAACAAAGGGCAGAGGCGCTATTGGAAGAACTGGGGATCAAACATCTGAGCCATCAAAAAGCCAGCGTCCTGTCGGGTGGTGAGCGGCGCCGGTTGGAAATCAGCCGGGCCTTGGCGACCAATCCGGATTTTATTTTGCTGGACGAACCGTTTGCCGGTATCGATCCATTGGCGGTCATCGATATTAAAAAGATCATCGGGCACCTGAAAAAGCGTAACATCGGTATCTTGATTTCGGACCACAACGTGCGCGAAACTCTGGAAGCCTGCGACCTGGCGTTCATATTAGCCAACGGAGAAGTCATCGAATCGGGATCTCCGCAAACCATCGCCAACAGCAAAATCGCCCGGCAAATCTACCTGGGTGAAGAATTCAGGTTGTAAAATGGCCATTGAACTTCGACAACAACTCAAACTGACCCAGCAGCTGATCATGACCCCGCAGCTGCAGATGGCAATCAAGCTGCTGCAGCTGTCGCGTCTGGAGCTGATGGATGCCATCCGGCAGGAGTTGGAAGAAAACCCGACGCTCGAGGAGAGTCTGGAAACGGTGTCCAAGGATCAACTGGCCGGCGATGAGCAGGTCCAGGTAGAGGTCCCTGAAAAAACCCAGGAAGTCACCATCGATGAAAAAATCCCCAGCGATATCGACTGGAGCAACTACATCGATGAGTACAACTCACCCGGTCGTATACGTTTTGAAACCGAGGACCGCGATACGCCCCAGTACGAGGCGTTCATTTCCCACAAGGAATCTCTCAGCGACCATCTTTTGTGGCAACTTTTGATGGCCTCTCCGTCGGATGAAGAAAAACGCATCGGGTCCCTGATCATCGGCAATCTGGACAAGGACGGCTACCTGCAATCCAGCGCGGAAGATCTGGCTGTCCAGGGAGGCGTGACCGCAGATGATATCGAAGAAGTACTTTTCCTACTGCAAAGCTTCGATCCCATCGGCGTGTGCGCCAGGGATCTGACCGAATGTCTTCTGCTGCAAGCCCGCGCCCTCGGCTTGAAGGACTCCCTTGTCACCCGAATCATTACAGATCATATCAGCCACCTGGAAAACAAAAACTACAAGGCCATCTGCAAGGCCTTGAAAGTCAGCATCGATGAAGTCATCGCGGCGGTCGAAGTCATCACCAACATGGAGCCCAAACCCGGCCGGGCCTTCAGCGACGATGAACCCCAATACATTACGCCAGACATCTATGTTTATAAAACCGAAGATGACTTTGCCATTGTCATCAACGATGACGGTCTGCCCAAGCTCAAGGTCAACTCGTTTTACAAGCAGGCCATCACCCGTGACAAGGACGTCGGCGGCAATGCCCGAAACTATATTCAAGACAAGCTGCGCTCCGCCGCATGGCTCATTCGCAGCATTCACCAGCGCCAGAAAACGATTTACAAGGTGATGGAGAGCATTCTCAAATACCAGCGTGATTTTTTCGACCAGGGCATCACCCAGCTCAAGCCCATGGTGCTTCGCGATGTGGCCGAAGATATCGGTATGCACGAATCGACCATCAGTCGGGTGACGACCAACAAATATGCCTACACGCCGCAAGGCATATTCGAACTGAAATACTTCTTCAACAGTTCAATCAAGAGGGTCCATGGAGAAGCCATTGCATCCGCCAGCGTGATGGAAAAAATCCGCCGACTGATTGAATCCGAAAACCCCCGCAAGCCCTATTCCGACAGCAAAATGGCCGATCTTCTCAAAGCCCAGAACATTGACATCGCCCGACGGACGGTGGCCAAATATCGCGAAATGATGGGCGTTTTGCCATCGAGCAAACGTAAAAAATATACGTAAGCAGGGCACATGAAACAGTTGCAATCCGCTCAACCATATTTAGATTTAAAATGTTAGGTCGGGTTTGGTATGCACGCATACCCATTTGCGATGACCCTTATCCACAAGGAGGCATCTTTTATGCAAACATCTGTTACCTTTAAGAATCTCGACCCCTCCGATCACATCAAAAACTACATCGTTGAAAAACTCAACCGCTTCGACAAATACCTTCACAACCCGGGCGAAGCCAACGTGGTCCTCTCCGTGGAAAAGTTCAGGCACACCGCCGAGGTCAATATCACAGGCGACCGCATGACCATCAACGGCAAGGAAGAGACCGAGGACATGTACTCGGCCATCGATATGGTTCTGGACAAACTCGAAAAGCAGATCAAAAAAGGCAAACAGAAGGTAAGAGACCGCCGTTCCAACAAAGGCAAAGCCAAAACCGTCATGGCGGGAGCCGGCCCGGTGGACAGAGAGGGTGAAAGGCGTGTCATGGTGCAGAACATCGAATACAAGCCCATGGATGTCGATGAAGCCATCATGCAAATGGACCTGGTGGATGACTCTTTTCTCGTCTTTACCAATGCCCGATCCGATCGGGTCAATGTCCTGTACCGGCGAAAAGACGGCAACTACGGTCTCATCCAACCCAACCCCTGACAAGGAATCGTTTCTTTTTCAACCTGGTTTTCCAAAACCCTTTGGGTGGATATGCGCTGCCGCGCGTATCCACGCCCCGAGGGGCCCGACTCATACGCGCCACGACGTCCGAGGCGAAAACGAACAGCGGTGAATCCCAATGAAGATCCTGGATGTACTGACTCCCGACACCATCTGCATCGATCTGAAAGCAAGAGACAAAAAAGGCATTCTGGATGAACTGGTCGCACCGGTCGTCGCCATGACGGGCACCAGCCACGAAGAGCTGGTAAAAGTGCTCATGGAACGGGAACGCCTCGGCAGCACGGGTATCGGCGGCGGCATCGGCATCCCCCACGGAAAACTGAAAACTCTGGACCAGCTGATACTCGGTTTCGGGTTGAGCCGCAGAGGCGCCAACTTCGAATCCATGGACAACCGGCCGACCCATATCTTTTTCCTGCTGCTCACCCCAGAAGACTCTGCCGGGCTGCATTTAAAACTGCTTGCCCGCCTCTCGCGACTGCTCAAGAACGAAGATTTCAAGTCCCAACTCATGCAGGCCACCCGAACCGAAGAGATCCTCGACATCATCCGTGAAAAGGATGAAGACTTTTAGACATGCAAAAACGGCCGATCATCATCGTAACCGGGTGCTCCGGGTCGGGCAAAAGCACGGCCCTGGCTGCCTTTGAAGATGCGGGGTTCCACTGCATCGACAATATGCCCACGCAGCTCGTGCATCACTTTCTCCAGGTCCTGGAAAAACAGAACCCGACAGACGATATTGCCGGCTGGGTCTTTGGCATGGACCTGCGCGACAAAAGCTTTTTAAAGCATTATCCCGCCTTGCTGGCCGATTTGAAAAACAGCGGGTACACCACCAGGATCGTATTTCTGGAAGCCGACGAGCAGGTCCTGCTGCGGCGCTACAACCAAACACGCCGCCATCATCCGCTGGGACGATCCGGCAGTCTGCTCGATGCCATTCAGGCCGAAAAGACCAAGATCAAACCGTTGCGTCAGGCGTCGGACCACATCATCGACACGACCCACCTGAGCGTGCATGAGCTGAAGTTTGCCATATTGAACCTTGCCCGGCAGCACACGGCCATCTCGGGAATGGCCATCAACGTGGTCTCCTTCGGATTCAAGCATGGCAGTCCTCCGGAAGCGGACCTGGTGATGGATGTGCGTTTTTTGCCAAACCCCTATTTTGTTCCTGAACTCAAGGCCTTGGACGGAGAAAACAAGGAAATCCAGGACTTCGTCTTGAAAGCCCCCGAAACGGGCTTATTTTTAAATAATTTTTTGAAACTTATGGACCCACTGATTCCGTTATACGAAAAGGAAGGCAAGGCCTACTTGACCATTGCCATCGGGTGCACCGGCGGGCGCCATCGGTCGGTTGTGATCGCCAAGCAGATATACGATCATATTCAAAAGACCCAGCCCACCGTGCGACTGGTTCACAGAGACATCCAATCCGGTTGAGCACAAACCTATAAAAAGGGAAATTGCAAAAAATGATCGGAATCCTCATCGTCAGCCACCGGCAACTCGGCGACGCGCTGATTGATTGCGTCGAATTTATCATGGGCGAGCGCCCCAGCGCATTGGCCGCCATATCCATCGATCTTCGTGAAAATGCCGCCGATTTGCGAACCAAAATCGAAAAGGGAATCAAAGAGGTGGGCAAGGGCGACGGCGTTCTGATCATGACCGACATGTTCGGCGGAACCCCCTCCAATTTGAGTTACGCTTTTCTGGACGAGGGCCACATCGAAGTCATTTCCGGTGTCAATTTACCCATGGTGGTCAAGGCCGTTGGCATGCGGGATAAAAAGGGCTTGTCTCAACTGGCCGAATACCTGGAAAATTTCGGCAAAAAAAGCATCTCCCTGGCCAGTGGTATCCTGAAAGGTAACAAGCGCAGCCAAGGATGATCGCCATATACCACTTCAGTAACCTCATACCTCGAACGTACGAAAAGGAGGCAAGATGAGCATCAAGTTAGCAATCAATGGATTTGGCAGGATCGGCCGTGTGGTCTTCAGGGCGTCCTTGAAACATCCGGAAATCCAGATCGTGGCCATCAATGACCTGACCGACGCCGCCACCATGGCCCATCTGCTCAAGCACGATTCGGTTCACGGCAAGCTCGACATGGATATCCACGCAGAGGACAACGCCATCGTGGTGGACGGACGCAGGGTCGCCTACACGGCTGTGAAGGATCCGGCCCAACTGCCGTGGCAGTCGATGGGTGTGGATATCGTCATGGAGTGTACCGGCCTTTTCCGGGACCGGGCCAGCGCCGCCAAGCACCTTACCGCCGGCGCCCGCAAGGTCATCATTTCAGCCCCGGCCAAAGAACCGGACGCCACCATCGTCATGGGCGTCAACCACACCACCTACGACCCCAAACAACATCACGTGATCTCCAATGCATCCTGCACCACCA
>DHGT01000052.1 GCA_002402905.1 Desulfatitalea sp. UBA4791 | reverse complement strand
CGCCTTTCGGTATCGGGGTTCGACAAAAATGCCCGCCGATTTGAGCGGGCATTTATGATGTTTGGCTGAAGGTTGTGGAGGATGTTCGAACCGTTGTTTGTGAATATCAGGGGTATATTTACATCCCCGACTACGGTGGTTTTTCGTAATCAGGACCCAGGATGGCCAGTAGTGCTTAGCATGCAGCCCATCTTTCTGCGTGGTGGGGTCGAATTTTCAGGGCAAGTCTGTGGCAGGAAAAATCAGTGCTTGGCACGTTCCATGACACAGGCCCGACCGCTCCGCTGGCCGGTGAACGCGCCCTGATCGATTGACACCACGCCGTTGACCACCAGGTAGGCCACGCCATCCGAGAACAGGCTCCGCTCGGCGTACGTGGCGTTCTCTCTGAGGCTGTCCAGATTGATCACCGCAATGTCGGCGTAATACCCGGGCTTGATCTCGCCCCGGCCCGCCAGGTTGAACTTCCGTGCCGGCAGCGAGGTCATCGAGCGGATGGCGGCCTGCAGGGTCAGCAGGTTCTGGTCCAGGGCGCAGGTCTTGAGCTTACGCGGGAAGCAGCCGAAGAACCGGGGGTGCGGCGACTGACCCGGCTCGAACAAGGCGAAGCCGTCCGAGGCGGTGAAGACCCACGGCCGGCCCATCAGCGCCCGATTGACGGTGTCGTTGATCTCCTTAAACAGGGCGAACGGCGCCGGCTCAAGGCAGCAGAGGTCGACGTAGGCTTGGACCGGGTCCTTGCCCTCGGCCTCGGCGATCTCGGCGACGGTCCGGTTGCGGTACTGCTCCGGACCCGAGGTCAGGCTGATGCGCTCAGGTCCCAAGTAGGTGTAAATCTCCCGGGTGGCCTGCTGCATCCGGGCCTTGCCCTCGGGGGTCTTGTACCTGGGATTGATCCCCTGGCCGGTCTTGAACTCGGCCGGCAGGCGGTAGGAGAGGATGGCATACCCCGCATCGTATGGGTGCTGGTCGGCGGTGATATCCAGGCCCCCGGCCCGGGCCTGCTCGATCAGCCCGGCCATCTGCTCCGCGGTGACGCCGCTCGAGGGAAGGTTGAGCTGGATGTGCGAGATGTGCACCGGGACTCCGGAACGTTTTCCGATCTCGATGGCCTCCTCGATCGCGTTCAGCTCCCCGGGCCGGCCGTTCTTCCCGGCGATGCCGGTCTGGTCCCGGATGTGGGCGTCGAATATCCCCCCGTTTTCCCTGACCACCTTGGCGATCTCCACCAGTTCGCCGGTGGTGGTGAAGCAGTCGGGGGCGTACTCCAGCCCGACCGAGACGCCCAGGGCGCCCTGCTCCATCTCGCGGGCAACCCACGCCTTCAGGGTGTCCAGCTGGGCCGCAGACAGCTCCGTTTTCTGGTCGTCCCCGAACAGCTTGTAGCGCAAGATGCCGTAGGGCACCAGGTGGTAGACATTGGCTCCGAAGCCCTCGGCATTCAGCAAGCCCAGCCACTGCCGGGTTCCGGGCATGCCCCCGCCGCAGAGACCGGTGACCATGGTAGTGACGCCCTGGCTGGCGTAGTTCCGGTCCTCCCGCCAGAAGGTGGTCAGCATTGACCGGTCGTTGGTGTCCCCCGTGGCGACCATGGCCATCAGGATCGGCAGGTCGGTGTGGTTGTGGCAGTCGATGAAGCCGGGTGTTACGACCATCCCCGTGGCGTCGATGGTCCGGACGGCCGTCCCGGCCAGTTTCTTGCCGACCGCGGTAATCCGGTCGCCCTTGATCCCGATGTCTTCGACCACCGGTTTTCCCGTGCCCCCATCGTAGACCAGGCCGCCTTTGATCAGGATGTCATAGCTGGGCTTGCGGAGGCCGCCGCATTGTCCCGGGCCGGCGAACAGGATCAAGGCCAGGGCCAAGGTAGCAACGGAAATGATTAAACGTTGTGTGTTCATGACTGTGCCTCAATGTTGCAGGTTGATTGTGTGGGCGACTGGATTGGCCGCTGTCCGTTTACGGATATTAGTGACTATCAATGAATCATATCGGGCAATGGTTTGGGGTTGTTGAAGTCGATTGGTGAGGTTTATTGGGAATTGAACAACCAGTATCGTACATTAACTGCTTTTTAGGTTTTCACGGAGTGACGATAATCATCAAGTCCGAACGCGAGGTGCTTATCGAATCCGGGGCAGCGGCTGGTTGGAAGAATCGACGCTACCGCAGTTCAGAAAATCCAACACCGCGTTAGCAAATGCTTTCGGTTTTTCCAAATGCACTGAGTGAGCGGCATCATCGACAACCGACAAAGAACACTTGGGTATTCGCTTTGCCAGCGGCTCAGCCTCTCCAGGCGGGATGAGCATATCCTCTTTCCCTTCAATCACAAGCGTTTCAGCCTGTATCTTCTTCAGCCGGCTCAGCGTGTTGTGCGCGGAAATCGCATCAATTTGACCCTTAAAGGCGCCAATTGATTGTGGGTAAGGATGCTCCAGGGCGCCTTTTACATAGGCATCAATGAAGCGCCTATCTTCAAAACGTTGTGGAGCAAACAACCAGAATGACCAGGCATTTATCCAGGGCTCCAGGCCCATGCCATCCAAACGCCATTGATACAAATTTTCAAAAAGGAGATTGTTCCTCGCTGAAGAAAGGGGCGCAGTGCTTTCCAAAATCAATTTGCCAACGCGTTCCGGATGGCCGATGGCGAGTTCCTGGGCTATGAAACCGCCCATGGAGAAACCGATGATGTTGGTTGATCGGATGTTCAAATGATCGAGAAGTTTCACGGCGTCATCGGCCATATCGCGGATGCCGTAGTGCAATCCAGGAATGACGCTGCGTCCAGTCCCCCTATTGTCGAAAACGATGACTTGAAAATGCTTCGCGAGGTGATGCAGTATGGGGAGCCAGCTTTGGCTGTCGCAACCGAGACCTGCAATCATTAATAGGGGAGCGCCATTGCCATGGAGTTCATAATACAGCTTGGCTTTTTCCACTTTTTTTGACATTGGTGTTTTCTTAACAGATTTGGTTGCATTGCCGCAGTTTCGTTGCTTTTCATTATACAGATATTGACAGATCATGTCAAGAATGATGAGATGATAATAGCTGTGCGTCGAACCGTCTATCGAACTTCACCACCTTCCCCTTGAAGAACGTTATTGCACGTTCGAAAAGCCGCAACTCGTTGGAAAATCAAAAAGGACCGTAGCAAAAGCTGCGGTCCATTTTCACTGGCTGGGGGACAGGGATTCGAACCCCGATACCGTGGTCCAGAGCCACGTGTCCTGCCGTTGGACGATCCCCCAGTGCTTATTTACCGAAGAAAAGTAATTATATACTATTGTAAACCGGTTGTCAATCACCTTTCCTGCCGAAAGGCCGTTCGGTCGCGCAACACAATGCGGGGCAAACAGATAATCCGAAAGACCTCCCCTGGTTCGCCCGTACTCCCCGCCATTGACAGATGGGGCCAAATCTGGTAAAATTATATGTTTACACATCACTTTACCCAAGGAGGCAGTCATGAAGATACTCGTTTTCGGCGGATCCGGCAAGATAGGTTCGGCCGTGGCCTGGGACCTGGCCAAGGACGGCGAGGTCAAGCA
>DHGT01000042.1 GCA_002402905.1 Desulfatitalea sp. UBA4791 | reverse complement strand
CTCCGGTTGGAGTGCATGACAAAGCCATCCACATCATATTTATCAACCATTTCGAGGACTATCTTGATCATCTCATCGACGCCGATATTGAGATATGATTTGGTATATCCTTCGGCCATGGAATCGAGAAAATTGTTCTCGTCCATATATCTCAAGCTCATAAACCAGGCGGTTGTGTAGGTGTCAGCAACCAGACATGCCTCGTGAGAGGCGAAGGTATCCGAGAGCCACTTGAGGCGGTACCAGACAGGCAGGTTGTCCCACAGGAGGCGGTACCGCTCGTTCTCAACGGCGCTGACGCCGTTCTTCACCCGCTCTTCCATCTCTTCGAGAAGCTCGGTGTAGAAGTCGACCACCTTGCTGGTGCCCCGGAGGGTGACGATGAGCGCGAGGAAGAAGAACGCGTCGAATGCGGTCATGGGAGACGGCCTGTGGGCCGCCGTATCCAGGACCTCCTGCCAGAGCCTCTGGCCTTCCAGAGAGAGCCTTCCCACCTCCATGCTCCGGTCGAAATCGAACGGCCTGCCGCAGATTCTCTCGAGGAACTCGATGTACTCGTCCAGCTGCCTCCTCACGTAGCGCCTGGCCTCGTCCGCGAACCCCGCGTGGCAGAACGGGGTGTCGAAGATGAACAGGGGGACATTGAAGAGCCGCGCCTGTATCTCGTACCATTTCATGACCGTGCCGCAGATGTTGTTGCAGCAGATCAGCATGTCCGGCTCGGGCAGGCCGCCGATGGGGCCGCCGTTGACCGTGGCGCTAGCGATATCGGCCCGGGCGTACGAGCACAGGTCGCGGGGGTAGCCCATCTCCTCGGCCCGTTCGCACAGGTCGACCCCCATTTTGCTGGCCCCGATCATGGCGCCGTAGTTCTCCGGGTAGATGGGAATCACGTCCATCGCATGCAGCGGCTCCACCGGGCCGCCGCTGGTGATCCAGGCGATGGGCTTGCCCCGCTGCTCCTTGGGGGTCTTGGCCTCCATGTAGTACTGGGCCATGATCTCGCGCATCTTGCTGTCGCATTTTATTTTTCGACGCTCTTTATCCGGGTCGATGATCTTCTCGTCGGATGGCATAATCTCTCCAAAAGAAGTTGGAAGTTTTATCTTCTTCACGAGGTCGTTTGACCATCGTATCGCCTTTAAACTCTAAATAAGACAGAATACCTTCCCTTAACACTTTAAACTTTACACTTTACACTCCCCTGCGAAGCAGGGGCTAAATCATCTCCAGAAACGCCTCGCATCGCGTCCGCAGCTGCCCTTCGGAGGAGAGCTGGTCTTCGATTTCGAACATGATACTGGGGATCCCCTCTTTGTCCAGCATGGCCTTCATATAGGGATAGTCGAAGCCATGCGGATCGCAGAACTTCAAAAAGAGAAAGATCACCCCATCGGCCTGGTTCTCCTTCACCTTCTCCAACAGATAGGCCCCGCGGTTATAGATGCCGGCGTGCTTGGCCGGGCAGACCACCCGCTCCCGGTAGCGCTCGGTCAGGGCCTGGATCGGCTCCTGGGTTTCGTCCACCAGCCCTTCGAAATAGCGCGCCCCGGTGCAGAAATCGTCCCACACCACCCGGCCCCCGGCCTCTTCCACGACCCGGTAGATATCGGGCATGCTGCACAGCCCGCCGCTGAAGAGGATCCGCTTTTTCGACTCGTCTTGGGACTGGGGCGCCGCGGCCAGCTGGTCGACCAGGGTCGCCAAGGCCTCGGCCAGTTCACCGCGGTCCATGACCAGGGCGGCCCTGAAAACGGCGTGCAGGTCGCTGCCGCCGATGACGCCAGGACGGGTCCGGCGCAGGTCGTAAAGCGTTGCGAGGTGTTGCCGAACCTGGTTGCAGATCCGGATGGCGTCGGCGAGCTTGGCGTCCGTGAGGGTCACGCCCAGGCCTTTTTCCAGATCCTTTCGAAAACGCCGTAGCACAGACACCATATAGTCGACCGCGCTCTCGGTGTCGAGCTTGACCGGCAGGATGATATCGGCATGAAAGCCAAAGGCGGTGTTCATCCGCCAAATGTCCGAAAGGCGCTGGATCGAATCACACGTGTGGGGAAACACCGTGCCGTCGAGAAATTCGAGGCGGCCGGCCAGGGCATCTTCCAGGGACCCGCGCACCAGGCTGCAGCAGTAAGCCTGCAGATAGCTGTCGGCCCGCGAGATGTCCGCGCCGCTGCCCAGGATGCGATACGGCAGCGCGCCGGCGGCCACGATCAGTTCCTGGGGAGTGTACGAGCAGAAGTTGCCCACCACTTTGCCGCCGGTACGCATTTTCCACTGCCGGGCATAGTCGGCGGGATGCTGGCTGATGTCTCGAAACAGCTGGAGAGGATCCATCGATGTCGCTCCTTGAAGTTTTATTTTTTACTGATCGCCGGCATAGGCGCCGGCGGCCTTCAACCTGGCCACGGCTTCGTCCTGCAGGACGCGGTAGGCGATCTTGCCCACCAGGGTCTGGGGCAGCTGCTCCCTGAACTCGATCTCCCGGGGACAGCTCCACTTGATCAGGTCCTTGCGGCAATGTTCGATCAACTCTTTTTCCATATCCGGTCCTGCCTGAGCCGGGTCTTTGAGCACCACGTAGGCCTTCACGCGCTCGACCTGGCTGCGGTCGGGCACCCCGATGACGCACGCTTCGGCCACCGCGGAATGTTTGTAAAGATGATCCTCGACCTGGGCCGGATAGACGTTCATGCCCGAGGATTTGATCATGCGTTTCTGGCGCAGCTTGAAATAGAAAAAGCCGTCCGGGTCCATGGTCCCGATGTCGCCGGTGTGCAGCCAGACGCGGCCGTCGGTATGGGTCCGCAGGGTCTTGGCGGTCTCTTCGGGCTGATCGAGGTAGCCCATCATCACGGCCGGCCCGCTGATGCAGATCTCGCCCTCTTCGCCCACAGGCGCCTCTTCGGTGCTGTCCGGCCGCACGATCTTGGCGTGCATGTCCGGAAAGGGCACCCCGATGCTGCCTTCTCGATATTCGTCCACCGGCAGGGCCATGATCCCCGTCACCGCTTCGGTCAGGCCATAGCCCTCCAGCAGCTTGACGTTGCCGCCTTGGCGCCGGACGATCTGTTCGAAACGCTCTTTGACCACCCAGGGCAGCGTGTCGGCGCCGCAAAAGGCCGCCTTGAGGCAGCTCAGGTCTGCCTTCTGGAAACCGGGATCGCGCGTCAGGGCATCGAACAGGGTAGGCACCCCCACCACGAACGACGGCCGCTTGGTGCGGATCAACCGGGCCACCTCCTCAGGGGTGAAGGTGGGCACCAGGATGGACTTGCCGCCGCCCATGAAGGCCGCATTGACGCACACCCCCAATCCGAAGCCGTGAAATATCGGCAGGATGGCCAGGATCGAGCTGTCTTGTCGCATACCCACCCAGTGGGCGCACTGCAATCCCTCGGCAATGAAATTGAGGTTGGACAGCATGATGCCCTTGGGTCTTCCGGTGGTGCCGCCGCTGTAAAGAATGACGGCCAGATCGTCGGGCGCCATGTCGGCTTTGGGCGCATCAGGCTTGGCGTCCCGCATCAAATCCTGCCACCAGACCACACGGGGATCGGACGGCACCTTGGGGATCTTGCGCCCTTTGGTGAGGTTGAAGCCGATGCCCTTGAGCCACGGCAGATAGTCTGGAATCCGGGTGAGGATGATCCGCCCGAGACCGGTGCGATCGGCCACCTCGGCAAACTTGGCATAGAAGGCATCGATCGTCAGGGCGATCTTGCTCCGGCTCACATTGAGGTAGAATTCGATCTCCGATGCCGTGGAGAGCGGATGAATCATGCTGGCCACGGCCCCCAGCCGGTTGGCCGCATAAAAGCAGACAATCCCCTGGGGCGTGGTGGGCATGGCGATGGTGATGCGATCCCCCTTGCCCAGCCCCAAGCCTGCCAGGGCGCCGGCGAACCGGTCGATTTCGTCGAGAAAGCGACGGTAGGTCGAGGTGCGGCCCAGGAAATCATAGGCGATGGCATCGGGGTGTGTGGCAGCGGTCATGGCCACCGCCTCGTACATGGTGACCTTGGGATAATCGATGGATTCCGGGACGTTGCCGTAGAAACGGCGCCAGAGCGGGCTTTCAGGCATGCGACGACCTCCTTCAGGGTTGGGCCGGTGGTACCTGGCAATTAAAAACATACCGATCGGTATGTTTTTACGAAATCCTCACCGAAATCCCGCGGTTTGTCAACTGCTCATTTCGGTCCCCGGCGATTGCAGCTGAATCCTATTCATTAAACCGGGCAAGGTCGGACAGGGTCTGCTCGAAAGCGCCCTCGCGCACCGTCACCAGGGACGACAGGATCCGAATCCACAACTCCCGCATTTTCCGATAATGGCCCGGCTCGTCGATGCTTACCGACTGGATCGCCATGCCTCGCATGGCATAGAGCGTCAGGTTCATCACATCCTCGATGGGCAGGGCCGCCTCTTCGGCGGGTGCAAAGTTTCCCCGCCACAACCGGTCCAGGGCCGCGAAAAAGTCTCGAATCACCGGTTCGATCCGCACCTTGAGGGCCGGGTCCGTGCGGCAGGCCACGTTGATCTCCAGCCAGATGTCCCGATAGTCGCCCTGGTAGAAGTTGCGCCAGACGAACTCGACCAGGGTGTCCAGGGGCTGGTCGCTGGCGTCGAGCAGGGGCGCCAGTTCCGCCACCTTGTCGATGGGGCCGGTCAGAAAGGATTCGGCGGCCGCGGCCACCAGGTCCCGCTTGCTGCTGTAATGGTGCCGCCACGCGCCGCGCGAAACGCCGGCACGATCGAGGATTTGAGAAATGGAGGTGCCGTGATACCCCCGCTGTTGAAGGCAGGCGAGGGTCGCCGCGATCAGGCGCTGGCGCATGTCGCGGCTCTTTTCCTCCTGCGTGCGTTTGCGAGAATTGTCGATCATTGCCATTTCCTTCCCGGGATTGCGCATGTCGCGGCTGCTCCCGGAAGGCTTCATACCACAGGCCTGGCCCCAGGGGCTATGTTTACATCTCTTATCTGAACCTTATACTGTTCGCAAACCATGACGATACTGTAACAAAGGAGAGCACCCATGGAAACCCATGGCGGCAATGTCATTGCCGGTGTATTGCAGCACCATGGCGTGGAAAACCTCTTTGCCCTGTGCGGCGGGCATATCTCGCCTATCCTCGTGGGTGCCAAGCGCGCCGGTCTCCGGGTCGTGGACGTGCGCGACGAGGCCACGGCCGTTTTCGCCGCCGACGCCACAGCCCGCCTGACCGGAACCCCCGGCGTGGCCGCGGTCACGGCCGGTCCCGGCGTCACCAACACCATCACCGCCCTGAAGAACGCCCAGATGGCCCAATCGCCGGTCGTGTTGCTGGGCGGCGCCGCCGCCACGGTGATCAAGGGACGCGGCTCGCTGCAGGACATCGACCAGATCTCCCTGGTCAAATCGATCTGCAAAATCGCAGTGACCATCAACCGGAACTGCGACATCGTGCCGGTACTCGAGCACGCCTTTCAGGTGGCCCGGTCGGACGTCCCCGGTCCGGTTTTCGTGGAGTGTCCCATCGATCTGCTGTACAGCGAAACGCTGGTGCGCCAGTGGTATGGTACCGGATTGCAGGGAATTGTGGCCGGCGGCATCAAGAGCAAGCTTTTCCAGTTCTATCTGGAACGCCATGTGGATCGCATGTTCATGTGCGATTTCGATGACATGGCGCCGATTCCGCTGGAAGTCGCCACACCCGAGATCAAAACCGGCAAAGTGGCCGCGGCCGCCAGGATCCTCGCCGATGCCCAGCGGCCGGTGCTGATCGTCGGCAGCCAGGCCATGGTGCAGCCGGCGGCCGTGCCACGCCTGGTATCGGCCATCGAACGGTTGCGACTCCCGGTCTATCTCACCGGCATGGCGCGCGGGTTGATGGGCCCGGCCCACCCGCTGCATCTGCGCCACCACCGCACGGAAGCCCTCAAGGCGGCCGACGTAGTGATCCTGGCCGGCATGCCGTGCGATTTTCGCTTGAACTACGGCCGCTCCATCAACGGCCGGGCCAGACTCATCGCCGCCAACCGCAGCACCAGCGACCTGACCCTCAACCGCAAACCGAGCGTGGCCATCCATGGCGATCCGCTGGAAGCCGTCTGCCAACTGGCCGAAGCCCTGAAGGCGGCACCGGAGAGATGGCTGGAGTGGATGGCGGCGCTGCGGCAACGGGATCGGCAGCGCGAGGCCCAGATCGAGGCCATGGCCCGAACGCCCGGCGAAGGGGTCAATCCGATCGCACTGTTGAAAGCATTGGACCGCTTTATCGATGACCGCTCGATTCTCGTGGCGGACGGCGGCGATTTCGTCGCCACCGCCGCCTACACGTTGCGGCCAAAGATGCCGCTGAGCTGGCTCGATCCGGGTCCCTTCGGCACATTGGGTGTCGGCGCAGGATTCGCGCTGGGTGCGAAACTGAGCCGTCCGGATGCCGAGGTGTGGTTGCTCTACGGTGATGGTGCGGCCGGATACAGCCTGCAGGAATTCGACACCTTCGTGCGCCACGGGGTACCGGTGATCGCCGTGGTGGGCAACGTTCACATCGGCAAGACCGAATTCCGGGAGGGATCCCTCTCCATGTAAGCGACATGACAACGTCGTTGGAAAGATGGGGCAGCGGTCACCTCTGCACAGCGATGCACTTAATCTCCACCAGAGCGTTTTTGGGCAGCGTCTTGACCGCCACCACGGCCCGCGCCGGCTTGTGATCCCCGAAATAGTCCCGATAAATACGGTTGAATGCCACGAACTGGTCCATGTCGGCCAGAAAGACATCCACGGCGGCCACGTCGGTCAGCTCGCATGCGGCGGCATGCAGGATGGCCCGCACATTGGCCAGTGCCTGGCGGACCTGGGCGTCGAAATCGCTGCCGGCAAACTCACCGCTTGCGGGATCGAGCCCCAGCTGGCCGCTGACAAAGACCATGCCGCCACCGATGCGGCCCTGGGCGTAGGGTCCGATGGCCGCCGGTGCTGCGGTGGTTTCGATTGGGATGGTTGAAGACATGCTTTTCTCCTCTCTGTTTCGATCAAGATCAACAAGTTGACGGCTATGAATAAAGCCGCTGCCGGACGGCGCCGTAAGAAGTTCAAGATCAAGGCGCGCGAAATTCCGTGTCCTGAGGCGTACTGGTCGTACGCCGCAAGGACCACGGGATGAGCGCAACGCAGACATTGAACTTCTTACGGCGTCGTCAACAGGTCAAATGAAAGCAACCGCCTACATCACCCCGCTGGCGGCGCAAATCATTGAAAATCCGGACCGCTGCTTCGGTCCGGTCGGTCACCAGGTCGATGCCTTTATCGGCGAGCAGCGCTTCCAGGTCAGGCACGGTGTGCATCCGGCCATATATCCCCATCCCGGCCACGATCACCCCCGGTGCCGCCACGATTAATGGCGCCATATCCTCCAGCGCCAGCCGATGGCCGAACGGCCGCCACCAGTTGTCCTTCACGCGGCCGTCGGGAAATATCATCAGGTCGGACGTGTAGTCCTGCCCATCGATGGTCATGGTGCCGAACGCGCACGATTCTATCATGCCCTGCCCCCTCTTTCATCGCGTTTCATACCGGTATGCGATCCGGGCCGGGAAACAGGTCGACGGAGAGCTCCTTGAGCTTGTATTTCTGGATCTTGCCGCTGGCGGTCATGGGGTAGCCGTCGACGAAGGCCACGTGCTTGGGAATTTTAAAGCGGCTGATCTGACCCCGGCAGAAGTCGCGAATATCGTCGGCGATCAGGTCCGCGCCCGCTTTCTTGATGACGAAGGCGCCCACCTCCTCGCCGTACTTTTTGCTGGGCACCCCCACGACCTGCACATCGACGATGCCCTCCATCCGATACAGGAACTCCTCGATCTCCCGGGGATAGATGTTTTCGCCGCCGCGGATGATCATGTCTTTATGGCGGCCGGTGATGGCCAGATAGCCGTCGGCATCCATGACGCCGAGATCACCGGAGTGCAGCCAGCCATCGGCATCGATGGCCTTGGCCGTGGCTTCGGGCATGTTGTAGTAGCCTTTCATCACATTGTAGCCGCGGCAGCACACCTCACCCTGCTCGCCCACGCCCAGTTCCCGGTGGGTTTCGGGATCCACGATCTTCACCTCGATATGCGGCATGGCCCGTCCCACGGTTTCCGTTCGCCGGCGCATGTCGTCGCCGGGCAGGGTCTGGGTGATCACCGGCGACCCCTCGGTCAGGCCGTAGCAGATGGTGATCTCCCGCATGTACATCTTTTCGATCACCTGGCGCATCACGTGCACCGGGCACGGGGAGCCGGCCATGATGCCGGTGCGCAAGGAAGAAAAATCGAACTTGTCGAACAGCTTGTGGTCCAGCACGGCGATGAACATGGTCGGCACGCCGTATAGGGCCGTGCAGCGCTCCTGCTCGACCGAGGCCATCACCTGCACCGGATCGAACTTTTCCAGGATCACCAGGGTGGCCGCGTGGCTCACCGCCGCCAGCACGCCCAGCACGCAACCGAAACAGTGGAACAGGGGCACCGGCAGGCACACCCGGTCGGCCGCTGTGAACCGTTGATTCTCGCCGATCCAGAAACCGTTGTTGCCGATGTTGTAATGGGTGAGCATGACGCCCTTGGGAAAGCCGGTGGTGCCCGACGTGTACTGCATGTTGACCACGTCATGGGGGTCGAGCTGGGCCTGACGCGCGGCGTAGTCGCCCGGAGCGGTCATGGCGGCCATGGCCATCACTTCGGGAAGGGCATAACACCCGCGATGCTTTTCCATGCCCAGGAAAAAAGCCCGCTTGAGGTGAGGAAACCGCTCGCTCTGCAGTCGGCCGCGCTCCTGGGTCTTGAGCTCGGGCACCAGATCGTAGAGGGTCTGCAGGTAGTCGGTGTCCATGTACCCATCGATGAGAAAGACGTTTTCACACTCGGACTGCTCGAGCAGGTAGGCCAGCTCGGCGCTCTTGTAATTGGTGTTGACCGTCAGCAGCACGGCCCCGATCTTGGCCGTGGCAAACTGCAGGGCCACCCAGTAGGGTATGTTGGTGGCCCACACCGCCACCTTTTCGCCCTTGGCCACGCCCAGGGCCATGAGCCCCTTGGCCAGGCGATCGACGACTTCACCGAACTGGCGGTAGGTCAGCCGAAAATCGCGATCCACGTAAACGATCGCCTCGTTGTCCGGATGGCGCTCGATCGCCTCGTCCAACAACCGCCCCAGCGTGATGCTGCGCAATGCCTCTCCCATGGCCTCCTCCTATTTCGGAATGTAGAGCACTGCGTAGATGGCGGCCGGTTCGGTGCCTTTGCAGCTCACATAGTGGGGTACGACCGAATTGTAATAGATGCTGTCTCCCACCTCGAGGGTGTAGGTTTCATCCGCATAGATGACTTCCACCTGTCCACCCTGTACCACGATGAACTCCTCACCCTCGTGGCTGGAGAGCTGCTTCTCCTGGGCCGATTCGGGCATCAACTCCACGTAGAACGGTTCCATGTGGCGATCGCTCTTGCCCTTTCCCAGGGAATAAAATTTCAAATCCACGGGCTTGTCCTTGCCCCGCAGCATGCTCAGCTCGCTTTTGCGCTCGGCCTGCCGGATCACCAGCGGGTCTTTGCTCAGCTGGTCGTCCAGAAAGGTGCCCAGACGCACCTCCAATGCCCGGGCGATCTTGAGCAGCGGCCCCAAGGACGGATAGACATTGTCCGCCACCACCGAATCGATAAAATCGGTCGACAGCCCGGTGCGCGCCGCCAGATCCGCGCGACCGATCCCTTTTTGTTCCATAAAGGCCTTGATGCGCAGGCCCACCTTTTCAGATTTCATCCGACCTCCTTTGCGCCTGTTGAATATAAGGGGCCGGTCCAGCCGTGCCCTGGGGCAGACGGCCGACCGACGCGGCTTCCTTTGCGTTTCCTGAAAATCGATTTATTTAACCTATGCTGCCACAAGGATCAATGGATTATCAGCGCGGCGGGAGAATCGTGAACAGATCGAACCGATTGAAACGGTTCATATGCCGAGGATGAAATGTTTCGTGCAACGCCGATCTCGGGCCAATCGGCCAATAGTGGTTGGGCGCGGCCTAATTCATTTCGAGAAGCCGGAGGGCGGTCTGCAGCACCGCCTGGGCATCGAGGTTCTTGGCGGCCCCTTTTTCGACCCATTCTTTCCTGAGCGGATGGGTCAGGCCCTTGAGCCGGCCCATTTCCTCGTCCGAAAGGGTGTTGATCTGGATGCCTTTTCCCAAGGCCCGTGATTTGTAAGGTTCATCGGTCTCGTCATAGGCCTTTCCGGCCGCAAGGGACATGGTCAAACCGGTGGTCTCGTCGATCGCCTTGCGGATGTCTGCTGGCAGGGCGTCGTATTTGCGCTGGTTCATCACCACCATCATGGTCATGGTGTAAAAATCGATCTCCAGGGCGAACCGGGTCAGGTCGTCCAGTTTAAACACGCCGAGACCTTCCCAAGGCGCCACCGTGCCGTCGACGACGCCTCTTTCCAGGGCGGAATAGGCTTCGGTGATCGGCATGGCAATAGGAATGGCGCCGTAGATTTTGAGCGCCTGGGTGACATAGGGGCTGGCGGTCCTGATCTTCAGGCCTTTCAAATCATCGAGGGATCGGATGGGCCGCCGGGTGGTGTGAAAGTCGCCGCCCGGATGACAAAACAGGGCCAGGAGCTTCACCTGGCCGTACTCCTTGCGGAAATCGGCCGATTGTTCGTAGGTGTTCCACATGGCCGCGGCGGTCTTCTCTGCGCCGGGCGTCATGTAGGGCAGGGCGAATACCTCGGTCATGGGGAAACGGCCCGGTGTGTAGTCATGCAAAGTATAGGCGATATCCGCAATGCCCTTCTCTGCCAATTCGTAAAGCGTCGCAGGTTTTCCGAGGGCACCGGCCGGAAACATCTTCACCTCGATTCGGCCGCCGGTCATTTCGCTGATCTTTTTGGCCCAGGGTTCGAACACCTTGACCTGCATGGTGTGCATCGGGGAAAATCCGGTGGCGAACCTGAGCGTTTCGGCCGCCGTTCCCGTGGAGACCCACGCCGTCGAAGCCAACCAAACCGCCAGACATGCCCACACCATCCGCCGCATTTTCATGTTGCACCTCTCCTTGCTCCCATGTCGCCGATTCTCCGTCGCGTTCAATCACATATGCGCTGGAATGAAAAGGGCAATCTGCGGAAAAATCGTCAGCAACACGATCACCGCGAGCATCGCGATCAAAAAGGGCCAGATTCCCCTGAAAACAGTGGATAGTGGGATGTTCGGCGCGGCGGCCTTCAATACGAACACGTTGAGACCGATTGGGGGCGTGATCAGACCGGCTTCCAAAACGATCACCATGATCACGCCGAACCAGATGGGATCGAACTGCAGGGCCTGAACCACGGGAAAAAGAATCGGCAACACCAGGATCATGATGGCATAACAGTCCATGACGCAGCCAAGCGCCAGGAAAATCGTCAGCATGACGGCCAGGACGGCATACCTGGGAAAGGGCAGGGCCGCCATGGTATCGGCCAGCCACATGGGAAGGCCGGTCAATCCGAGGAAAGCCGAAAAAATGTTGGCGCCGATGATGATCAGAAAGATCATGGCCGTGGTCGCACCGGTCTCCTGCAGGCTCCACAGCAGGTTGCCCCAGGTCACTCTTTTTCGTGACAGGGCCAGAAGAAGACTGCCGAAGGCCCCCATGCCGGCCGCCTCGGTGGGGGTGAAGATGCCGTAATAGATGCCGCCCATGACCAGCACGAAAAGCAGGATCATGCCCCAGGCCCCTTTGAGGGACCGCAACTTCACCGTCCACGATGTCCGGGGCCCGCAAGGCCCCAGCGCCGGTTTGATCCGGCACTGGACATGGATGGTCAGCACAAACAACGCGCTCAACAGCAGGCCTGGCAACAAGCCGGCCATGAACAGCTTGCCGATGGAGGCTTCGACCAGGATGCCGTACAGGACAAAACCGATGCTGGGGGGAATCAAGATGCCCAGGGTGCCGCCGGCGGCCACACATCCGGTGGATAGCCGTTGATCATATCGGTACTTGTTCATTTCAGGAATGGCCACCATGCCCATGGTCGCCCCGGTGGCCAGGGAAGAGCCGCACACGGCCGCAAAACCGCCGCAGGCCATGATGGTCGCCATGGCCAGCCCGCCCCTGCAGCGGCCCAACCAGGCGTGCAAGGCCTTATAGATATCCTCGCTGACACCCGAAACGAAAGCGAACTGCCCCATCAGAATGAAGAGGGGAATCACGCTCAAGGTGTAGGATTTGCTTTCGGCCAGAGGCGTGATGGAGAGGATATAAAGCGCACTGCGGGTATCCTGAATCACACACAGGCCCAGAAACCCCACCAGGGCCATGGCGATGCCGATGTACATCTTCAGCGCGAGAAAAACGAAGAGCAACAGGATGCCCAGGATGCCGATCCACTCGGAACTCAAGTCGGGTCTTCCTTTCGCCCCGACAACAGGCCGACGATGTCTCTGACATATTCGATGCACATGGCGAGACTGCCCAGGACCAGGAATAAAACGAAGGGATAGTTCGGAATCACCAGGTTCGGCGACACTTCCCCGACCTGGAACAGGTCCAGAGCTTTTTTCAACCCCATGTAGGCCATCAACATGAAAAGGCCAAAACAGAGGAGATGATTGACGAGCGCGACGATGCGGCTGATCCGCCTGGGCGCCGAATCCATGACGATCTCCACACAGACGTGCCGTTTTTTGGATTGGGTGTACCCCAGGAAGGCATATATGAGGATCAGGACCAGGAATTCCGTCAGCTCATAGGCGCCCAGCAGGGGGGCATTGAAAAGATAGCGGCCGGCCACGTCGACCACCGTCAACGCCATCATGGCAAACAGGGCCACGGCCCCCAACTTGGAGAGCCATGCGCTGACATTTGCGACTCTGGAAACCATGGTCTGTAAATCCATTCGATCGTCAACCCCTTTCACCATGAGAGCTGACCGTTAATAGAGGTAACCACCGGCCCTGTCAACATGCGGGACCGGACAGCAGGGATTCTGACTGAACGCGATTCATTTAACCCGGCGTGGGTAGAACAGCTGGCCGATGCCACACGCCAAGCGGTCAAGTGCCGGTAAAATGCACGACAGGCGGCCCAGAAACTCGCTGCGCTCAAACAGTCTGGGCCGCTTGTCCGCCGTTTGCATTTAACCGGCACTAAGACCGCAGGCGTATGTGGCCCTGGCCACCTGCCCCACCCACGCCTGCCATCTTCATTACAATGCAAATTTTTTCAAACACCTTCTGTAAAGCATGCCCTTCAGGGTGAATCACACTCAGTTAGAATTGCTGCTCTATCTGAAAAAGATTTGATTTCATTCCCCCCTTCGTTTTAAACAGGGAAACTCAATCATCACCGACCGGCGCAAACCAAAGCCGTCTCAATTTTTTGCATTCGATCAGGAGGCCATACCATGGGCAACGACCCCAACAAGGTCATCTATTCGATGATCCGCGTCAGTAAATACTACGACCAGAAACCGGTCTTGAAAGATATTTCGCTATCCTACTTTTACGGCGCCAAGATCGGCGTTTTGGGGCTCAACGGCGCCGGCAAATCGTCGCTGCTGCGCATCCTTGCCGGTGTGGACACGGAATTCAACGGCGAGACGGTGCTCTCCCCGGGCCACACGGTCGGCTACCTGGAGCAGGAGCCGCTGGTGGATTCGCAGAAAACCGTTCGGCAAGTCGTGGAGGAAGGCGTACAGGAGACGGTGGACCTGCTCAATGCGTTTGAAGAAATCAACAACAAGTTCGCCGAACCGATGAACGACTACGAAATGGACAAGCTGATCCAGCGCCAGGGTGAAGTCCAGGAACGGCTGGACGCCCTCAACGCCTGGGACCTGGATGCCCGCCTGGAAATGGCCATGGATGCGCTGCGGTGCCCACCGGGCGACATGCCGGTGAATGTGCTGTCGGGCGGTGAAAAGCGACGGGTGGCGCTGTGCCGGCTGCTGCTGCAGAAACCCGACATCCTGCTGCTGGACGAACCCACCAACCACCTGGACGCCGAAAGCGTGGCCTGGCTGGAGCGGCACCTGCAGGAGTATGCCGGAACGGTCATCGCCGTGACCCACGACCGCTACTTCCTCGACAATGTGGCCGGCTGGATCCTCGAGCTGGACCGGGGCCAGGGCATCCCCTTTAAAGGCAACTACTCGAGCTGGCTGGAACAGAAGCAGGAGCGCCTGCGTCGGGAAGAAAAGAGCGAAAGCACCCGTCAGAAGACCCTGGCGCGCGAACTCGAGTGGATCCGCATGTCCCCCAAAGGGCGCCATACCAAGAGCCAGGCCCGCATCAACGCCTACGAACAGCTGCTCTCCCAGGAATCCCAGAAGCGCGAGCGGGACCTGGAGCTCTATATTCCGCCGGGGCCCCGGCTGGGCGATGTGGTCATCGAGGCGGACAACGTGCGTAAATCGTTCGGGGATCGATTGCTGATCGACGAGATGAGCTTCCGCCTGCCGCCCGGGGGCATCGTCGGCGTCATCGGCCCCAACGGCGCCGGCAAGACCACCCTGTTCAAGATGATCTGCAACCAGGAGACACCCGACAGCGGCACGATCCGCGTGGGTGAGACCGTGAAGCTGGCCTATGTCGACCAGAATCGCGAGCTCGACCCCCAGAAATCGATCTGGGAGGAGATCACCGGCGGCAACGAGCAAATCGAACTGGGCAACCACCTGGTCAACTCCCGGGCCTACGTGGCGCGATTCAACTTCTCCGGCACCGAACAGCAGAAAAAGGTCGGCACCTTGTCCGGCGGTCAACGCAACCGCGTGCATCTGGCCAAGGTGCTGCGGGAAGGGGCCAACGTGATTCTGTTGGACGAGCCCACCAACGACCTGGACGTCAACACCCTCCGGGCGCTGGAAGAGGCATTGGAGAACTTCGGCGGTTGCGCCGTTGTGATCAGCCACGACCGCTGGTTTCTCGATCGCATCGCCACCCATATCCTGGCTTTCGAAGGCGACAGCCGGGTGGTCTACTTCCAGGGCAACTGGTCCGAATACGACGTCGACCGCAAGCGCCGCCTGGGCGCCGAAGCCGACCGGCCGCACCGCATCAAATATCGGCAGTTGACAAGATAACGAAGTTTAAAGATCGGCGGTCGCCTGGGGCAGATGCCGTCGGCACGCCTCGGCAAAATCCTCGGGATAGTGGCCGTTGATCCAGCGCAACTGGGCCTCGCTGAAGGCGCCCGGGGATTCGGGCAGGCGCGGCAGGAACGCATAGAGCAGGTGCTGTCCGTTGTCTCCGGCATCGAAGCGTTTGCCGTATTCGATGACCGTGATCATGGTGGCGCCCAGGGCGGTCAGCACCCGCATGGCGACGAGCATGGCCCGGTCTAATGCGCTCCGGACGGCCGCATCGGCTTCGACGATATGGCCCACCGGCAGCCGGGTCACCATCTGCAGCTCCCATTGGGAGGTCTGGGCCTTGGGCACGAAAAGCAGCACCTGGTCGTCCTGGTAGACCACCAGGTCTCGGGGACGGTCGGTGCGGCCGTCCATGCGCCGATTGGCGGCGATGGCTTCCAGATAGCATTCGAAAAACCGTCGACCGGTATGCCGTTGAAACGCCTCTATGAATCCGCGAATCATGTCGCCGCAGGCAAACGCATCCAGGCGGTCTCCAGGTGAACCCGCCGCGGCCGGGACGGTCGCCGGAATCAGGGCATACTGCTGGTGAATCTGCTGGTGGGAGGCGTGCAGGCGATAGCCGCTGGGTGCGTAGTCGAACCCGTAATTCCATCCCCACAACGTCGCCGTGAACGGCAGTCGGTCCGGATCGGCAGCGGCCAAACGGTCCGCCACCGCCAGCCGCAGCTGTTCCAGCTCGACAGCGGTGAGCGCCCGCCGATTGGCCTGGATGTGCAATTCGAGCATGGCGGCCAGGCGCACACAGGTGCGCTGGTAGTAGAGATGACGCATGCCGAAGATGTCTTCGGGATTGAGCCGGCCCACGGCATACCGCACGGCATCGTCGGCCATATTGGCCGCGAAATGACCCCATGGAATATAGCTGTTGCGACGCAGGTACTCGAACACGTGGCTGCCGTCACGACGCCATTCACCCACGATTTCGCTGTTGCCCTGGGCACCGGGCCGCAGCACCATCACCTGGCGGTAGGGCTCGGGCAGGGCGGGGTTGTTGGCCACAGCGTCGAAGAGCTGCTCGTCGTGGATCCGGGCCCTGGTTGGGCCGCAGGTCCCGTTGGTGTATTGCATCCCGATGGGCACGCCGGTGACGGGATCCTTTTCGAGACCGCAGCAGACCTCGGCCAAGGCCGTGAGGTCGGCCGGATCGGTGGAGGTGACGGCCACGGCCAGTTGCAGGGGGCGCGGCAGATGGGAGATGAAGGTTGCCGTCTCCTGGTGGCTCAATTGCCCGCCCACCAGGCTCTCACGCAGATATTGGGTCAGAGAAGAATCCGGCCGGGCCGGGATAGCGATGCGGCCCGGATCGGTGGCCGCGCGATCGGCCCACCCCTTGCCGATATACGTGGTGCCTTTGAATGGAAATGGATTGGCAATTTCGTAAATGGCATCCGCAGCCGGCTCCTCCACATCGGAGGCCGGAAAGTTGGCTGCATTGAGATGGGGGCGCCCCTCTTCCGTGTGACCCAAAACCGAAAGATCGTCGCCGGCGCGCAAATTGACGGTCGTGAACCGGGGCTGATGCAACCCGAAGACGAATCTGCCCTCGGGCGACACGCAGGTCCGGAGGTCAACCATGGGCCACCCCCTTACTCGCTGTATATGACTGCCAGCACCTTGGCGATCCCTTCCAGCGCGGTCAGCAGGTGGGGGGTGGTGGAGAGATAATAGACACTGTCTCCGGGATGGAGCTCGAACCGTTCATCACCGATATAGAGCAAGACCTGGCCTTCGAGCACGTAAATAAACTCTTCGCCGGCATGCACCGAGCGCTCTTCGTCCGGCACGGCCTCCAGTTCGACCATCAGGGCTTCCATGTGGCGGCCTTTGACTTCCGGTGCCAGGCTCATGTAAGTGTAGGCCGCGCGTGCGCTGCGCGCCGCCGAAGATCGCGACACGACCCGGCGTTCATCCTTGCGGGTGACGGCATACAGCTTGTGGCCTTCTCCGGAAAGCAGGCGCTGCAGGGCGCTGTCCAACGCCTTGCTGAGCTTAATGATGGTGCCGAGCTGCGGGCTGATCGCATTGCTTTCGATTTCCGCCAGCATTGCGGCATCGAAACCGGTCAGCTGGGAAAGATCGATCAGGGTCAAGCCCTTTTCTTCACGCAATTTCCTGATCCGATCGCCGATTTGTTCTCGGCAGGCATCGTCGCAGGATGCAATGTCGCCGGTCAGATCCTCGAAATAATCCACGTTGATCGGCGGCTTTTCTTCAGACGCCATGATGTGCCTCCTGACTCCCGCTGTTCGGGAAAGTGTCCTGTGTTGAGTTTTTGCCCCTCCATATAACTGGATTCAGGTGGTCCGGCAACCCGAATATCCGGTCCAATGCCGGCTATCGCCGCAGATGCTCGGGCAGCACGGCGGCGGCGCCCCAGCCGTCAGGCAGATTCTGATCCGGTCGCTCACCGCGTTTGGCCTTGCGTTTGGCCAGCCCCGGGCGGGCGAAGCGGGGGTGGCCCTCCTTGAGGGTGCGGCCGTTGATGATGGCCTCGCTGCGCAGGCGATGGCCTGCGGTGCGCTCGAGCTGGCGCCCCAGCCAGAGAATGCGGTCCACGTCGTAACCGTGCGCGATGCCCATCTCGTCGACCTGCACCAGCAAATCCTCCAGGCAGATCAAGCCCACGTAGCGGGGGTCGTTGTAGTAGTACTCGCCGGTGCCGGGCACCGGGCAGTCGTCGAGAAAATTGGCCGGCTGGCCGCCCAGGCCGCCCATGGTGGCCTCGAAGTGGCAGATGCCCGCCTGCAGGGCGGCCAGCACCGAAGCCGACGCCACCCGCTTGGTCTCGTGGAAGTGGGCGATGTGCAGGCGCGTATCGGGAATTTCGTCGAGGATCATGGAGAAATATCGGTAGACCTCCGGCGCCGAGGCGCTGCCGTCGTGGTCGGCATGCTCGATGTCGTCGGCACCGATCTCCAGCCAGCGTTTGGTGAACTCCACGGCATCTTCCAGCCGCGTGGCCCCGCCGATGGGGCTGCCCCAGATGGTGCTCACCGTGCCGCACATCTTGATGCCCGCGTCCCGGCACTTTTTGATGCAGCGTTCGGATTCCTCCCAATACTCGGGCAGCGTGCAACCCGAGTTGGCGAAATGGTGCGCCTCTTCGGTGGAGACCATCATCAGGACCCGGTCCGGTCCGACACCCTGCTCCTTGAGACGAATGGCGCGGTCCACCGCCGGTTCGCGGATGGTGATGGCCGTCAACACCAGATCGTCATAATTGATCCCCTTGCGGGCACAGCGATCTTTGAAGCGTTGGCTGCGCAAGTGCCTGAGCAACTCCTCGGCGTCGCTGAACTGGGGCATAAGATAGGGGTTGCCCAGGTTGGTCACCTCGATGTTGCGGCAACCGGCGAAGATCAACTCCTCCAGGTAGAAGATCTTGGCCCGGGTGGAGATGAACTTCTCCAGGTGCTGGAAGCCGTCCCGGATCGTGATGTCGCCGATGGTCACCTTGCGCGGCATACGCGGAAATATTTTCCAGTAGTCATATTCGGTCATGGCTCACACCTCGTCTTGGTTTTAAAGTGATGACTTGAACATCGAACGCCTGGAGTGCACGAGCAACCGCTCCAGATGCATTTTTCATATAAATGATAGAATACCTTCACTTAACACTTAAAACTTTACACTTTAAACTATCTCCCCTTGTAATTCGGCTTGCGCTTTTCCCGAAACGCGGTCAGCCCCTCGGTCCGATCCTCGGTGGGGATGCAGATCCAATAGGCATTGGATTCGATGGCCAGGCCGGTGGCCATATCGGTTTCCAGGCCCCTGTTGATGGCGTACTTGGCCTGTTCCACGGCCACGGGGCCGGATTGGCATATGTCGCGCGCCAGGCAGCGCGCCTCTTCCATCAGGTCGCCGGCCGGATAGACATGGTTGACCAGACCGATCTGCAGCGCCTGGCGCGCATCGATGCGGCGGCCCGTGAAGATCAGCTCCTTGGCCATGCCCCGGCCGACCAGCCGCGGCAACCGCTGGGTGCCGCCGGCGCCGGGAATGATGGCCAGACGGGTTTCGGTCAGCCCCATGGTAGCGGTTTCAGAGGCCAGGCGGAGATCGGACGCCAGGGCCAGTTCGGTGCCGCCGCCCAGGGCCACGCCGTTGACCGCCGCGATAATCGGCCGCGGAAAGTTTTCGATGTCGTCCATGAGCCGGCGGATCGAGAAGATAAAGGCCCTGACCTCCTCGGGCGCCATGCCGGCCCGCTCCTTGAGATCGGCCCCGGCGCTGAAAGCGCGGTCGCCGGCCCCAGTGATGATGACCACCCGCACCGAAGCATCGAACCGCAGGGCGGCCATCTGCTCGCCCAGGGCCCGGAGCATGGCGAAATTGAACGAATTCATCACCTCGGGCCGGTTCAGTGTGACGGTGGCAATACCTTCGTCCACTTCGCAAAGCACCAGTTTGTCATTCATGATATCCCCCTTGTATACAACTCACCGAACATCGCTCGCATTCCATCGGCACCCGCCTTGACGTGCCACTTTCCAACGTTCCGAGCTTCATGCTTCCCTGTCGCTTAACACCCGATGTGCCTGGAGATGACGATACGCTGCACCTCAGACGTGCCCTCACCGATGTCCAGCAACTTTTGATCCCTGTAAAAACGCTCCACATGGTAGTCTTTCATCAGGCCGTAGCCGCCGTGAATCTGCACGGCATGATTGGCCACGCGCCCCATCAATTCGGAGCAGTAAAGCTTGGCCATGGCCGCCTCCTTGGCAAAAGGCCGGTGCCGGTCCCGCAACCAGCACGCTTTGTAGAGCACATTGCGGCCGCATTCGATTTCCATGGCGCTGTCGGCCAGTTTGAAGGCCACGGCCTGGAACTTGGAGATGGGCTGGCCGAACTGTTCCCGGCTGCGGGCATATTTCAGGGCCATTTCATAGGCGCCCACGGCTCCGCCCAACCCCATGGCGCCGATGGAGAGGCGTCCGCCGTCAAGGGTCTGGAGCATCTGGTGGAACCCGTCGCCCGGTCGGCCCAGGATGTTCTCTTCGGGTACGCGCACATCATCGAAATAGAGCTCTCCCGTGTTGGAGGCGCGCCACATCAACTTGCCCTTCATGGCCACGGCCTTGAAACCGGGCGTGCCGCTTTCCACCAGGAAACAGGTGTATTCGGGCTTGCCGCTGGGCCGGGTGCCGGTGACGGCCTGCACCGTCACTCCCAAGGTCATGTCGCAGGCCGAATTGGTGATGAAAATCTTGGAACCGTTGATCACCCAGTCGTTTCCATCCTTGACGGCCGTGGTCTTGCTGCCGCCAGCATCCGAACCGGCCGTGGGTTCGGTGAGCCCGAATCCCCAGAGGGCCTCGCCCCGGCACAGGGGCGGCAGGTACTTTCGCTTCTGCGCCTCGGTGCCGAAATAGTAAAGAGGGCCGATGCCCAGGGAGTTTCCCGCCGCGATGGTGGCGGCCTGGGAGCCATCCACCCGCGCCACCTCTTCCACGGCGATGATATAAGAGAGGTAATCCAGTCCCTGGCCGTCGTAATCCTCTGAGACGATCATGCCGAAGAGGCCGATGTCACCCATCTTGCGCGTCAATTCGGCCGAAAAGCGCTCCTGGTCATCCAGTTCGGCCGCCACCGGCGCGATCTCCTTTTCCGCAAAAGCGCGCACCTCCCTGCGGATCATCTCCTGTTCACGGGTCAAGTCAAAATCCACCGTAGCCTCCTTTCTCGCGCCGGTCTGAATTCACCCCATGGCATTCAATAGGACGCCCGGGCCGCCGAGCCGACGCACGACCACTGCGCGGCCTTGAGTCCATTGATGACGAAATTTTCGTAAATCTCGGCGATCTGCTCCACCGAAAACCGCCCTTCGGGCCGAAACCAGGACGCACCGGCCGTGCAAAGGGTTAAAATGGCATAGGAAAGAATCTTGATATCCCCACCGGCAAAGATACCGCCGTCGATGCCCTGCCCGATGAGGCTTTGAAAAATGCGTTCGTAATCGTCGCGCTGGGTCACGATCAGTTTGAAATTTTCCGGAGAAAGACCTCTCAGTTCGCTGCTGGCGATGAAGGTTTCCTTCTGGCGGCGCAGGTGAAACACGACATGGGTGCGCACCGCGGCCCGCATGCTCGCCTCGACGCTCCCGGCCTGGGCCAGGCCGGCCTGGAGGTTGCTGAGCAGATCCTGCATGGTGGTCTGCATGATATCCAGCAGCAGCACCTCCTTGCCGCTGTAATGGTAATAGATGCTGGCCTTGCGGATATCGCAGCCCCGAGCGATTTCGCTGATGCTGGTGGCAAAATACCCTTTTTGAAAAAACAGGTCGATGGCCACCTGCTTGATCGTCTCTTTCATGGAACTCATGGGGCGTCGTCTTTCCAATCCAAACGGCGGCAGTGGGGGTACGATTTCAACTGTTTGAAAGTATTTGAATATTTATTTTTATCCGCAACCTACCGTCCGGTCGGTAGATCCAGGCTCACTTTAGCCACTCCCGGGACCGCTTGTCAAGCGATCAAAAAGCATCCCGGGGATTCTAACTGAATACTATTCTATTCATTATACCCGGCGTGGATGGAGCAGGTGGCCGATGCCACACGCCCCACCCACGCCTGCCATAACCGTTGCTATGCGAATTTTTTTCAAACTCCTTCGGTAATGCTGCTCTTCAGGGCGAATAGATGCACTCGACTTTAGATCTTGACAGCCGGCCGGGGTAAAACGTAGGTTGCTTGAGCGACCGCTCAGCACCCGCCGAGCGCTGGCCGTTCGGAAAGGGGAGATCACCTTATGGCCCTTAAAAACAGCGCCTTCGAAGAGATTCCGACCCACGTCAAGGACCAGGGCCTGGTCGAACGCCGGCGCACCCAGATTGCGGACGCGGCCGTCGAGATGTTCCTCGAGCGCGGTTTTCACAAGACCACCACGCGCCAGATCGCCCGCGCGGCCGGTATTTCCAACGGCCTCCTATATGAGTATGTCTCCTCCAAGGAAGATATCCTCTACCTGGTCTGCACGCTGATCCATACAGAAATGCAGAATGCGGTGAGCGACGCGTTGAAGCGCGCCGATGCGGGCATCCATCCGCTGGCCGCCGCGATCCGGGATTATCTTCGGGTATGCCACCGCATGGGCGATCACATTCTGCTCATCTACCAGGAGACCCAGTCGCTGCCGGCAAAATGGCGCAAAGTCGTTCTGGAAAACGAAATCCGCATCACCGAACTTTTCGCCGATGTGCTTCGGCAACTCGTTAAGACGGGGGATCTTTCGGCCATGGACCGCGACACCCTCGACCTGATCGCCCACAACATCTCGGTGTTGGGTCACATGTGGGCCTTCCGGCGCTGGTTTCTGGCCGGCCGTTACACCATTGACGATTATATCCGCATCCAGACCGAATTCATCCTGGCCCGATGCCGGGAAGCCGGTTCAGGCCAGCCGACCGGGTCACCGGGCAAGATACCCGACGAGATACCGAATTGCGGTTAGTTTCTTGAAAAACGCCCTGAACATTGGTAAGAGATGTTCAACCCGCTCGACGATGGTTGGGAGGGTTCCCTGCTGGTTTGGCGCACCACACTGGGAAAATAATACCATACAGATTGGGTATCGTGATTTACATGCGGACCGGCGGTTTCACGTCAAACAGAGTTGGTTTTGAAATATTTTTCTTTATATCAATAGGCTATAAATAAATTAGTCAAATAGCAGCCAATATTATCACCGGCATGTTTTTTGCTGATTAACGGGTTTAACGTTGGGTGGAAAGGTGATGAAGATGGATCAGGGCTCAATGGTTACATACAGAGATTTTCGCCGTAAAATGGACGCCTTGTGCGGTATCGTCGAAGGATTGGTGCAAGGCAAACCCAACTATGTTCTGGTGCGTTGGGCTGGCAATTACAGCCAAAGCGAAGAGTGCGTTTCGGACCTCGAAGAGGTTTAACTTCAAGAGATCGGACGTCCGCTAACGGCGATGCGCTCGAATCCGGCACATGAGGTGAGGCCTGCTCGCAGAAGGCACGATTGTCTCAGCGACAATCGGCCCTTCTGCTTTTTATCTTTCGGAAATCGAATCTACTTTTCCTTGGGATGGCAATCCGTGCACTTTTGCGGCGCGGCCTTGGTGTTGTTGTCTTTGTTGTATTTCTTGTGGCACCCGATGCAGTTTTCATGTAACGCATTCGCATGATAGGCAAGCTTTTCCGTTTGGGACAACCCCTTGGCTTTCTTGCCTTTCAGCTCGCCGGGCTTGTTGTGACATTCGAAACAGCTCTGAACCGGGTCGCCGTCCTTCAAGGAGCTCAACGGCTGGCCCTTGTCGTCATGGTGACACTCCCCACAACCGACCTTGTAATCGGTGCTGTGTTTCAGGTGGGAAAAGACGACTTGGGTCTTGGTCTTCTCGTAAAGTGTCGCCATTTTGATCACGTCCGGCGCGGTGGCCGCATAAATACCGGCCGCCGCGAACATCACCAATGCCAGTGCAACGATGACCGTCAATGCCAATGAACGCTTTTTCATCAATTGTTCACCTCCTTTGGAATGGGTATCCTGTAGGCTTGCCTACCAGGGGTTCTATCAACTCCGTTTTTGGCTGTCAACGGCGTGGCCTCCCACAACCGGTTCCGGCTATGCCCAAAAACGGCTACTCGCCACCATCCGTGGCCGCGGCTTGGGGCTCCTCCTCCGTATCTTCCGCCAGCTCCTTTTTCCGGCCGAAGATGCGCGCCCCGAATATACTCAATTCGTAGAGCAACATCATGGGCACGGCCATGAGCACTTGGGACACCACGTCGGGTGGCGTCAGGATCGCAGCCCCAACGAAAAATAGCAGGATGGCATACTTGCGATACCGCTTGAGCATGTCGACCGATACGATGCCCAGTCGCGCCAGAAAGGTCAGCACCAGCGGCAATTCGAAGGCCACGCCGAAAGCCAGCAACAGTTTCGAGGCAAACCCCAGATACTCTTTCATGGAGGGCATGGGTCGAATATTGTCACTGGCGAAACTGAGGAAAAACTCGAAACCGAGCGGAAAGACCACAAAGTAGCCGAACAGGGCCCCGCCCAGGAAAAATAAGGTGGAAAGAAACAGGACGGGCAACACCATCCGCCTTTCCTTGTCGTAGAGCCCCGGGGCCACAAACATCCAGAACTGATAGAGCAGATAGGGCGAGGCCACCATGATCCCGGAAATAAAGGCCGCCTTCAAAAAAGTGAAAAAGGCTTCGGGCAGGTTGGTATAGATCAGGTGGTCGCCTGGATTCATCACCTTGATCAGCGGCAGGGTGAGGATCTCAAAGATCTTTTCTTTGAAAAAATAGGAAAGCAGAAAGCCGATGGTCACGGCAATAAACGACTTGATCAGGCGGGAGCGCAGTTCCTCGAGATGGGCGGTGAACGGCTGTTTTTCCAGGTCGGTCATCGGACGTCGCCCTCCCCGGACTTGGCTGTCGAACCGTCGACCGTTTTCGATCCGGCTTCCCCGCCGGCGTCATCCGGATCCTTTTCGAGTTTGGCCAGGGCGATCTCTTCCGGAGTTGGCGCTTGGGTATCGGCGGGCGCTGCGCCGGATGCGCCCAGCGGCCGGGTATCGATATCATCGAACGATCGCCGCAGGTCCTGCTTGACTTCACTCATGCTCTGGCGCACCTCGTCCAGACCGGTCTCCTGCTCGATACTCTGCTTGAGGTCGTTGGTGGCGCGCTTGAACTCTCCCATGGCCCTGCCCAGGGATTTGGCCAGATCGGGCAATTTCTTGGGACCGATGACGATGAGCGCCACCGCCAATATAAGCAGCAGCTCCGGCATGCCGATTCCGAACATGGAAGGACTCCTTTATGCTGTGATCGTCTCGTGGCCGCCCAGCTTTGCAGACCCGATACCGTAAGCTTTATCTTGTATGGTTTTTATCCTACCTTGTCAAGCGGAACCTGAACCCGAAAACTATTCCAACAATCTGAAATTCTAGGAAATATGATCGTTTAGGGCGCCGCCGGCATGGCCTTGAGCACCAGAAAATAGAGTCGTCCGTGATGCTTGAGGTGGCCGGCGGCGGTTTCGGCGCGCACCCCATGTCCCCAGAAAAAGTCGGCCCGGCCCGCGCCGGTGATGGCGCTGCCGGTGTCCTGGGCCAGCACGAATCCATGGTGGGCCTGCCAATCCACGATCCGTCCACTTTCGTCCACCCGGGGCGTGGGCAGTGCATCGATATAGGCCAGGGCCGCCAGGGGATACAGGCCACGATCCACGGCCAGCGAGCGGTTGGGCGTCAGAGAGACGCCCAGGGCGCCCAGCGGTCCCTGGTCGATGGCGCGAAAGAAAATAAAGCGCGGATTGTGGTTCATGATGGCATCGGCCTCGTCGGGATGGGCCTTCAAATAATCCCGGATCGCCTGCATGGACATCTTGTCCTTGCTGATTTTGCCCTGGTCGATGAGCAGGCGGCCGATGCTCCGGTAGGCGTGACCGTTTGAGCCGTCAAAATGGATATCGAGCAGCTTCCCATCCTCGAACAGCACCTTTCCTGAGCCTTGCACCATCAGGTTGAACAGATCCACCTCGTCGCTCAACCAGGCGATGGGCGTTGCCTTGCGATCAAAATCCCGCTCCTTGCGGATCTGCCCCCGGTCCGGATAGGGCACCACCGTGCGGCCGGTATAGCGCCCGACGATACGGCGGCCTTTGAGATCCTGGGCAAACGGGGAGAGATCGATCTCCACCAGGTCGGCCGGCCGGGAGTGGACGGGCACTGGAAATCGATCCGAAGGGACCCGACTGCCCCGCACGATCGGCTCGTAATAACCGGTGAACAGCACATCGCGCTGCTTGCTGCGTCCGACGGCCTGGTAGACGTGGAAACGCTCGCCGATCATGCGGCTCAACTGGTCGGCCGTGGGCCGCTGGGCGATCAGATCGGCAAAGGTTTCCAGGGATCGGATCAGGTGAGCCACCGTGTATCCATCTGTGCCGAAATAGACGATATCCTGGGGCGGCCGTTTGCGCAGATAGAGCAGGCTCATGGCAATGCCGCGGGCCAACTGGTCGTAGGCCGCATCGTCGATAAACACAGGGCCGTGGCCCGGTGCGATGCGCACCAGCGCCGTTTCGCGGGTGATGGGCCGCGGCGCGCAGGCCGCCAGCAGGCCCAACACGACCAGAACGGCGCACAGCCGCACAGCCATCGATTTTTCAGAAGGAAAGGTCCATCTGGTCATAGGGATCGATTATTCCGGTTGCCGGACACGGGACTATTTCGAAGCATGGTCATCGCGGGTCCAAGTACCGCTCTTGCCTCCGCTTTTTTCCAGAAGAACGATATCGGTAATGGTCATGGCGCGGTCATAGGCCTTGCACATGTCGTAGATCGTCAAGGCGGCGGCCGCGGCGGCCGTCAACGCCTCCATCTCGATACCGGTCTGGGCCGTGACCCGCACCACGGTCTCGATGCGGATGGCCGTACCCGAAGGTTCGGGAAAAAAATCGACCTGGGCGTGGGTCAGGTTCAATGGGTGGCACATGGGGATCCAATCGGCCGTCCGTTTGGCCGCCATGATGCCGGCGATGCGCGCCGTCTCGAGGACATTGCCCTTGCGGACGCCCTGATCACGGATCATGGCAAAGGTGTCGGGCTGCATGTGGATCACGGCCTGGGCCCGGGCCGTCCGGCTGGTGACCGGCTTGGCGGTCACATCCACCATGCGCACGCGGCCCTGGTCATCGATATGGGTCAGCTCGCCCATGATGGCGTCTCCTATTCGGAAAAGTGTTCGATCTTTTTGGTCGCTTTGGTCTTGATGGCATTGAGGGTGTCACTCAATGCGGCAATGACGTTCTCACGGATGTCGCCGGCCACCACCAGCCCCATCACATCGTCGCCGACCTTCAATTCCCGGTCGGCGTTGATTTGAACGAGGATCTCCACGACCCCCGGAAGGGCCTTTTTTTCCTCGATGATCTGCTCCAGGCGCCGTTCGTCCACGGCCACTCGCAACCCGCGCACGGCCCGACCATCCCGGGAAGTGGCCCGGACCACGCCTTGGTGGCACAACACCATGCCGACCTTTTCGTATGCGGGATGATTTTTGAGCTGTTCGAGCAGGCTATTGAAATCCATGGGTTCCTCCTTTTATATGATGCCGACAAAAAACGAGGCGGTGGCCGAAATCCGTGCCACTCGCCGGATTAACGGTGTGGTCTACCGGCAGGATTCAAATCCTGCGCGGCGACGCTTCGGGTGCGAATCCGGGATAAAAACCGATCGAATCGCCACTCCCCGGATGCCAGGAGCTGGGTCAACGGCCGCAGGGCCCGCTTGCCATAAATGCCCGGCAGCGCCGCGCATGTTGGACCCGACTCGTGCAGCACGGCATCCCAGCGGGACTCGAGCGTCTTTATCAACGGCTCGACGCCATCCGATGTCACCGGGTCGCCGGCTGCGGCCACGAAAATGTGGGAATGACTCGCGCTGAAGAGCCCGGCGTGAATGCCGCTGAGCAGTCCCGGCGGCCTGTAATGATCGCGGACGATCAGCGCATCCCATTCCAGGCATGCGGATGGATCGGCCGCCACCACGATGAATTCATCGAACCGCGATGCCATCACGGCAGCCGCCTCGGTCCAACCGGGAACCGGAAGAGAGGGTAGCGGACGCTCACGAGCGGCATCTGAATCCAGGTCGCGGTGGTCTGCGATGAGAACGCCGCTGATCGCGTATCGGTTCATGGGTGCATCCACGTCACGGCCGGCTGAGCCTTTCGGCGATGTCGCGGCTCAGGGCAGCCAGAAGCCGGCTCTGGGCGGCCGTCAAATCGGCATAGGTGCCGCCGGCCGCGGCTTCTTCCAGATGGACGGTCCACGTCTCGGGGGGTTGCCGGTCATCGCGCCGGACCAGCGTGACCGCGGCCAGCAGGCGCACCGTGTTTCCGGATCCGGCCTCGAAACGGTAGATGTCCATTCGAAGGGTCACATCCGGTTGAAAGTCACCGGGCCAGGGCAGGCGCGCGATGCGCTGCACACCGGTGAGGGTCATCAGGTTTTCGATCAGGACCCGCTGGACCTCGTCCTCCAGCGCGCCGGCCCAGCGGTGGTATTCGTCGACGCGCAACTGGTTGGGCTGGGGGCGGATAACGATCTGGGGCCGGTCGAGATAGGCCGGCAGGGTCACCCGACCGATGCCGATGGCCGGGTCGTGCTGGAAAAGGGTGATCGATCCGGATGGACCGCCGGCCACGGCCTCGAGTCCATAAAAGGTGACGGCCGAGGAAGAGGTGGTGCAACCCGTTGCCATCCAGACCAGCAGCAGGGCCGACAAGACGTAAAGACCAGCGCGTATTTTCACGGCTGTGGATCTCCTTTCCCGAAAACCAGGGCTTCCGGATGGCGCTGCAGATAGTCGGCCAGAACGGAAATCGCCTGGGCCGCCTTGGCCAGCTGCTTCATCAGCGTCTGCAGCTCATAGGTCAGCGGCCCGGAACCGCTGGCCAGGTGCTCGGCGGCGGTCATGGCCCGTTCGGCCTCTGTGAGGGTGCGATTCAATTGTGCCAGCGCCTGGTCGATTTTGGGCACGGTATCCTGGTTCAGCCCGGCGGTGAATTGGCTGATCTGATCCAGGCTGCGGCGCAGGCCGCGGATCGCTTCGGCCAGGTCTTCGGAACCGACCAGGGTATTGATATTTTTAAGGCTCTGGCTCAGGTCGCGGCCGATTTGCGCCACCGGCACCTTTTCCAGTTCGCCGGCGAATCGGGCCAGACTGGCGGCGATCTCTTCGGTGGAGCCGGGCACCGTGGGAATCACCGGGAATGGGCCGTTGTGCGTCACTTTCGTTCGAGACGCCTCCGGATTCATGCTCAAATTGACGAACATCTGGCCGGTCAGCAGCGAACCGGTGCGCAATTGGGCCTGCAATCCCTTGGCGATCAATTTGGCGATCATCGCTTCGCCGTCGCCGTTCATATGGCCCTTCACATCGATGCGGTCCGGTTCGATGGCCAGGAGCACGGGAATCCGAAACTGCAGGTTTTTCTGGTCGAACTCCAGTCGGATGTTCACCACCTCGCCCACCTTGATACCGCTGAACTCCACGGGCGCATGCTTTTTGAGGCCGCGCACCGCTTCGTCGAAATAGGCCACGACGTAGTGGCGCTCCGTATACTGGGGATCATCGATCTGGTCCTTGCTGGCGTACAAATGAAAGGTGTGCCGCTCGTCGGCCACCTCGCCGGGCTTCAGGTTGGTCGGGGTCTCATAAGCGATGCCGCCGATCAACAAGCTCAGGACCGATTCTGTGTTGAGTTTGACGCCGTCGGCGCCCATGGAGACGTTCAGGCCGCTGGCATCCCAGAAGCGGGTGTTTTTATGGATACGGTCGTGGTGCGGATCGTTGATGAAGACGCGGATATCCACTGCGGAGCCGTCCTCGGTCATCTGGTAGCTGACCACCTGGCCTACCCGGATCTGGCGATAGTAAACCGGCGACCCGATGTCCAGGGAGCCCAACCGCTCGGCCCTGAGATTGAAATAGCCGCCCGGCGTGTCCATGGTCACCGCCGGGGGCGTCTCCAGCCCCACGAAGGTGCTGGCCGGTTTGCCCGGCTGCCCGGGATCCATGCCGATATAGGCACCGGAGAACAGGGTGCTCAAGCCGGACACCTGGCCGGCCGCCACCCGGGCGCGGACCACCCAGAAACGGGTGTTCTCGGTCAGATAGTCTTCGATATCCTTGACCATTTTGGCGGTCACGGTCACCTCGCTGAGGTCCTTTCCCAGCCGAATGGATTCGACCCGCCCGATCTCGACCTCCTTGTAGCGGATCTTGGTCTTGCCGGCCTCCAGCCCTTCGGCGGTATGAAAGGCGATGTGGATGGTGGGACCGGCCTCGGTGATGGCCTTGACGGCCAACCCCACGCCCACCAGGGCGGCCACGAGAGGGATGAGCCAGATCAGTCCGAACCGCTTATCGGGCCGGATCATCGCCTGGGGCACATTGTCCAGACCGGATGCAGCCTCTTTTTCCGCATCGCTCATTCGCGTTTCTCCATGACATCCCAGATCATCCGCGGATCGAAACTATTGGCCGCGAACATGGTGAGCACCACCACGGCCCCGAAAAAAACAGCCCCCAATCCAGCGTCGATATCGGCCAGGCGCCCCAGGTTCAGCAGGGCCACCATCACCGCGACCACATAGATATCCACCATGGACCAGCGGCCGATGGCTTCTATGATGCGATAGAGGCGGGTGCGCTCCTGGGGATGGCGATGGGACCGCCGCTGGACCGAGATCAGCAGGTAGCCCAGCACTATCAGCTTCAGGGCCGGCACCACCACACTGGCCACGAAGATGATCAGCGCGATGTGCCAGCTGCCGGTGCGCATGAAATAAAAGACGCCGCTGAGAATCGTATCGGCCTGGCTTTTCCCCAGGTAGGTCATGTGGGTCACCGGCAGCACGTTGGCCGGAACATACAGCACGAGGGCCGCAATCACCAGGGCCCAGGTGCGAGCCAGGCTGTTGGGCTTGCGCCGGTGCAGGCAGGCGCCGCAACGCGGGCAGACCGGGCGGGCGGTGAGCTCCTGACCATCGAGCCGGGACAGCAGGCCACAGACCTGGCAGCAGGCCAGGCCCGCCTTCTGGGCCGTCAACGGCACGACGACAGTCGTCAGAGGGTAATCTTCACGCGGTCCCATACAATGTCCGGATCCAAGGTTGCGGCCGTGGCCGCGACGACGAAAATTAGGGCCAGAAAGGCATACAGGGCCGCGCCCGGAATTACCGTCGCCATGCCGGCCAGCTTGACGATGGAGACGAGAATGCCCAGCAGAAACACCTCGGTCATACCCCACGGCTGCAAGGCGCGGATCACGCGAAAGACACCGGCCATGCCCCATGGCGTGCGATCGAACTTGAGCGGCAGCAGCAGGTAGATCAGCCCGGTCAGTTCCAGCAGGGGAAAAGCGATGCCGGTGGCCAGCACCAGCAGGGCGATGGGCACCATGCCCTGGCGGTAAAGTTCCATCACGCCGGTCACCAGGTTGGTCTCCTGGGTCTGTCCTTCGAATTTGAGGGTCAAAAACGGACTCAGGTTGGCGATGATGAAAAGAATCAGACCGCAAACGGCCATGGCCAGGGTGCGATCGAGACTGTTGCGGCGGCTTCGGTAAAGGATGGTCCCGCAACGCGAACAGGTGGCCACACCAGCCGGCGGCAACGGCTGCCGGCGGTGGAGCAAATCGCAATCATGGCATGCTATATAGGAATTCAATGTCTTACACTATGATCTTCCAATGAAGCCGGGTGAGAATATGATGCCCTTATACGGCACTTTTCAACATTTTGTAAAGCTGTCGCTCGTTTTCGCCGCATGCTTTCAAGAGCGGCGCGACCTCGGCCGGGTCGGTGCCATTCTTGCTTTTAACGATGCGGGCGCATGCCAGCGCAAAGTCGCGCCAGGCATCGCCGGCGGCGGTCATCCGAGCCGAGGCCTCTTGCAGCGCCGGCCATCCGGTAACCTGGTAAGCCTCCTGCAGAAACGACGCATACATGAAACGAAATCCACCGCCGCCGGTGCCGATCTCCTCCTGCATGCGTACGATGTTGCCCAAAAACAACCGCGTGTACCGCCCATCCCCACGGGCCGACAGGCGTGCCACGCGGCGGGCCAGGTGGTTGATGCCTTTGACGCCGATCCAGGGCACCGGCGCATAGAGCATCATGTTCACCGTCTTTTTGATCGCCTTTCGGATCAACTTGACCAGATCCAGGTCATTGGCTTCCGGCACATCGATCGGGTAGTGGGTCAGCCCCTGGGGAGCGCTCAGCCCCTTGGCAAAGCGGGCCAGTTTCAAATCGGCGGACTTGATGCGCTGGATCTGGTCAAAAACCGGGTCGCTGACCAGGTATTCGTCCTCCTGCTTGCCCACCACGATGATGTTGTGCGCGTTGAACTGAAAGCGCATCTCGGGCGGAAAGTAGGTGGTGTGGTAGGCAGAGGTCTGAAGCCCGACCAGTTGACTGGCGGCCAGATGATCGTCGAGTTCCTCCATGGCCTGTTCCGGATGTCTGTAGCGCTTGCGCAGATAGGCGGCGCCCAGGCGCTTGGGCAGGGTCTTGACGATATGGCCGGGGAACATGCGGTAGGACACCAGCGGCATGTTGCCGAACTTCATGAACGGCAGAAATGCAAAACACAACGCGCCGGAAAGGCCGAATACCATGGGTTCGGAGAGATGCAGGCCTTTGTGCTTCAACAAGGTGGACATGACACCGCTTTCGCAGTGGGCAAAATGCTGGTGCTCGAAATCATGAATCAGGTTCAATATCGGTCGTCTCCTTAAAGTGCGTCAGGGCGCTCAGGTCGATGCGAAACAGGTCGGCATATTGCTGGAGCCGGGCAACGCTCAGTTTTTTAAATACCTTGGGCTTGAGGTGGCGCCGCACTTGCCATTGCCACAACCCCATGGAACGGGCCAGGCTGGGCAGATCCATCAAGCGCCGGTAGAGAAAAAATTCGATGGGCGAGGTTTCACCCTGCAACACCCGCCGCTTGGCATCGGCGGCCAGGGCATCGAAATCCTCGAGCACATCGCGCAGCACCACCTCTTCCACGTCCCAGCCGCTCGTCGCGGTTTTGGTGTAGCGCCCGCGCTCGTCCACGGCATAGACCGCTTTGGTACCATAACCCTTGAAGGTTGGGTTGTCATCCTGTGGCACATCTTCTATTTTCATCGACTCACCCCGAACGTGCCGGCCATTCGAATGCCTTTACAGGCCCGTCGAATTGCCGTATAAGGCCCTCGATATCTTTAATTACCAAGGATTTCAACATAAAACCGGCTTGTCGATCCAGATGCGGCCCAGATGCGGCCCAGATGCGGCGCCCCAAACCAACCGCCGCCGGACGGAAAGCCTCAATCAACATCGATCAACATCAATCAATGTCAATCGAATAGATGAACGCGCCCTACGCCATTGAAGATGTGATACCCCACCGCGGGCGGATGCGCCTGGTCGATACCATCCTCATCGTGGAGGCGGATCTGGCCGTCACCCAGGCGACGGTACGGCCCGACTGGCCGTTGATGACGCCGGACGGTGTCCATCCGATCATTCTGATCGAACTGGCCGCCCAGACGGCCGCCGTCAGTTCGGGGCGGTCCCATGCGCCAGAGTCGGACGGCGAGCAGCGGCCCGCCGGTGGATGGCTGGTGGGCATCAAACGGGCCGACTTTTCCATCGACTGCATCCCCGTCGACGCCTGCATCACCATTCGCAGCCAAAACCGCATAGCCGTGGATCAGTACCGGGAGATCAGCGCCGTGGCCAGTATCGGGGACCGACCCATCGGCGAGGTGCACTTCCAGGTGCTCCAGGCAGGCAAAACGCAGTTCAGCGACCTCACCCCCACCTGATCCAATCCTGAAAAGCGGCATCAGGCCGCACGCGCTCACGCAACTTTCCTACTTTCATACCTTCATACTTTCATACCTTTTTCCTATTCTATCCCGTAAGAAGACAATTTGCGCCGCAACGTATTGAGCCCGATCCCCAACGCCTTGGCGGCCTGGGACTTGTTCTGGTCCAGCATCTGGTAGACGTTCAGGATGTGCTCCTTCTCCACCTCGGACAGAGGCCGCACGTGTCGGCCGGTTCCATCGGCACCCGGTATTCTGGGCCGTTTGGGCAGCATGCGCAAATGTTCGGGCAGGTGCACCAGGTCGATGGGTTTGTTCTGGGCCAGGTTGACCGCCGATTGGATGATCGATTTGAGCTCGCGCACATTGCCCGGCCAGGCATAGGCCATGAGCCGTTCCAGGGCCGCGGCCGTAAGGCGACGCTTGCCCATAGGCATCTCCTCGTATTTGGCCAGAAAGGCATCGGCCAGCAAGGGGATGTCATCGGGTCGCTCGCGCAAGGGCGGCAGGTGCAGCCAACCGCCGCGGATACGGTAATACAGGTCCTTGCGAAACGCCTTGCGGGCCATCATGCGGTCCAGATCCTCGTTGGTGGCCGCGATGAACCGCAGGTCCACCCGGGTGCGCTCGCTGCTGCCCACCCGCGAAAATTCGCCCTCCTGCAGCACCCGCAGCAGTTTGCCCTGCAGCTCCAGGGGCAGGTCGCCGATCTCGTCCAAAAACAAGGTCCCCTGGTGGGTGTGTTCCAGAAACCCGGTCCGTGACGCCGCAGCCCCGGTAAACGCGCCCCGCGTATGGCCGAAAAATTCGGCCTCGAAAAGATTGGCCGATATGGAGGCCATGTTGATCGGCGTAAACGGGAATTGGGCCCGGCCGCTGGCATTGTGGATCGCCCGGGCCAGCAGCTCCTTGCCGGTGCCGCTCTCGCCGGTGATGAGAATCGGCACACTGCTGGCCGCATGCAGCTCCGCCTCCTTGAGGATGCGGCGCATGGCCGGCGATTGGGTGATGATGGGTTCAAACGGCACGGGATTGACCAGTTCGGGATGGGCCTGGCCCTTTTCCAGATCCAGAATATCCAGCAGGCGTTTGCGCTCCAGGGCGCGCGGCAGGGTGAGCGCCAGCACATCCCTGGCCACCGGCTTGACCAGATAGTCGTAGGCGCCGCGCCGCAGGCAATCCACGGCCGTGCGCGCCTCGTTGATGGCCGTGACCATGATGCACTCGGTGCCCGGACTGGTATTCTTGATGTGGTCGAGCAGGGCCATGCCGTCCATTTCGGGCATGGTCATGTCGATGAGGGCCAGATCGAAGGGCTCGCCCTTTTCAAAAGCCGCCGCCGCCACCATCGGGTCGTCCATCAGATGCAGATCGGTGTATCCCAGATCGCGCAGCTTGCCGGCCAGAAGCTCGAGATAGTCGCTGTCGTCATCAATGAGAATAATCGGATTGCTCATGTTGCCACCTGAATCATAGGAGGGTCCCGGCTGGTGCAACCACGCCATTATGGAGCGTTTGGAGCGAACCGTTCCAAAATGGCATGTTTATCCACAACCAATTCACATATCAGAATAAAATGAATGCCGCACTCCATTTTGGCACACTTCATTTTTCCCGGGGGAGCTGGATCGAACGATTGCGTCGACAGCCCCGTATATCACCAACAGTCTGTATTTTTTAAATAATCGTCCTTATCCAATCGCTTTGTCCCAATTTGGCATATCTGTTGCAGAATTTCAACCCGATAGATCGAGCGGATACAGTTTCCTTCCGAGTGCCATTGCCTTCCGCCCCGGGCGGAAGTTCGACGAATCATAGGTGTGGCTCAGACCAACAACATTTTACAGGGGAATAACGATGCAATCAGAAAAACCGTCCGATGAAAAAAAGAGTGTGGTGGGATCCGTCATGGTGGTCGGCGGCGGTATCGCCGGTATTCAGGCCTCCCTGGATCTGGCCGATTCCGGTTACCTGGTCAAGATGGTGGAGAGCAAAACCGCCATCGGCGGCGTCATGGCCCAGCTGGACAAGACCTTTCCCACCAATGACTGCTCCATGTGCATCATCTCGCCCAAACTGGTGGAGGCGGGCCGGCACCTGAACATCGACCTGTTTACCCGGACCGAAGTGGAAAAGGTCGAGGGCGAGGCCGGCAATTTCAAGGTCACCCTGCTGGAAAAGCCGCGCTATGTCGAATTGGACAAGTGCACAGCCTGCGGCGAGTGCGCCAAGGTGTGTCCCATCAGCGTGCCCAACACCTTCGACGAGGGCCTGCGCGAGCGCAAGGCGGCCTTTAAGCTCTATCCCCAGGGCATGCCCAGCGCCTTTGCCATCGACAAACGCGGCACGGCGCCGTGCAAGGCCACCTGCCCGGCCCACGTGAGCATCCAGGGGTACATCGCCCTGATCAACGACGGCCGCTACAAAGAAGCCTTGAAGCTGTTCAAACAGGACCATCCCTTCCCGGGTGTTTGCGGACGGGTGTGCCATCATCCCTGCGAAGGCGAATGCACGCGCAACGATGTGGACCAGCCGCTGGCCATCCGCGAACTGCATCGCTTCCTGGCCGATTACGAACGCAAGAGCGGCGAACGCTATGTGCCGGCCATCGAGGCCGAAAAACGCGGCGAAAAGATCGCCGTGATCGGATCGGGCCCGGCCGGCCTGACCGCCGCCTACTTCCTGGCCCTCAGGGGCTATCCGGTCACCATCTTCGAAAAGCTGCCCGAACCGGGCGGCATGATGCGTGTGGGCATCCCCGAATACCGCCTGCCGCGCGACATCCTGGCGGAAGAGATCGACACGGTCCGCAACATGGGGGTGGAGATCCAATGCGGTGTGACCTTCGGCAAGGACATCACCTTCGACAGCCTCAAGAAAGAGGGCTTCAAGGCCTGTTTCATGGCCATCGGCCTGCACGGCGGCCGCCGACTGGGCGTGGAGAACGAAGACGCCGCGGGCGTGCTCCAGGGCGTGGATTTCCTGCGCGACGCGGCCATGGGCAAGGAGGTGAACATCGGCGATGAGGTGATCGTGGTGGGCGGCGGCAACGTGGCCATCGACGTGGCCCTGACCGCCAAGCGCAAGGGCGCCAAAAAAGTCACCCTGATCTGCCTGGAAAAGCGCGAAGAGATGCCGGCCTGGGAACACGAAATCCAGGAGGCCCTGGAGAGCGAGATCGAGATCGTCAACAGCTTCGGTCCCAAGAACTTTTTTATCGACAAGAATAAGAAGGTTTCCGGCATCGAGTTCAAGACCTGCACGGCGGTGTTTGACGAAAACCGCCGCTTCAACCCCCAGTACGACGACAACGCCTGCCAGCCGTTCTTCGGCGACACGGTGATCATCTCCATCGGCCAGAGCACCGACACCACCGGCCTCAAGGAGCAAGGGGTGGTCCTGTCGCGCCCCGGCGGACTGGAAGCCGACCGCCTCACCCTGCAGACCCCCATGGAGTGGGTCTTTGCCGGCGGCGACGCCTTCTACGGCCCCAAGTCGGTGGTCGAGGCCGTGGCCTGCGGCAAGGAGGCCGCCGAAAGCATTCACCGCTTTGTCAACGGCCTGGACCTGAAAGAGGGCCGCGAGAAGACGTGGGAGTTTGTCAAACCGGAAACCGCCCACGAAAAGAAGAAGGCGCGCGTGCCGGTGCGCTGCCTCAACCCGGCGGCGCGCGAATGCAACTTCATGGAGGTCTCGTTCGGATACGCCGAAGAAGAGGCCAAACTCGAAGCCGAGCGCTGCCTCAAGTGCGGCATCTGCTCCGAATGCTACCAGTGCGTGGATGCCTGCCTGGCCAAGGCCATCAATCACAACATGCAGCCCAAACGCACCGTGGTGGACGTGGGCTCGATCATCCTGGCCCCCGGCTTTACGCCCTACGACCCGAGCAAACACGCCTACTACAGCTATGCCAACCATCCCAATGTACTCACCGCCCTGGAGTTCGAACGGGTCTTGTCCGCCTCAGGCCCTTACCAGGGCCACTTGATGCGGCCGTCGGATCACAAAGAGCCGGAGAAGATCGCCTGGCTGCAGTGCATCGGCTCCCGGGACATCAATCAATGCGACCACAGCTACTGTTCGGCCGTATGCTGCATGTATGCCGCCAAGCAGACCGTCATCGCCAAGGAGCACAGCACCAAACCCCTGGATACCGCGGTCTTCTTCATGGACATGCGCACCTACGGCAAGGATTTCGACCGCTACTACACGCGCTGTGAAAAGGAGAAAGGGGTGCGCTTCGTGCGTTCGCGGGTGCATACCATCGACCCGGTGGACGGCGACAACCTGCGCCTGCGCTATGTGAGCGAAGAGGGCGAGATGATCGAGGAGATCTTCGACATGGTCGTGCTCTCGGTGGGACTGGCGCCCAATGAGGAGGCCATCCGTCTGGCCAACACCATGGGCGTGACGCTCAACCGGCATCAGTTCGCCCAGACCAGCGACCTGGCGCCGGTGGCCACCAACCGCGACGGCATTTACGTGTGTGGCGTCTTCCAGGGCCCCAAGGATATTCCCCAGTCGGTCATGGAGGCCTCGGCCGCCGCGGCCGCCGCTTCCAAGAACCTCAAGGAGGCCAGGGGCACCCTGACCCGGGCCAAGCAACTGCCCCCCGAAGTGGATGTCTCCGGAGATCCGCCCCGCATCGGCGTCTTTGTCTGCAACTGCGGCATCAATATCGGCGGCGTGGCCGATGTGCCCGCCGTCCGCGAGTATGCCCGGAGCCTGCCCCATGTGGTGCATGTGGAAGACAACCTGTTCACCTGCTCCCAGGACACCCAGGACAAGATGAAAGAGGTGATCCAGGAGAAAGGCATCAACCGCGTGGTGGTGGCCTCCTGCTCGCCGCGCACCCACGAACCGCTTTTCCAGGAGACGATCCGCGAAGCCGGTCTGAACAAATACCTCTTCGAAATGGCCAACATCCGCGACCAGGACACCTGGGTGCACATGAACGATCACAAGAAGGCCACCGACAAGGCCAAGGACCTGGTGCGCATGGCCGTGGCCAAGGCGGCCTACATCGAACCGCTTCACCAGGTGAGCCTGGACGTCAAGCAGTCCGCTCTGGTGGTAGGCGGCGGCGTGGCCGGCATGGAAGCCGCTCTGGGGCTGGCCGACCAGGGCTACCCGACCTATCTGGTGGAACGCTCGGACCGCCTGGGCGGCAATGCCCTCTGGCTGCGGGCCACCTGGCAGGGAGAGAAGATCGCGCCGTATGTGGCCACGCTCGCTGAAAGGATCACGGCGCATCCCCGCATCCGCCTCTTCCTCGATTCGGAAGTGATTGAAACCTCGGGCATCCTGGGCAACTTCACCTCCACCATCGGCACGGGCGGCGAGCGGATGACCACCACCCACATCGATCATGGGGTGACCGTGCTGGCCACGGGCGGCAAGGAGTATGTGCCCACCGAATATGCCTACGGCCAGCATCCCGACATCCTGACCCACAAGCAGATGGACGAGGCCATGACCGCGGCCGATCCGCGCATCGCCGCCGCCAACACCGCCGTCTTCATCCAGTGCGTGGGATCGCGAACGGCCGAACGCCCGTCGTGCAGCCGGGTGTGCTGCACCCACAGCGTCAAATCCGCCATCGCGCTGAAAGAGCAGAAACCCGAGATGAACATCTTCATTCTCTACCGCGATGTCCGCACGTACGGATTCCGCGAGGATCTCTACCGTAAAGCGCGGGAATTGGGCGTGATCTTCATCCGTTTCGACCTGGAGGCCCCGCCCCAGGTGGCCACGACCGGCGGCCGCCTGAGCGTCACGGTCAAGGATCACATCCTCGGCCGTCCCATCGAACTGGACACCGAGCTGCTGGTCCTGGCCACCGCCGTGCTGCCCAACGAGAACAAGGATCTTTACGAACTGTTCAAGGTGTCGACCAATGCGGAGGGTTTCCTGGTGGAGGCCCACGCCAAACTCCGGCCCGTGGATTTCGCTTCCGATGGCATCTTCATGGCCGGCCTGGCCCACTATCCCAAATCCATCGACGAAACCATCGCCCAGGCCCAGGCCGCCGTGTCGCGGGCCGCCACCATCCTGAGCAAGGATGCGATCCTGGTGGGCGGGGTGACGGCCGTCGTCAATCCCGATCGCTGCGCGGCCTGCCTGACCTGCGTACGCACCTGCCCCTACCACGTGCCCTATATCGGCGAAGAGGGTTACGCGGTGATCGACACGGCCGGATGCCACGGCTGCGGATGCTGCGTGGCCGAGTGCCCGGGCAAGGCCATTACGTTGAAGCACTTTACCGACGAACAATTGATCGCCAAAACCGCGGCGCTTTTCGCCGAGTGCGCGGCATAACAGATCAGGACAATTAAACCAGAGGAAGAAAGGAAAAGGCCATGAGCGCGACCTACGAACCCCAGATCGTCGCCTTCTGCTGCAAGTACTGCGCCTATGCGGCGGCCGATCTGGCCGGCTCCATGCGGCTGAACTATCCCCCCAACGTCAAAGTGATTCAGGTGCCCTGCACCGGCCGGGTGGACATCCTGCACCTGCTGCGCGCCATCGAAGAGGGGGCCGACGCCGTCTATGTGGCGGGGTGACTGGAGGGCGAATGTCATTTCCTGGAAGGAAATCTAAAAGCCCGCCGAAAAGTCGAATATGTGAAACGAACCCTTAAAGAGCTCCACATGGACGAGGGGCGCGTGGAGATGTTCAATCTCTCCTCGGCGGAAGGACCGCGTTTCGCCGAGATCGCCGCCAAGATGACCGAACGGGCCAGGGAGTTGGGTCCGAGCCCGCTCAATCCGTGTGTGGAGAAAGTGTAAAGTGTTCAGTTTAAAGTTTGAAGTGAAGGCTAACCGGCAAAACGAGGTGAATCATGATAGTTGCTGACCGAAAACCCCTGGAAGAGATCCAGGAAATGATTGCGCCGTACGACAATATCATGTTGGTCGGCTGCAAAGGGTGCGTAACCGTGTGCAACGTCGGCGGTTTGAAGGAGGTCCAGATCCTGGCCTCCACGCTGCGGATCGCGCGCAAGAAGGAGGGGCGCCCCATCCAGATCCAGGAGCGCGTCATCGAACGCCAGTGCGATCCCGAGTACGTAGAGCAACTGCGCGACACCTGCGATCAATTCGATGCTGTGCTCTCCATGGCCTGCGGCGTGGGCCCCCAGTTTCTCTCCGCGGCCTATCCCAACCAGCGCTTTTTCCCCACCGTGAACACCACCTTCATGGGCGGCGCCACGCAACACGGCGTCTGGGAGGAACGCTGCGCCGGATGCGGCAATTGCATCACCCACTGGTTCGACGGCATGTGCCCGATTGCGCGCTGCTCCAAGAGCCTGCAGCACGGCCCCTGCGGGGGCAGCAACCACGGCAAGTGCGAAGTCTCCAAAGACATCGAATGCGTCTGGGACCTGATCGTGCGCAAAAAAATCGAACAGGGACGCCTCGACGATCTGCGCAAGTACTGGGCGGCCAAGGATTGGCGCACGGCCCGTGACGGCGGCCCGCGCAAAAGCGTAAGGGAGGAGTTGGTAAAATGAGCGACAACGGCTTTAAATCCGGAAGCAACCTGGAGAAAGTGCTCAAGGCCGGCCACTTTGCCTTTACCGGTGAATGCGGACCTCCCAAGGGCGCCAATCTGAAGCATTTGAACGAAAAGATGTCGCCGTTGCGTGGTGTGGTCGATGCCATCAATGTCACCGACAACCAGACCGCCGTGGTGCGCATGTCCAGCAAGGCGGCCAGCGCCCTGATGGTCCAGGCCGGCCTGGAACCCAATTTTCAGATGGTATGCCGCGACCGCAACCGCATCGCCATGCAAAGCGACATCCTGGGCGCCTATGCCCTGGGCATCCGCAACATGCTCTGCCTCTCCGGAGACCACCAGAAGTTTGGCAACCATCCCGAGGCGAAGAACGTCTACGACCTGGACAGCATGCAGCTCATCGCCCTGGTCAAGCAGATGCGCGACGAAGGCAAATTCCTCAACGGCGAGGATATCGACGAGCCGCCCCGGATGTTCATCGGGGCCGCCAGCAACCCGTTTGCCGAACCCACCGACTTCCGCGTCTACCGGCTGGCCAACAAGATCGACGCGGGTGCCGATTTCATCCAGACCCAGTGCATATACAACATGCCGCGTTTCCGCGAATTCATGAAACGGGCCGTGGACATGGGCCTGGCCGAACGCGCCTACATCCTGGCCGGCGTCACGCCGATGAAGAGCGCCGGTATGGCCAAGTACATGGCCAAGTTCGTGCCCGGCATGGATGTGCCCGCGGAACTGATCAAACGCCTGGAAGGCGCCGGCAAGGGCAAGATGGCAGAAGAGGGCATCAAGTTTGCCATCGAGCAGATCGAGGAGTTCAAGGAGATGGAGGGCGTGGCCGGCGTGCATTTCATGGCCATCGAGTGGGAGCACAAGGTTCCCGAAATCGCCGAACGGGCCGGCATGCTGCCCAGACCCAAGGTCGATTAGCGTCGAACACAAGCAAATCCAGTAAATCCAGCTGCTCCCCACGGCCGCCTGTTGAGGTGCTATATTTTGAAAGGACTCCGGCGGACACCCCGGCCCGTGTGACCCCCGTTCGGGGTGTCCGGTCGTTCCGTCCCAGCGTGGATATGCCCCATGAACGTGAAAAAGAGGATACTGGTGGTGGATGACGAGCCCGACCATTGCGCCCTGGTCCAGCGCATCCTGGAAAGGGCCGGGTTCGAAGTGGATGTGGCCTACGACGGGCGCGAGTGCCTGCAGAAAGTCAAGGCCAACCCGCCGGATGCCATCGTGCTCGACGTGGTGATGCCGGAGCTCGACGGCCTGGTCGTCTGCAGAACCCTGAAGAACGACAAGGCCTACTGCCACATCCCCATCATGATGCTCACCGCCGAAACCTCGCCGGTCACATCCACCCGCTTTGCCCGGGATCGCGACACCTATGCGGAGGCCGACGAATTTCTGGCCAAACCGGCATCCGCAGAAGAGATCACCCGCACCCTGAACCATCTGCTCGGCCGGTAGCCCGTTCCGCATCAGTCCCCGGGCTCGAAACCCCACCTCCAGACCCTGCCTCAAAACATTGATTCGAAACCGCTGGAATAGTATGGTGAGAACCGACCCCTATATTGGCACCCGTTTCGAAAGGCGCTGCCATGCCGAGCATCGAATATAAAACCACCGACCCGGAAACATACACGCCCGCCCAGATCGGGCACTTCATCCTCGGCGTGCCCTTTCTGCGCAATCTGCTGCTGGCCTTTCTCTTCGTGGCACTGCTGTTTCCCCTGTACAGCTGGCTCTACCTGACCCCCGCCTACCGGGAACTGCTCACCCGCACGAGCGAAGACGAGGCCCACCGCACCGCCCTCCACCTGATGCGCAAGCTGAAGATCGGCACCTTGCCCCTGAACGAGGCGATTCATCAATCCGACATGCAGGCCGCCGTGGCGGAACTGAAGACCGACTTTCAGCTGCGCAAGCTCAAACTCTTCGACTCCGAAGGCCTGGTCCTGTTCTCCACCGATCCGGCGGAAGTGGGCACGGTCAATCGCCACCCCTTCTTCACCGAAAAGGTGGCCCGGGGCCGGATCCACTCCCACCTGGTCAGCGCCGGGGATGCCACGCTGGAAGAAGAAAAAGCCGCCGTGGACATGGTGGAGATCTACGTGCCCATGATCCTCGACGGCACCTTCATGGGCGCCTTCGAGATTTACTACGACGTCACCGAAGCCCAGGCCCAGCTCTCGCTCCTGCAACGGCGCAGCAACCTCACCATGATCTTCATCGCCGTCGGCCTGCTGACCATCGCCGGGGTGGTGCTCTACAAGGCCGGCCGGACCATGCTCGCCCACCGCGAAACGGACCGGGCTCTTGCCGAGGCCAGCCAGGACCTGGAGAAGCGGGTGGACGAACGCACCCGCGCCCTCATCGCATCGCACACGGCCCTGGGCATGAGCGAATCGCGCTATCGCACCCTCGTGGAGACCATCCCCCACGGCATCCGGGAAATCGATCCCGAGGGCATCATCACCTTCGTCAATCCGGCCCACACCAAACTCTACGGCTACAGCGAAGACGAACTGATCGGCCGGTCCATGTTCGACCTGACCGCCGAGGAGGAGGAGCGCCGGCGTCTCAAGGCGCACCTGGCCCAACTGATCGCCCGGCAGCCGCGTCCGAGCCCCTGGCTCGGCCGGGACCGCACCAAGGACGGCCGCCGCATCGATGTGCAGGTGGACTGGCGCTACAAACGGGGCGCGGGCGGCCAGGTGATCGGCCTGACCATGATCCTGTCGGACATCACCCACCGCACCAAGGCCGAAAAGGCGCTCCTGGACAACATCGCCTTTCTCAACACCCTCATCGACACCATCCCCAACCCGGTCTTTTACAAGGATGAGCAGGGTGCGTTTCTCGGCTGCAACATCGCCTATGCCCAGACCATCGGGCTGCCCAAGGAGGCGATTCTCGGCCGGCGGCTCGTGGATCTGGACGGCATCAACTTCAAGAAACGGGCCGCCGACTTTCATGGCCAGGACATGCTGCTCATCTCCTCCCCCGGCATCCGGACCCAGGAGGAGCGCCTCACCCTGGCCGACGGCCGGACCCGCGACTTCATGATCTACAAGGCCACCTTTCACAACATCGAAGGCCAGGTGGCCGGCATGGTGGGCATCATGGCCGACATCACCGAGCGCATCGAGGCCGATCAGCGGCGCCAACTGCTCGAACGCCAGCTCCTGCAGGCCCAGAAAATGGAGGCCCTGGGCACCCTGGCCGGCGGCATCGCCCACGATTTCAACAACATCCTGGCGGCCATCATCGGCTACACCCAACTCGTCTTCACCGAGACGGCCCCGGACAGCGAAGCGCACAGCCATCTGAACCGGGTGCTCGAGGCCGGCGACCGGGCCAGCCAGCTGGTCAAACAGATCCTCACCTTCAGCCGCCGCAGCGACATGGAACCCTCTCCGATCCAGATCAAGACCATCGTCAAGGAGGTGCTCAAACTGGTGCGCGCCACCCTGCCGGTCACCATCGAAATCGTCCAGCAGATCAAGAGCGACGCCTCGATCATGGCCGACCCGGTCCAGATCCACCAGGTGATGATGAACCTGTGCGCCAACGCCGGCTACGCCATGCGCGCCAACGGCGGCAAACTCACCGTGACCTTGGAAGATACCATGGTGGACGACGACTTTGCCCGGCGGCACGCCGACATCAACCCCGGCCCCTACCTGCGCCTCACGGTCCAGGACACCGGCACGGGCATCGCCCCCGAGCACCTCGACCGTATCTTCGACCCCTTTTTCACCACCAAACCCAAGGGCGAGGGCACCGGCATGGGCCTGTCCGTGGTTCACGGCATCATGGCCGCCCTGCACGGCGCGATCACGGTGGAGAGCGCACCAAACAAGGGCGCGCGCTTCGATCTCTACTTCCCGGTCATCGAAGGAAAACAGCCGGCCGTCTCCTATCCCACCGCCGGCAAACTGCCCACGGGCAAAGAGCGCATCCTCTTCGTGGATGACGAAGTGTTCCAGACCGACATGTTCCGTCACATGCTGGGGCTGCTCGGCTACAAAGTGGAAACCCGCAACAGCGGCGCCGAAGCCCTGGCGCTCTTCCGCAAGAGCCCCGACGCCTTCGACCTGGTGATCACCGACATGATCATGCCCGAAATGACCGGCGAGCACCTGGCCCGGGCCCTGCTCGAACTGAGACCCGACCTGCCGATCATCCTGTGCACCGGCTACAGCGACAACATGACCGAAGAAAAAGCATTGGCGATGGGGATCCGCGCCTTCGCCCTCAAGCCGCTGACCATGGAGCGATTGTCGGTGCTGATCCGGGAAGTGCTGGATCGGGAGTAAAATAGCTCGCCCCAATCCAGCGCATCACGCTCGCCCGCCGGGTTTACATGAAGAAAAAGCGCCGGGTCAGGCGTCCGAAGGCAATCTTTCCAAGGGACTGCGGACCCCCAGCTTGTTATGCCGGGCGACATGGGTATAAATCATCGTGGTTTGCAAGTTGGCGTGGCCGAGAAGGTCCTGGACCGTACGGATATCACAACCCTGCTCGACCAGGTGGGTGGCAAAGCTGTGCCGGAAGGTATGGATTTTGACCGTCTTGGCGATGCCGGCCGCGTCGGCCGCCTTCTTGACCGCACGCTGCAACCGTTGCGCATGGATGTGATGACGCCGAACCACCGCCGTGGTGGGATCCACGGACAGTTGCCGGGAGGGAAAGACCCAAAACCATCCCCACTGCTTGCCCGCGTTGGGATATTTTCGCACCAGTGCATCGGGCAGAAAAACGCCTTCGACAGCGTTCTCACGGTCGCTGTCATACAGCGCGCGAATGGATTCCAAATGGCGTCTGAAGTCCTCCTGCAGCAACTCAGGAAATAGCGTCTCTCGATCCTTATCGCCCTTGGCCGCCCGCAGTGTGACACAGCCGCGATTAAAATCCAGGTCTTTGACCCTAAGTCGCACGGTTTCGTTGAGGCGCAGTCCGCCAGCATAGATAAGTCGGATCATCAGAAGGTGGAAGCCTCTCATGTTGTTGAAAATAAGCTGAACTTCCTCGGGCGTCAGCACCACGGGCAGCCGCTGTTTCGGGCGGGCGCGCACCGACTGCCACAAGTGTCCGATATCCTGATTCAATACCCTGCGGAAAAAGAACAGGATAGCATTGAAAGCTTGATTCTGCGTGCTCTTTGCAACCTTGCGCTCAACAGCAAGATAGGATAGGAAATTAATCACACTTCCGGAATCCAGTTGCCAGGGTGATGTACCATTCAGAAACGAATAGAAAGCACGCATCCAGGTGAGGTAGGTTTGTTCGGTTCTATAGGACAGATGCTTGAGCCGCATGGCTCTGACCATTTGATCGATGGCCTGCTGCCATTCCCGACCGGCCGACACCGAACGTGGCGCATCCGACTTGGCGGGCTTGCTCAGGAAATAGTGATACAGATTGATCGCTTTTTTTGCCTGGCTCACCTGCCAGTCCTGGTGAATGGCAGATATATGCTTCAAATATCCAAGAATCGCATCTTGATCGATAGGCTGGCCAACTGGTTGTTGGCAAAAATGGTAACAATCCAAAACCCATTTAAGGTAGAAGGGCGCCACATTAGGCGCAACCGCCCTGTTTTTTGCTAAAAAGTCTTTGAATCGATCCATCGTTACGATATCAGATATTACATATTCAATCGGTCCACTATACAGTGAATATTTACGATTTCATTTCATTTGAAGGGACGAGCCAAACACGGTTCAGAAACCGTTTCATTAAATGGCGGGATGAGATTTTCTTATGGTTATATGATGTTAGCTTTTGTTTCAACCCTTTTTTCCAAATAAGGGCTTCGTGATGTAGCATGGCGTATAATCTAGTGGATCACATGGAAATCATCAAAAACGATCAACGCAACTAATATTAAAGTTGGGCACCAAGAGTATTTACGTACTGAAGTTTCCCATTTTTTTAAC
>DHGT01000071.1 GCA_002402905.1 Desulfatitalea sp. UBA4791 | reverse complement strand
CAATAACCTAACCGGAAATTACTGCATAATTATCAGTATTGAACGGACATCCGTTTAATTCCTGAGGAAAATTATCCGATGCCCTTAAGCGAATTCCGGAGCTATTTGAGATCCAACAAAAGCATCCCGAACAAATACGCATCCTTTTATATCAAATGGGTGCAAGATTTCGTTCGGTTCTGCCAATCTCATCCGAATACGCAAAAGCCATCCATGCAGGTCGATCGGTTTTTAATTCGTTTGGCTAAGAAATATGAGCAATGGCAGGTAGACCAGGCCCGGCATGCCATCCAGCACTATTGTTATTTTCTGGAACGGCCGAATCGACCAGACAGGCCGATAGAACATCCGGAATCCATCAAGGACTGGAAGACCGCCGGCGAATCCATGGTGCGCGTGCTTCGATTAAAGCAGAGATCATATCGTACTGAAAGGACCTACATACATTGGCTGAGGAGCTTTTATTCCCATGTCAAACCCGCAATTCCCAGTGAATTGACCGATCGCCACATCATCGACTTCTTGTCCTATCTCGCAGTCGAAAGGCATGTAGTTAAATCCACCCAAAACCAGGCCTTCAATGCCTTGCTGTTCTTTTATCGGCATGTGCTCGAAAAGGAGGTGGGCGACATACGCAATGCGGTTCGGGCCAGGCCCAAATTCCGCCTCCCAACCGTGCTGTCGCCCGTCGAAGTGATGCAGTTGATCGACCATCTCTCCGGTGTTTCGCGCCTGATGGCAAAAATCATATACGGCGGTGGTCTTCGTCGGGATGAGTGCATGCGCCTGAGAGTGAAGGACTTGGATTTTGAAAGGAACACGGTTACCATTCGCGCCGGGAAAGGCGACAAAGACCGCCAGACCTTGCTGCCGGAATCCATCGTCGATGAGGTGCGGCAACACATGTGCAACGTTCGCCACTTGTATGAGGCCGACCGCAGAGCCGACATTGCCGGTGTTCAACTGCCCGGCGCCCTGGGGAAAAAATATCCCCTGGCCTCCAAAGAATGGATCTGGTATTGGGTTTTTCCTTCCGCCAGGCTTTCCCAGGATCCCCGCTCTGGCGTTGTTCGCCGGCACCACATGTCCGGTGACGTACTGCGCAAGGGAATCCGTAACGCAGTCAAGGCAGCCGGTTTGGCCAAAAGGGTAACGGCGCACACGCTCAGACACTCTTTTGCCACCCATCTACTGGAAAATGGGACCGATATCCGCACCATCCAACAGCTTCTGGGTCATGCGGATTTAAACACCACGATGATCTATACCCATGTGGCCCGAAAGAATGCCCTTGGCGTTCGAAGCCCGTTGGACCGTCAGCCCGCTTGAACCATCGAAACCGACGCCTCAATTGTGGTGCCGGCTGGAATGGCCTCACCTGCTTCTTCGATTCCATCCGAATGCTGATCGTCAGACTCATTTTTGCCTTTTGCCAATCCGGTTTTATTCTAGGGTTCAAAATTCAAACGCCAATTCCCACCCGCCGCGCCCGGCGGGGACAGGAGGTAACCCATGAAAGCATTCATTTTTTTGATATCCATAGTGATGGCAACGACGGCGGCCGCGGACGGCCGATCCGTGACCTACACGGTCAATGGCGCCCCTTACGAGGGCTACTACACGAGCCCGGGCGGCAAAGCGCCGCTGGTGCTGCTGGTGCATGACTGGGACGGCTTGACCGATTATGAAGTGCGACGCGCAGAGATGCTGGCCAAGATGGGGTATGCGGTCTTTGCGGTGGATCTGTTCGGCGCCGGTGTGCGGCCGACCAGGATGGAAGATCGCCGCCAGCATACCGGCGAGCTGTACACGGATCGCGAGAAGATGCGCGCCTTGCTCAACGGCGGTTTGAAGGCGGCCCGGGACCAGGGGGCCGATACGGCCAACGCCGTGGCCATGGGGTATTGTTTTGGCGGGGCCGCGGTGCTGGAAATGGCCCGCTCCGGCGCGGACCTGAAAGGGTTCGTCTCGTTCCACGGCGGATTGAGTACGCCCCAGGGCCAGGACTACAGCCGGACCCGGGCGCCGGTGCTGATCCTGCACGGTGCGGCCGACACCGCCATTACCATGGACGATTTTGCCAAGCTGGCCAAGGAGCTGGAACAACATGGCGTGGCTCACGAAATGATCGCCTACGGCGGCGCGCCGCATGCGTTTACCGTGTTTGGCGAGAATCGCTACCGCGAGGACGCGGATCGGAAATCATGGCAGCGGTTCTCGGAATTCCTCAAGGATGTGCTGCGCTGACCTCCCTCGTTTCAGCCCTTTGCGGGCTCGCATCTGCGCGAGCCCGCTTTGCTTTTGACGCTTTGCCGCCCATTGCCTTGACAAGCCATCGGCTTCAGAGGCAAAAGGAAGCCAACCCTGCAACCCCTCACGACAATGAGGAAACCATGAACACATTGAAGTGCCGGATGATGGCCCTGCTCGCCTTGGCGAACCTCGTGGTTTTTCTTCAGACCGCCGCTATAGCCGGCGAACCGGGAGATGCCTCGACCGACGACCGGGCCCGGGAACGCCGGGAGATGGTGGCCCAGCAACTCAAGAGGCGCGGCATCGAGGACCCCGGGGTGCTGCGCGCCATGGCCACGGTACCGCGGCACCGTTTCGTGCCCCAGGCCCTGCAGGCCATGGC
>DHGT01000011.1 GCA_002402905.1 Desulfatitalea sp. UBA4791 | reverse complement strand
GACCATAGACGAACCTGGTCGATTCCATCGATTTGACATGTCCCCCCGTTTCGGGTTAGGAGAGGACCGGCTGACAGGTGCGGGACGCCCCACATAGGGACGCCCGTCAAAAGGAAAGATGGTGAGAGTCCATCGCATACCAGCCGTTGCTGTGATCGGGAACGAAAGCCGCAGCATGCCACTGTCGATACCGTGTCGATGGGAAGGCGCGGCCGGTAGGCGCAAGAGACACCGCCCGTGAGCCAGAAAGCCTGCCTGTCGATTGCCGGGGCATCTCAATGCCCACCCTGACGGATACCCGCTGGAAGCTGTCCGTATCGTTTTGGCCCGGCCGAGCGTGCCAAGGGAAGCGATACGCAGGTGCCTGCGGGTTTTTTACACCCACCTTTTCGTCAGGTCCCTCTGTCGTCGATTTTTCTTCCGGATCGTTCGGCCCTTTTCCTCGGTTCACTCACACAGGAGCAAGCGGTCGATGCAACAGGACAAAGCCTTTGGGCAGCTCATTACCCGGCTTATCCAAAAAGTGGACATGACCCGTGAAGAATCCCGGCACGCCTTTACCCGCCTTCTGAAAAATGAGACCACGCCCATGCAGCAGGGCGCCTTTCTGGCCGCCTTGCGCGCCAAGGGAGAGACCGCCCAGGAGGTGGCCGGCGCCTGGGAGGCGATCTACGAGCTGGATACCACCAAGGTGCGTTGCGGGACGGCGAGTGATGCTGAAGCCCCCCTGATGGAGAACTGCGGCACCGGCATGGACGCCTTCAAGACCTTCAACATCAGCACCGCGGCGGCCATCGTGGCAGCATCCGCCGGCGTGCCCATGGCGCGCCACGGGTCGCGGGCCATCACGTCGGTGTGCGGCACGGTGGACCTGGCCGAGGCCCTGGGCGTGGATGTCGAATGCGAGGCCGACCTCGTGGCCCGCAGCATCGCCCAGGCCAACATCGGCTTGTTCAACGGCATGAGCGCCCGGATCCATGCCCAGGCCCTGGGACGCATCCTTTCCCAGATCCATTTCGGTTCCCCGCTGAACATCGCGGCATCCCTGGCCAACCCGGCCCGGCCGCGTCATGCCGTGCGCGGCGTATATGCCCGCGACATGATGGTACCGGTGGCATCGGCCATGCGGGCGATCGGCTACCGAAGGGCGCTGGTGTGCTGCGGAGAGATCGCCGACACCGGGCGCTGTATTGACGAGGCCTCGGTATGCGGCACCACCTGGTGCGCCGAACTCGACGAAGCGGGGCACATCCATGAGTACGCAGTGTCGCCGTCCGCCCTGGGCCTGGATGCCATCGATCCGGCCGAGCTGGCCCCCGTAGCCGACCTGCCCACCGAAGCCCGGCGCTTCGTGGACCTGATTCGCGGAAAGAAGAACGGTCTCGCTGGCCGAAGGCAGGCCGTGCTGCTCAACACGGCCCTGATCCTCAAGGTGGCGGGCAAGGCTGCCGCCGTCGCTGCGGGGATGGAGAGAGCCGCCGCGGCCATGGACAGCGGAGACGCCTACCGGACCCTTGAAGCCTGGGTGGCGTGTCAGAACAGGGATCCCCAGCGGGGATTGGAACGGCTGCGAAGCGTGACGGCGCCGTTAGGAGAAACAGCATGAAACTTGTATTGACTGCTCCCGGCCGCCTGGAGACCCAGGCGTCGGACAGGCCGAGAGCCCAGGATGGCATGACGCCGTTGACCGTCGAATACTGCGGCATTTGCCGCACAGATGCCAAGATGTGGCGCACCGGGCACAGGGACCTGGTGTTGCCCCGGGTGCCGGGGCACGAGGTCGCGGCCCGGGACGACAACGGCCGCCTGTTCACAGTTTGGCCGGGCCGGGCCTGCGGACGGTGCCGGCATTGCCTTTCGGGTCGCGAGAATCTTTGCGACGGCATGCAAATCATGGGGTTTCACTTCGACGGTGGTTTCAGCCGCCGCCTGCTGGCGCCCGCCGCCAGCCTGATTCCGGTTCCCGCGGATTTGCCCTTCCACCTGGCCTGCTTCGCGGAACCGGTGGGATGCACGCTCAACGCCCTGGAGAGACTCGCCTTGGGAACCGGCGAACGCCTCGCCATTTACGGCGGCGGGACCCTGGGGTTGATCGCCGCCCTGGCGGCCCGGACCATGGGCGCACAGCCGCTGGTGATCGAACACCATCCGGAGAAAATCGCCAAATCCGAGGCATTTCGGCAGATATCGCAGGTCATGGCGCGCAGCACCGCTCCCCAGGACGATAGATTCGATGCGGTGCTCAATGCCTGCCCCGATCCCGAGGCCTTTGTCCAGGGACTCGCCCGGCTGGCCAGGGGCGGACGCTGCGCCTTTTTCAGCGGTCTGACCGGGGGCGGGCAGCTTCCGGCCGATGGGATCAACCTGATCCATTACAAGGAGGCCGCGGTTTTCGGTGCCTATGGCCTCACCCGTCGGCACATGACGGCGGCCCTGGCGCTCATCGGCCGTTATCCCCGCCCCTTCGAGCTGCTGGTCGAAGCGATCGTCCCGCCCCACGATGTGGAACGGCGGTTTTCCGATCTTCTCGAGGGCCGGAGCTTCAAGACCATACTGGATTTCCGATCGATCGACGACTGGGGCTAAATGCGGTTTTTAATGGCGACCTAGATCCGATCGGCGGTGTCACATTCCCACTGCATCGCGCATGCCGCGCCCGCTTTGTACGATGCCTACCAATAAACTACTAATAATATTGTTTATCGCTATTGATTTCGCCTTGGCCGAAGATTAAAATCCGGTATTATTCAGACCATAAACGTTGTGGCGCCAACAATTTAAAGAAGTCCGGGAAACAACGGCAACCTGAGCTGCACCCTGCCGTGTCGATCCAGGGGGAGGTGGTGATGATGCTGGTCTATGGAGCCGCGGGAGCGGCACTTTCGGTCCTGCTCTTCGGGGTCGTGTTGATCATGTGTCGGAACCCCAGGCCATCGGCCTGGACCACCGATTTTCTCGTCGGCAATATCTACACGCCGGCCATCGTGGCCATGATGGCCGTCAGCGTGGCGTTCTTCATTAAATTTTTCATTTCACTGGGAAGCGAGCCGTTAAGCGTGACGCAACTCGCCATGGCGATCGGGATTGTCGCCGTTGGGATCGTTGGCCTGAAAATGCTTCGAATCAAAAAGCGATTGAGCGAATACGAGGCATTGCAGACCTCCGCCGGCGTCATCCAACCGGCTGCCTTTTCCAAAACGCGAAACGAAACGGACGAACCGCCCCACACGACCACCACCGGTCGAAAAGCGGCCTGAAGCCGTCTTTACGCCGGGTTGCTTTTTCCGACATTCTGACAAGACGCGACCCCATTCCATTCAGATTGACGCCGCGATCGCCCGAAGGCTTCGCCCGGGATGTCGTGTCCCCTATCTTTTGCGTTGACATTGGCTTTTGATTCTGTGGCCAATAATGATAAGGAAAAGTGATGAATTACCTATTCATGCCCTCCGTGAGCCAATGATCAACATAAGGAGGAACCCCGTGCTGAAAATCGGAGAAAAAGGCGCCATTCCCCAAAAAGGCAGAACCACCTATGCCATTGCCCCCCATATCCCCTGCGGTGTGGTGACGCCGGAGTTGTTGCGGAAGCTGGCCGACATCGCGGAAAAATATCAGGTCCAGGCGATGAAGATCACCGGCGCTACCCGTATCGCTCTGGTCGGATTGAAAGAAGAAGACATCGACAGCGTCTGGAACGAGCTGGGAATGGACAAGGGCGCGGCAGTGGGCCTTTGCGTCCGCAGCATTCGGGCGTGTCCCGGCACCACCTTCTGTACCATGGGCAAACAGGATGCCCTGGGAATGGGCATGAAGCTGGATGCCCTCTATCATGGGGCCCAGTTGCCGGGTAAGTTCAAGATGGCGGTATCGGGCTGTAAGATCAATTGCGCCGAGTCTTCGGTCCGCGATTTTGGACTGATCGGCGAGGCCGAAGGCTGGAAGGTCGTGGTGGGTGGCAACGTGGGCGTCACGCCCAGGTTGGCCGACGAGGTCGCAAAGGGCCTCACCGACGAACAGGCCCTGGAATTCGCCCCAAAAGTGATCACCTACTACGCGGAGACGGCCACCAAGGGAGAACGGCTCGGCAAGATGATCGAACGGGTCGGCCTCAATGCCTTGAAGTCCGCCGTGCAATGATCGACGTGGCATCCCGCAACCATTGAATGCGTCATCCCGTTCTCGATCGGGCTTCATCACCGGTTGAATTCATCACCGGTTGAAGATTCGGAATGCCGGCGCCGGCCGGTACGCCGCTTCGACGGTATCCTGGTGGCTTGCAGGGATCACACGATAATCACCTGGCGGCAGGGGGGCTCGCCATGAGGGCTTTTCCCTGGTGAGTCCCGTTTGAGATCAGGCGCGTCACCCCCCGGCGAGCTTGGTTTTGAATCCCTGGGTTTCCAGTTCCCTCTTGATGGCCTCCCGGTGATCCCCTTGAATCATGATGATGCCATTTTTGACCGAACCGCCGGTGCCGCAGAGGGTTTTGAGGCGGGCGGCCAATTGCTTCACCACATCCTCGTTTTCATCAAACCCCGAGATGGTGGTGACCGTCTTGCCGCCCCGCCCCTTGGTTTCGCGTTTAATGCGGAGGATGCCATCGATTCTTGAATCGGCCGATGAACTGGCATGCTTGTTCCTGCAACCGCACTTTTTCAACGGACGGCCGCAATTCGGACACATGCGGCCGGTTTCGGTGGAATAGACCAGTTGGGAATTGTCATTTTTCATCAATACGATGCCTTAAAAAAGAAGATGGAGACGAAATCTTATGCCAACCGCCCGAGAAACTCCCTGATGGTCCGGTTCACGTCGTTCGGACGTTCGATGGGCGACAGATGGCCGGCCTGGGAGATGCTCACGATGCGCGAGTTGGGAATGCCCTGGTGGAGGAATTGGGCATATTTGGGCGGCGTCAGCAGATCATCTTCGGCGGAAAGAATCAGCACGGTTTCGGAAATCTCTTGCAGACGGCCCATCACGTCGAAGGTGTTGCAGGCCGCAAAATCTTTGTAGACCACTTCGGGAAGGCACTTTTTCGACTCTTCGATGTACCCTTGCAGCAGATTGCGATCCGTTTTCGGAGAGGCCGCCATTTGCGGACTGGATTCGGCATAGGCCTGGTAATCGGCTTTGATCATATCGAAGATTTGCGGCATGACCCTTAACCGCGACCCCGTATTGATCAATATGCCCGCATGATACTGCCCTTCTCCGTCCAGCAGCAGTTGAAGCGCCACCGCCCCGCCCAGGCTCAAGCCGCAGGGAATCGGCATGGGCGCCTGAAGACTTTCAATCAGCTTTTCCACCACCTGCGCATAGTCATCAACGCTGTCCATGCCTGTGCCGGGGCTCTCTCCATGTCCGGGAAGATCCACGGCGATCGTGTTGGCGCAGTCATTCAGGCCCTCGAGCTGATTTTTCCAGAACAACCGGTTGTTGCCCGAGCCATGAATGAAGAAGATCGTCGGTCGATCCGCCTGGAGCGGCCATTTGCCGGCATCAAAAGAGATATCATCGATTATCGAATGGGTCATTGGGCGTCCTTTCTTCTTCCACGTCTTCAATCAAAACCGACTGGACACGCTCAAAGCGCAATTTGTCCCTGCCGGATCATCCGGACGAACGGCAGGTCCGCCGGCGCGAAATGGTATTGGTCGATATCGTCGGCTCCGACCCAGGCCGCATCGGCATGATCGTTCAGCTTGAAATCACCCCCCACGATCCTCGCCCTGAAGGCCATCAACTCGATCGTGCCAAACTCGTAGTCATATATGCTGGTCCCGACATATCCGCCGACCACCACATCGATCTCGAACTCTTCCCAAAGCTCGCGCTTCAGGCACTGCTCCGGCGTCTCGCCGTTCTCGACCTTGCCCCCAGGAAATTCCCACAGGCCGGCCAGCCTGGCCGTCGGCTTTCTTCTGGCGGCAAAGATTTTTCCAGCGTCGGTGATGAGTGCGGCGGTGACTTTGGTCATGGCGGAGCTCAGTCGATCAACGTCGCGCCGCAAACAATGCGGCGGAGTGGGTTTGAATATTCTCGGATGGGGCGTTTCTTTCTGTTGCGGTGATCGAAAGTGTGGCGTTTTGTGCCCGACATGTCCCTGGCCTGTGCATGAAGCTTATCCGATGGATGCTGTTTTCGGGCAGGATACCATAAGCTGATGTATTGTCAAGAATTGCGGGCAGATATTCGAACGGATAAGTCAGTCAGGCAGGATGGGCTCCCCTCAGCTCAGAAATCTTCAATCTTTGTTCAAAATTCCCGATACATTAAAAAAGGTGCTGCCTATGTTGGGAATATTTTTGGGGACGTTAAATTCAGGCAAAAAAAAGGGGCTTAGATGATCATCTAAGCCCTTTTTTATTGTGGCGGGAGCGACGAGACTCGAACTCGCGACCTCCGGCGTGACAGGCCGGCGTTCTAACCAAACTGAACTACACCCCCGAAACTGGTCCAAAAGAACATTTTGCTGAGCTTTCCAGCTCGTTTGGTAGGCGGAACAGGGCTTGAACCTGTGACCCCCGGCTTGTAAGGCCGGTGCTCTACCAACTGAGCTATCCGCCCGTGGATGAAGCGCAGTAGCTACCAGTTCGGGTGGCCGATGTCAAGCGGATTTTTCGGCCATGATTTAAAATCGCCGGCATGGCGCCTGTGCGATTTTGCAAGGTCATCAAGCTGCGACCATATGAGAAATCTAAAAACAGGATTCCTTATGATTGTAGCCCGAAAAATCTGCAACTGTATTATTTTTTATGAAATGGGCGCCGGCAAAGGGTCTGACCCCAATTTTTGATACCAGGATGCATCAGGCCTCAGGGAAGCAGGGATCAAACCGTGTGTTCGGTGAGCACAAACACGCTTCCGGATCGTAAAACAGGCCGTCCAAAACAAATGTTGACCCTGTTACCGCTCGCATTTAATATGGCAGGACCAAACAAAAGCCCGGTCCTGGCGCTGGATCTGCGCTTACCGCCGAAAAAACAACTTACTTAAGGTGTAACGATCCGCAATGATACCCGATCACCTTAAACGCTGGCTCATTTTTTTGATCGCCTGCCTGCTGTTCGTGCTTTCCCAGTTTTACCGGGCTTCCGTGGCGGTGATCTCCCCGCAGCTGATCGGTGAACTTTCGCTGGACACCCCGCAGATCAGCCTCATTTCGGCCGCTTTCTTTTATGCGTTTGCCCTGATGCAGATTCCCATCAGCATGTACCTGGACGGCATCGGGCCGCGCATCTCCATGACCGTGCTGTCGGCCATCGCCGTGGCGGGTTCGGTGGTGTTTGCCGCCGGTCATTCGGTGTCTGCATTGGTGGTCGGCCGGGCGTTGATGGGCATCGGCATGGCCTGCAACCTGATGGGCACGCTCAAGATCATCACCCTGTGGTTCACGCCGCGCTATTTTGCCACCCTGTCGGCCCTGGTCGTCTCCTTGGGGACCGTCGGCAATCTGATCGCGGCCACGCCCCTGGTGCTTCTGGCCCAGGCCATGGGGTGGCGCAATTCGTTTCTGGTCATGGCAGGGATCAATTCGATTCTGGTGATTCTCTTTTTCATCATTGCCCGCGACCGTCCGCAAACGCCGCTGGTTCCCGATGTGCCCGAGGCGGCATCGACCCAGATGAGGGACATCCTGCAAAGCCTCGTTCGTCTTTTCAAAGAGAAGGATTACTGGATCATCTCTCTGGGCACCTTTTGTCGGTACGGCATCTTCGCGGCGGTGCAAGCCCTGTGGGCCGGGCCTTTTCTGATTCAGACCCTCCAGGTGCCGGCGGTCACGGCGGGCAACCTGCTCATCTTGACCAGCATCGGCATCGTGGTGGGCAGTCCCGTCTTCGGATGGCTTTCCGACACGATTCTGGAAAACCGGAAAGGGGTCGTGATCAGCGGTCTGATCGGCATGGCAGTGGTTCTGATGGTACTGACCCGGCTGTCGCCCGGGACGGGCATGGCGACGCTGAGCATCCTCTTTTTTTCGTTCGGTTTTTTCGGCAGCGCCGGCGGGATCATGTACACCCACATCAAAGAGCGCATGCCCCCCGAACGGGCGGGTGCGGCCATGACCGGGATCAATTTTTTCACGATGTTCGGGGTCGCTGTTTTTCTGCAGGGACTGGGCAACATGATGAAATATCTGCATCCCGACGACGCCATGGGGGGCTCGGCCTTCATCGACGCCTTCGGGTTCTGCGCGATCTGCCTGGCCATTACCACCGTGGTCTATCTGTTTACCGTTGAAACCCTCGGAAAGAGAAAACAAAGATAGGAGGCGTTGACATGAGCAACTTGCTGGATCTTTTGGGCTGTCGGTATCCGATCATCCAGGGCCCTGTGGGGGAACTGAACGACCCGCGGATGGTGGCGGCGGTGTCTGAAGCCGGTGCCTTCGGTATGCTGGCCCTGGGCTTTATCACCGATCTGGAGCAGGTGAAGCGGATGATCGCCGAGGTGCGGGCGCTGACCGATAAACCCTTTGGCGCCAATTTGATGATCGCCATGAATCCCAAGAACGAGGCGATTCTGGAGATCCTGGCCGGGGCCGGCGTGCGGACGGTGACCACCTCGGCCGGTTCGCCCAAGAAGATCTATCCCAAGATCAAGGCCCTGGGCCTGAACGGTCTGCATGTGGCCTTGGCCGCCCCTCTGGCGGTGAAGGCCGCCGAGGCGGGTGCGGATGGACTGATTGTTTCAGGCGCCGAATCCGGCGGCTTGCGCACCACTGGGCCAGAATCGACCAACATGATCCTCATACCCTTGGTTTGCGACCAGGTGGACGTCCCGGTGGTTGCGGCCGGCGGTATCGCCGACCGCAGGGGCTACCGGGCGGCCATGGCCCTCGGCGCCCAGGGGGTCCAGGTCGGTACGGCGTTTTTGTGCGCGGAAGAGAGTCCGGCCTCCCCGGCCTGGAAAGAGGCGATCATCGGTTGCGGCGATGCCGGCACCACGCTGCTGCCCATGGGGCCAATGGCCATGAGAACCATCGTCAACCCCAAGATGGCTGCCCTGATGGCCGAGGGCGCGGACCTGAGCAAGGCCTATCAGTTGGGCGATGCGGGCAAAGCCTGGCGCAGCGGCGATTTTGACCTGTTCCCGGCCGGTGCCGGCCAGGTCAGCGCGCTGATCAAAAAGATCCGGCCGGTCCAAGCGATCATCGAGGATATGGCCGGCTGACCAGTGTCTTGCTTTTAACCGAAAACGGAAAGGCACGTTTATGGAGATACCCGCCGACGGGTTCATCGTCGTGTGTAAACGAGAATGTGACACCTGCGAGATGGTCGCGCCGGTGCTGCGCGACATCATCGGTAACGGAATACCGCTGACCGTCTGTTCCCAGGATGATCCGGCCTTCCCGGACGGATTGCCGGGGGTGGTGGATGATACGGCGCTGGCCCACTCCTTTCGCCTGGCCATTGAGGCGGTTCCGACCCTGATCCGGATGCAAAACGGGGTGGAGACGGCCCGGGCCGTGGGTTGGGACCGGGTCGAATGGCAGGCGCTGACCGGCATCGAGGGTCTGGGACAGGATCTGCCGCCCACCCGACCGGGCTGCGGCTCCAGGAGTGTCGAGCCGGGTCTGGCCGAGGAGTTGGCGGTCCGGTATGGCGGCGTCCATCTGGCCGCGCGCCGAATCGAGACGCCGTTGCATGAAGACGACATCGAAACCTGCTTTGCAAACGGTTGGACCGACGGCCTGCCCGTGGTGCCGCCCACCGAGGTGCGGGTGGTGCGCATGCTGACCGGCACCCGCCGTTCGCCGGACGAGGTGGTGAGCATCATTCCGCCCAACCAGGCGGCCTGCACCGTGGAAAAGGTGGCCATCAACGCGGTGATGGCCGGCTGCAAGCCGGAATACCTGCCCATCGTGATCGCCGCCGTGGAGGCGGCCTGCCTGGATGCGTTCTGTCTGCACGGCCTGCTGGCCACCACCTATTTTTCCGGCCCGGTGATCATCGTCAACGGCCCCATGGCCAGGGCCGTGGGCATGAATTCGGGCGTCAATGCTTTCGGCCAGGGAAACCGCGCCAATGCCACCATCGGCAGGGCCCTGCAACTGGTGGTGCGCAACGTGGGCGGCGGGCGGCCGGGCGAAATCGACCGCGCCACGTTGGGCACACCGGGCAAATACACCTTCTGCTTTGCCGAGGACGAAACCGGTTCGCCCTGGGAATCCCTGGCCGCCGAACGCGGCTTTGCCCAAGGCGCATCGACGGTGACCCTCTTTGCCGGCAGCGGGGTGCAGCCCATCTTCGACCAGCACTCGCGTGACCCCGAATCCCTGGCGCGCACCTATGCGGCCTGTCTGCGCACCGTGGCCCATCCCAAGATTCCCCTGGCAGCGGACGCCTTCCTGGTGGTATCGCCCGAACACGGCCGGGTGTTCCGGCAGGCCGGTTGGACCAAGGCGCGCCTGCGCCAGCGGTTGGACGAGCTGCTGCAGATTCCCGGCGCCGATCTGGTGCGCGGCGCCCACGGCATGGCCGAGGGGGTTCCCGAGTCCCTGGCCCACACCACCCTGCCCAAATTTCGACCGGGCGGTCTCGATATTGTGCATGCCGGCGGCACGGCGGGCATGTTTTCGGCCATCATCAGCGGCTGGGTGGCCAGCGGCGCCAAGGGCAGTCAATCGGTCACCAAGGAGATTGGACAATGAATACAGGCATGGTATTGCTTGATCCCACCGCCGAGCTGGCCCCGGTTCGCCGGCAGCGACTGCCCCGGCCCGAGGGGCTGGCCGGTCGGTGCGTGGGTCTGCTGGACATTTCAAAGGCCCGCGGCGATGTGTTCCTCGACGAAATCGAAGCCCGGCTCACGGCCGAGGGCGTGACGGTGCGGCGCTATCAGAAGCCGACCTTTGCCCGCGTGGCGCCGGTGGCCCTGGTGCAGCAGATCAGTGCCGAGTGCCAGGTGGTGATCGAGGCGCTGGCCGACTGAGGGTCGTGCACCTCATGCAGTGTGCATGATATCGTCGATCTGGAAGGCCGGGGGATCCCCAGCGTCTATGTGGCCTCGTCCGAGTTCAAGGCGGCGGGAACGGCCCAGGCAAATGCCCTGGGGTATGACCCGGCGGCGGTGTTCGTGCCCCATCCGATTCAGGATCGCACCGACGGGGAGATGCGGGACATCGCCCGCGCCGCCGTAAAGGATCTGATCAAGGCCATCACCAGTCCCGCAGAACGGAGATGAACCGAGCGGTCTCCTGCGGCATTCGGGATGTGCGGGTGGGCGAGCGGCTTTTCGTCAGATCCGGATCAGCTCGGCGCGTTTCAGGCGCTGGGCGGCGGTGTGGCGCCAATCCCCCGGTGCGCAGGCGTCGGCCAGGGCCACGGCCAGGTGTTCGGGCGCGATGAGCCCCTGGCGGCTGAGCCCGTTAAGGCAGGCCGGGCAATTGGTCAGCAGGTGGTCCGCCGGTTTGAGGGCCAGTTGGGGGGCGAAGGCCGACCGTTTGCGTTCCAGCATGGCGGCGGCGATGTCCGGGCGGCTCAAGGCCAGGGTGCCGGCCTCGGAGCAGCAGTACGGCACGGCGGTGACCCCTTCGGGGGCAATGGCGCGCAGCAGCGCCTCGCCCCGGCCGTCGAGGGAGTCGTGGCAGGGTTGATGATAACAACATCTGCCCGCCAGTTGCACATCAAGCCCGCGATCCAGCACAAACCCCGTCACGTCGGTGACCGGCGCATCGAAAATGTCGTCGGTTTTCATGCGCACCAGGGCCTCGCGGCAGGTGCCGCAGGTGATCAGGCACGCATCGAAATCCATATGGCCCAGCATGCCGCGGATCTGGTTGAAGAGGATCGTGTTCTGCAACTCCTGGCGGTTGGTCAGGTCGGTCTTGGCATTGGCGCGCGACGGAAAACCGCAGCAGAGGAATTTCGGCGGCAGGACCACGCGCATGCCGCTGTGCAGCAGCAGGAAGATGGCGGCCAGCCCGATGTCGGCATGCAGCCGTTCGGAGCCGCAGCCGGGAAAGTAAAATACGGTGGCCGTCGGCGCCTGGTCCGGTGAGACCACCAGCACATGGTTCATATCGTGGCCGTGGGGGAATTGCCTGGTCAGCGGCTGGGCGGCGATGGCCGGCGCCGGCGCATAGAGCGGCTGCAGCACTGCGGCGCGGCGCCACAGGCCGCCGGCGAGACGCGCGGCGAGACGCTGGAGCGCGCCTCCCCATTGGAATACGGCGCGGCGCATCATGGCATTGGTCGCCGGCGAGCGCGAGGCGAGGTAGGCCAGGGCCATGCGCGTGGGCCACGCGGTCTGGCGGGTGCCGTGGGCGATCAGCACCTCGCGTTCGAGGATCGAGACTTCGGCTGTATCGATGTTCACCGGGCAGGGCGCCTGGCATTTGTGGCACAGGGTGCAGTGATCGGCCAGTTCGCCCAGCCAGTGCAGGGGGCGCAGTTCCACGGCATGCGAGCGCTGGGCATCGTAGAGCAAGGCTTCGATGATGGCGATCAGGGCCAGGTTCTTGTTGCGCGGGTGATAGAAGAGATTGCCGCCCGGGTAGAAGACGCAGCACGGGGTCTTGCAGCGGCCGCAGCGCACGCATTGGGAGATCTTTTCGGCCAGTTGTTCCAGGCGGCCGTAGCGCAGGATGCGCGCCTCCATTTCCAGGAGGTTGAACGACGGGGCATAGACCCGCTCGGCCACGCTCCGATCGGTCAGTTTGCCCGGGTTGAACAGGCCCTCCGGATCGGCCGTCTCCCGGTAGCGTTTGAATTCGGCCATGATCGCGGCGTCCAGGTGCTTGATCTTGGTAAATCCGATGCCGTGCTCGCCGCTCACCACGCCCTCCAACGCCACCGCCTTTTCCATGATCACATCCGCCACTTCGGCGGCGTGGCGCATCATCTCCCGGTCATTGGAAAAGACCGGGATGTTGACATGCACGTTGCCGTCCCCTGCGTGCATATGGGTCGCAACCACGATGCGGCGGTTGCGGATCTCGGTCATGTCGCGTTCGATCTCCGCATTGACTTTGCTGTAGCCGCGCAGCAGTTCGGCGAGGGATGCCTGGACCTGGCGCAGGTGGGTCTCGTTGCGCAGGTGGTTGCGGCCGGCCAGCTTGATCTGCTCCATGGCGGCCTGGAGCAGTTGCCGCGCCCGGGGCAGTTTGGCGCTCAGCCATTCCGGATCCTCGATGGGAACAGCCTTTTCCATGTAGTTCAGTAGCTGCCAGATCGCCTCTTCCTGGTTGGCGCGCTCCTCCTCCACGTTGAGCTGGTCGACGAAGGCGGAGAATTCGGCCAGGGCCTTGACCGGAAGAACGATGTCTTCGTTGAGCTTGAAGGCGTTGGTGCGCGCCGAGATGGCCCCCAGCCGCTTGCGGTCGCGCCAGAAGCGCTCGGCCTCCTGGGCGCTCTGGGCCACGGCCATGAAGGTGTTGGGATAGTCGGCCAGCAGGGTGGTGAGTCGGGACAGGCCACTGTCGATCTGCTCGGCGGTGTGGCCCACGATGTCGATGAGCAGCACGGCCTTGGGACGCTGGCTGCGGGGCGCCTTGGCCTTGTACTGAATGGCGCGCACATACTCCTCGTCGAAGTGTTCCAGGGCCATCAGGGCCTCGCGCCCCTTTTCGGCGAAGGCCGCGCAGATGCGGTCGATCACCTCGGCGGCCTCTTCCATGTCTTCGCCGAAAAATTCGAGGCAGACCGTTCGCTGGTGCGGGTAGGGGTGATGCAGCAGAAAAACGGCGGACGTGATCACGCCGTCGGTGCCCTCTTTCTGGACGCCCGGCAGGCCTTCGAGGGTTTTGTTGGTGATATCCTTTCCCAGGCCGGGCTTGCGCAGTTGCCAGCCGTGGATCTCGATGCGTTTGAGGGCTTCGCCGGTGGCCGTGTCGCTCACCTCGAAGTGAATCGAGCCTTGGGGATCGATGCGCAAGGCGTCGGGCTGCAGCCGCCGCACCTCGAGCAGGCGGCCGTCGGCCACGGCGATACGAAAACCGAGCAGGTTGTCGATGGCCGTGCCCCACAGCACGGCGCGCTTGCCGCCGGCGTTTTCGGCGATGTTGCCCCCGATGGTGCAGGCCCACGAGGAGGTGGGATCGGCGGCGAAGATCAGGCCGGCTGCCTCGGCCGCCTGCATGGCCGCCTCGGTGATGACCCCGGCCTCCAGTTCGATGGTGGAAAGGGTCAGGGTGCCGCCGTCGGCCTGCTCGAAGGCCACGTCGCGGATCTCGCCGATGCGGTTGAGCTTTTCGGTGTTGATCATCACGCAGCCGGGCGCCACCGGCACCGCGCCGCCGGTCAGGCCCGTGCCGCCGCCCCGGGGGATCGCCTTGAGACCGAGACCGGCGACGGCCCGCAGCAGAGGCGGCACCTGGTCTTCCCGGCTCGGGCAGACCACGGCCACGGGCAGATGCAGTCGCCAGTCGGTGGCATCGGTGGCATGGGCGCAGAGGGTAAAGGGATCGAAAAAGACATTGGGATCGCCCACGATGGCGCCGAGCCGGCGGCGGATGTGCCCCCGGGTCTCCACGGCCGCGGTCAGTTCGTGTTCCAGCGCATCGAACTGACCCCGGCATTTTTCGAGCACCAGGTCCAGCTCGGGTGTCTTGCGGCTCCGGTCGGTGATCTGGGCCAGGTCGCTGCGCACCATGGAAAAAAAGCGCTGCCGCAGATCGCGGTCATCGATCAGCTGCTGGTAGAGGAACGGATTGCGCCGGAAAATGAACAGATCCCCGATGAGCCGCATGAGCAGACGCCACGAGCGCCCGGTGCGACGGGTGAACACCAGCCGCTCCAGCGGGGCGAGCACCTCTTCGCCCAGAAGGAGGCTCCAGACGCGCCGGTCGTCGGCCGAGGTGTAGTTGAAGGGGATTTCCCTGGAGGTGGTCCTGCTCATTAACGTGTTGCCCAACGGCCGGTGGCCGATGGTTCCCGTGCCAATCCTTGACAAATAAAAAACGCCCCCGAATAGAAAACCAGGCGCGTGGGTGTTCGTCGGCTTCCCTTAATCCCGGTCTCTGTTATTGATCAAG
>DHGT01000064.1 GCA_002402905.1 Desulfatitalea sp. UBA4791 | reverse complement strand
GCCGGCGCCCTGGTGCAGTGGCTGCGCGACAATCTCAAGTTCATCGAGCATGCCGCCGAGATCGAACCCATGGCGCGCCAGGTGGAGGACACCGGCGGCGCTTACATCGTGCCCGCCTTTTCGGGTTTGTACGCACCCCACTGGCGCTCGGACGCCCGGGGCGTCATGGTGGGCCTGACCCGCTACATCAACCGCAACCACATCGCCCGGGCCGTGCTGGAAGCCGTAGCCTACCAGACCCTGGATGTGGCCGAAGCCATGCAGAAAGATTCGGGCGTGGCCCTGAGCAGCCTGCGGGTGGACGGCGGCATGGTGGTCAACGAACTGCTCATGCAGTTCCAGGCCGACATCCTGGGCGTGCCGGTGGTGCGGCCAAAGATCATCGAGACCACGGCCCTGGGGGCCGCCTCGGCTGCGGCACTGGCCAGCGGGATGGTGCGCGGATTCGACGAACTCAAGCGCAACTGGGCCATGGACAAGACCTGGCACCCGCGCATGGATGCCGAGCAGCGGGCCAAGGGCATCAAAGGCTGGAAAAAGGCCATCGAACGGACCTTCAACTGGATCGAATAGCCATGCGATTCTCGTTTGCCACGGCCGGCCAAATTCTTTTCGGGGCCGGTACCCTCGCCGAAGCGGCCGAGGCCGCGCCGCGCCTGGGACGCCGCGCCCTGCTGGTCACCGGACGCCATCCCGAGCGGGCCGCCGCCCTGACGCGCCAATTGGAAACCCGGGGTATCACCTGGCAGTCCTTTAGCGTGTCGGCGGAACCGGCGGTCGAACAGGCGGTCGATGGGGCTGCTCTGGCGCGTGAGACCGGTTGCGAACTGGTCATCGGGTTCGGCGGCGGCAGCGCCCTGGACGCGGCCAAGGCCATTGCCGCCCTGGCCACCAACAGGGAACCGGTGGAAACCTATCTGGAGGTCATCGGCGCGGGCCGGCCCCTTTTGCAACCCCCGCTGCCCGCCATCGCCATTCCCACCACGGCCGGCACCGGGAGCGAAGTGACCCGCAATGCCGTGCTCAAGAGCCGCTCTCACCGCGTCAAGGTGAGCCTGCGCGGTCCGGAGATGCTGCCCGACCTGGCCATCGTCGACCCGGAACTGACACTATCCCTGCCGCCGGCGGTCACGGCCGCCACCGGCTGCGACGCTCTGACCCAGCTGCTCGAAGCCTTCGTGTCGGCCAAGGCCAATCCGTTGACCGACGGCCTCTGCCGGGAGGGACTGTCGCGCGCGGCCAGGGCCCTGCCGAAGGTCGTGGCCCACGGCGACGATCTGGCGGCGCGCACCGATATGGCCCTGGCCAGCCTTTTCAGCGGCATGGCCCTGGCCAACGCCGGGCTGGGGGCGGTGCATGGCATCGCCGGTCCGCTGGGCGGCATGATCGGTGCACCCCACGGCGCCTTGTGCGCCCGGCTGTTGCCGTTTGTGGTCGAAGCCAACCTGGCCGCCCTGGTCCGACGGAAGGCGGGGGACGTCACGGTTGCACGTTACACCGAAGCCGCGCGCATGATGGTCTCGTCCCGGGCCACGACCGTGGAGCTGGTGGCCTGGCTGCACGATCTGGTGGCCCGGCTGGAGATTCCGGTGTTGTCGGCCTGGGGGTTGACGCGTGCCGAGCTGCCCGACCTGGTGCTCAAAGCCAAGGCCGCCAGCAGCATGAAGGGCAATCCGGTCCAATTGAGCGACGACGAACTGGCCGACATTCTCAACCGAGCGCTGTGACATCTTCTATGGAACACATCCTCATCATCGGCGGTGGCGTGGGCGGTTCCCTGGCCCACGACCTGACCCTGCGCGGTTACCGGGTCACCCTGGTGGAACGGGGGGAACTGCTCTCCGGCACCACCGGCCGGCACCACGGCCTGCTGCACAGCGGCGGCCGCTACGTGTTCCACGATGCGGAGACCGCCCGGGAGTGTTACGAGGAGAACCGGATTCTGCGCCATATCGCGTCCGAGGCCATCGAGCCCAATGGCGGGCTGTTCATCGCTTTGACCGACGAAGATCTTTCTCACCGGGATCGTTTTCTGGAAGGTTGCATCGCGGCCGGTATTCCAGCGGCGCCGCTTTCGCCCCGGCAAGCCCTGGCCCGCGAGCCAACGCTCAACCCGGCGCTGCTGGCGGCCGTTCGCGTGCCCGATGCGGTCATGGATGCCTGGCGTCTGGCCATGGCCTTTTTCGCCACGGCCCGGGCCAACGGCGCCGTGATCCGAACGTTTTGTGAAGTGACGGACCTGAAGATGTTCGGCAGACAGGTAGCCGGCGTCCGGGTGATCGACCACCGCAGCGGCCTTAGCGAGACCATCGGCGCGGATCTGGTGGTCAACGCCGCCGGCCCCTGGTCCGGCCGTATCGCGGCCATGGCCGGTATCGGCGTGCCCATCCAGCCCGGGCCGGGCGTGATGGTGGCGGTGCGCGGCCGGGTCACCCAGGCCGTGGTCAATCGCCTGCATCCGGCCGGTGAGGGCGACATCATCGTGCCCCAACGCCGCTTGAGCGTGCTGGGCACCACCGCCTGGCTGGCCGACGACCCGGACCAGGTCACGGCTCCGGCCGAACATGTCGCCCGCCTCTTCGCGCTCTGTGCCGAACTGGTGCCCGCCGTGGCCGCCATGACGCCCCATGCGGTCTGGAGCGCCAGCCGGCCCTTGCTGCAATCCAGCCCGAATCAGGATCCCTTCGCCATCAGCCGGACCTTCGATTGCTTTGACCACGCTGCCCGGGACGGGATCGAGGGGCTGGTCACCCTGATCGGCGGCAAGGCCACCACCATGCGGGCCATGGCCGAGCAGACCGCAGACCTCATCGTCCGCAAGACCGGCCGCGACTTTGCCTGCCGCACCCGGGAGACGGTGTTGCTGCCCTATCGGCGCTATTGGCGGGGGGACATATGACGACACCGTAGAATGTCCAATATCTGCGTTGCGCTCATCCCGTCGTCCTTGCGGCGTACGATAAGTACGCCTCAGGACGCGGAATTTCGCGCGCCTTGATCTTGGACCTTTTACGGCGCCGTCTGGCAACGCCTTTCAGGAATCCATCAAATATGAAAATTGAAACGACCGAAAAAAAACCGTGGCGTCAAATCGAATTCAGGATCGAGCGCTTCAAACCGGGTCGGATCGATCCGCCCCGCTTTCAATCCTTTCGCGTGGCGGTCGATGACCAGATGAGCGTGCTGGACGGCCTGGAGCAGATTCGACTGCGCCAGGACGCCGGCCTCATGTATCGCCACTCCTGTCACCACAGCGCCTGCGGGACCTGCGCCTGTCGCATCAACGGCGTCGAGCGGCTGGCCTGCACGACCCGGATACTATCACTGAATACGGAAACCGTGGTGCTCGAACCGTTGCGCGGCTTCCCGCGCCTGGGAGACCTGGTCGTGGAAATGACCGCATTTTACCGGGATATCGATCCCGCCTGGTCGCTGCTCACGCCGGCCGAACCCATCCACGGCGCCGCCGATCCGGCCGAAGATCCTTCCCTGCGACTGGAGGCCTGCATCGAATGCGGCTGCTGCGTCTCCTCCTGCCCGGCGGCCCACCGCCACGCCGAGTTCATGGGACCGGCCGCCCTGGCCGCCCTGCATCGCCAGATGGCCAAGGTGGATGCCGCCCGACAGCATGACCTGCTGGCCGCGGCCGCTTCGCCGCGCGGCGAGCGCCTGTGCGAGCGCGCCCTCAACTGCAGCCGGGTTTGCCCCACCGACGTCTACCCGGCGCGTCACATCGCCGACTTGCGGCGCCGGGCAAAAGCATCGGGGACGCCGCCGTCTCTCAAATAAAAAATGCCCGACCGATAGAACGGTACGGGCATTTCAGGAATCAGAAAAGGCGAGCTCGCCGACCCGGATGAGCCGATTTACTCTTTCTGGGCAGCCGCCTGCTCGTGGGGATCGCGATCTTTGAACAGCAACCCCTTGAGCCAATTGACGCCGAATTTGAACAGGGCCACATCGTCGGTCTTGAGCTGCGCTTCGGTCTCCGGATCAACGGGCATGCGTTTGAGAAAGGTGCTGCCGAAAACGAATTCCCGGAATTGGTCGATGTTGTAGCTGACCATGAAGAACATCTGTTTGGCCTGCTCGGTCAGTTTGATGTTGGGGGGAAACGAGCGCTTGCGCACCACCAGGTCGGTCCATTCGGCGTTGACCGCGTCGCGCTCGTCAACCGCCTGGTCTTTGCGCCACTCGGCCACGGTCCAGTCGCAATCCTCCTCGAACCCTTTGCAGTGCGGTTCGTTGATGAAAAAAAAGAAGCCGTCGTCATCGGCGCCCTCTTTGTGTTGCAGGCTGGCCACGCCGAGCGGATAGTAGCGGCAGGCAGTGGGGCGGTCTTCATAGACGATGCAGCCATCTTCGCGCACAAACGGGCAAGAGTCGTGCTCGTCGTCCAGATGCTTGAGGGTCACCATGGGCAGGTCGGTCTTTTCCAGCAGGTGGGGTTCAGTGTAGATGGCCAGAAACTGGTCCGAGGGCAGATCCAGGCGCTGCTTGAGGCGGATCACGTCGTAGGGGGTCAGGATGATGTTGATGCCTCGGCAGCACTGGGTGAAGCAAGAGATGCCGGGGTGGCATTTGAATTTGAATCGGCTATGGTAACCGAGCTGCATGGGGTTGATGCGTGCGTCGGTGGCTTGATTGTCGGTCATGTTCGTTGTTTCCTTTCTTAAACTGCCTGGGCTCTTTCACGGACGATGTCGTACACCCGGTCCAATTCGGCCAATGTCAGGGCCGCGATGGGTACAGGTGGATTCAGAAAAGCGGAAGGCGTCATGTATTTCATCATCATGTGCTGAAAATGTTCATAGTCGTCGAAATCCCCCCGGGCATAAGTCTTGAGTCGTCGCAACTTACCCTTGCGGCTCAATTGGAAAAACACATACCCGCTTCCATCGATCAGGCAACCATGGTAGCCCCGGGTGTGGTATTTGAGCGCAATGATCTCCATATGCCGTCTTCATGGGCGATGCAGCCCGCCGTAGATAATTCAAGCATCCTACATCAGCTTGGCATTGATCCACAAGTGACAAAAGATGCCGGCCACATACCCGAGGGCGATCACCGGGGTCCATTTCAGGTGCGCGCCGAAGGTATATTTGCCCCGGGCCGTACCCATCAGGGCCACGCCGGCCGCGGATCCGATCGATAACAGGCTGCCGCCCACGCCGGCGGTGAGCGTGACCAGCAGCCACTGGCCGTGGGACATTTCCGGCGACATGGTCAGCACGGCGAACATCACGGGGATATTGTCCACGATGGCCGATAGCACCCCCACCATGGCGTTGGCCATAGTGGGGCCCAGGTCGTGATACATGAATTGGGAGATGACCGCCAGGTAGCCGAACTGGGCCAGGCCGCCCACGCAGAGAATGACCCCATAGAAAAAGAGCAGGGTGTCCCATTCGGCCTGGGAGATGCGCTTCATGATATCGAAGTGGGCCACGGCCTGTTTCTGGGCGGTAAAATCCTGCAGCACTTCCACCGCGCCGATCACCCGACCCTCTTTATCTTTCAGGGGCAAGGCCGAAAAAGTGATCCACTTGCCGCCGTTGCCCACCTCGGGAAAGAACGCGCTTGAATCATAAGCGTCTTCCACATGGGGGTTTTTGCGAAAGCCTTGCTTGTAATGTTGTTCAATGGTCTTTTCAGGCTGGTAGTCGATGATCAGATCGGCCATGGAGGGCCGCTTGCGCAAATAAAAGGGTTGCCACTGGTTCTGGGTGCCGATCATCTTTTCGGCCTTGAGTCCGGTGAGCTCTTCCAGTGCCCGGTTCCAATGGGTGATCACGTGGTTTTTATTGATGGCGAAGGTAGGCTCGGGAATCCTTTCAATCATTTTGTCGAAGCTCACCTTGCGTCTCACCAGCCGCATGAGTGGCTGGTAGGAGAGGTCGCCCCGGGTGCCGAGGATGCCGTCGTACGATTCGCTGCGACCCTCATACCATTTGATATAGTAGGCAAACCCACCCAGGTAGGCCATGCCCAGCATCATGCCGGCGGCCGGCGGAAGATGCAGAAAATTGTGGAACGACACGGCGGTGATGATGGTGGCCAGAAACAAGCCGATGATGACGAGGCCGCCGAATTTGACCCGGATCTGCTCCTTGAGCTGCTGGGGAGGCTGTTTGCCCACGGCCAGGCTCATCACAGCGGCCGGGATCAGCCAGTTGACCGCCGATGGCAGGAAAATGTCGAAGAATTCGTGAAAGGCCACCTTGCCTTTCTGCCACACCATCAAGGTGGTGATGTCTCCGAAGGGCGAAAAGGCCCCGCCGGCATTGGCCGCCACCACCACGTTGATGCAGGCCAGGGCCAAGAACTTGGTATTGTCGCCGGCCACGGCCATGACCACCGCTCCCATGAGCAGGGCCGTGGTGAGGTTGTCGGCCACCGGTGAAATGAAAAAGGCCAGCAGACCGGTGATCCAGAAGATCGACCGCAGGGAAAAACCACGGCTCACCAGCCAGGCGCGCAGGGCCTGGAACACGTTGCGCTCTTCCATGGAGTTGATGTAGGTCATGGCCGCCAGCAGGAATAAGAACAACTCCGCATATTCGAGCAGATTGTTTTTAATCGCCGCGTGGGCGCTGTGGGTGTCGCCCTGTTGCAGATAGGCCAGAGCCAGCAGCACCCAGATCACCCCGGCGGCCAGTAGTACCGGCTTGCTTTTGCGCAGGTGGATCTTGTTTTCCAGGGGTACGAGGGTGTAGGCCGCGATAAACATGAAGATCCCGAAATATCCATAGAAGGTGCCGGTCATGCCGGCCCCTGCGGCGCCATGCCCGTCTGCGGCCAGAGCCAGTGCGGGTGCCCCTATGGTCATTAAAATGATGATGATCCTTATCATTGCATTTCCTTTGTCATGGTGCGTCGCCTGACCTCCCGGTGCCGGGCGCTGCAACCCATCAGCAGATCGTTTGTCCGGAAGATGCGAGTCGCTGTGCCTTCTCCGAAGATTAAAAAAACAACCAACTTATGTGGATCACTCCCGCAGGTCAAGGAAAATGTCCTGGGGGCAACCCTCTCACCGAAGATGATGGGTCAACCGGTGAGGCCTGGTTGGGTGTTGATGGTAAAAAGGGGTTGAATCAGACGGTTGGATTGACCGCTTGACTGGATGCGGATTCCGCCTTGAACCGGTTGTGGTAGTGCAGCACTTTTTTGATGTAACGCTTGGTGGCGCCGAAAGGCGGGATGCCCCCATATTTATGCACATATCGGCTGCCGGCATTATAGGCCGCCAGGGCGAGGCGTACATCCCCCGAAAAGCGGTTGAGGAGTTGCTTGAAATAGCGCACGCCCCCATCGATGTTCATGGCCGGATCAAAGCTGTCTTTCACGCCCAGCGCCTTTGCGGTTCGAGGCATGAGTTGCATGAGGCCTCTTGCGCCGCGATGGGATACCGCCTGGGGGTTGTAGTTGGATTCGGCAAAGATAATGGCCCGGATCAGGTCCGCGTCCACCTCATAGGTTTGAGATGCCTGCAGAATGTGCTCATAAAATGGTGGCGCTTCCCAAGGGTCTTTTCGGTCTTCGTCACCGGCGGTCAGTACGGCCGGTGGGGGAAGGGTGGCGGGTTGGAGGTCGTCTTCGAATGCGTGCAGCGGCATGTTGCCGATCAGATCGAGGGATAGTCTTGGTTCGGAAGGTGCCATGGCTTCCGGTAAAAGGATGTCGATGACCGGAACAATGTGGTGGCCCTGGCTGCAGATGCCGGATGGGATGACCAGCAGGCCCAGCATGACATAGAGCACGATGCCGTGTTTTAGAGTCCTTTGCAGGTCCTTTTGTTCCATATGACCCATCCATGTCATTCTGAAGAAAGTGTTCCTCCTGTCGGTGTGGCGCTGATTGTTGAGTACAGTACCATCAACAATCGTGCCAAGGCGGTTCAATGATAAATGCACATAAAAAATCAGTTGGTTGAATAATTGTGCGCAATGCATTGTTGTGAAAAGGAGGTTATGGTTTTTGAGAAACAGGGTTTTGAATTGTGAATTCCAGTTCATAGTGCTGCCTCCATGCGTGTGATCTCGACCAACTGAGGGAGCAATGGATGTACCATCGTCGTTGTGGTTGGGCGTCGTGCATGGATAACGCGTCGAAAGTAAAATCAAATCTTCTAATTGAGGTTGGCTTGGGAGGTAAGCGGCGGCCCTATCCGACGATCAATCTGACAGTCTGACGGGTACGAGGCACAAGCGGCCGCTTTCAATCTGATAGCCGCTATCTTGAATAGCGTCCCGGCATGGCATGATCCCCGGGATCAAAGTCGAAATCGACAGCGTCGATGCCGGACAGTGAGGTGAGGGTGTACGTGACCGCCTGAAGATAGCTCGTGGCGCCGGTGGTGCCCATGGTCTGGGTCAGTTGTTGGTCCGGCGCGATGCGGACATAGGCGACGTTGCCCTCGATTTTGATCAAATCGGCGCGAGGCAGTTTGGACTGGCCGAACCTGCGGTTCAGTTCGGCCAAAAGGGTGGTGGGGTTGGCATGGTCATAGGACTTGACCGGTAACGGCTTTTCACCTTCCGCAAAATACCAGACGCTGGGACCGAAGCGTTGGGCGAGTCTGCGGGACCATTGGGCAAGCTCTTCGTTTTGGGCCGTCAGGTTATCCTGTTCCGCCCGCAGGTCCGTCAGCTCGGATTCGAGTTGTTGGCAACGTTGTGCGATCCGTGCGTTTTGAGCCTCGAGGGATTGGATGATGCTTTCGCGTTGGTCGAGTTCATGCCGGAGCGAATCGACCTTCTGATTGTCACAACCCGCCTGGCAGGCCACGACGGCGAGGCACGCTAAAAGCAGTCGCCAGGATGTTGTCATGGGCCATTTCACTTGCTTCAAAGGTTGATGGTCGTGTCGGCCATCCGGTGGATGCGCCTGCGCGTTAGCGGCCCGTGCCGATTTGTTGCAGATACAGTATGGCATCGGCGCTGCCGAGATTGGCCGCTCGGGTCATTTCCGTCTGGGCCTCCTGGTGGCGGCCGGAGCGAAGCATGATCCATGCACGCCCATACAGGTACCGGCCGTTGGTCGGGTCGATCCGGATGGCTTTTGACATATTTTCCAGGGCATTTTGATAGTCGCCCATTTCGCCGTAGGCGATGCCCATGTCAAAATAGGCTTCGCTGTTATTGGGGGACAGGACCAGCGATTTTTCAAAGGCCCGGATAGCGGCGGGAAAATTGCCATAGGTGCTGTACAAGCCCCCCTTGTCCATCCAGAAGGCGGCTGTATCTTGACCCGGCACGGCGGGGTTGCGGTACTCGGCCTGAGTTGTCGGCGTGTGGATCAGCACGGTGATCAAGCCGATAAAGACGAATCTTGCCACTTTCTGATAGATCGTCGCGTTGGGCATGGCGAGAGACTCCTTTGAATGGGTATGGCGTTTCGTTTGCCGATTTCATGCATCTGCTTGAACGGCATCATTTCATCACAACATCGGACCGTTTGACAACCCCGATTTTGGTTTTGCAGCGATTCTAACTGAACTCCATTCATTGAACCCGGGCCTGACACAACCGTTGCCATACGAATTTTTTTCACCAAACGCGTTCTGTAATGCAAGCCCTTCAGGGGGAATCACATTCAATCAGAACTGCTGTTAATTTTGAGAAAAAAACGGCGATAAATCTAATTCTACGCTGGTGAGGCGGTCTTGGCTGAAGAGCCGGTGGAGGGCGAAGAAAGCAAAAGGGCGCAGGTTTTGCGCCCTTTGCATGGGGATGGGCCAGAAGCTCCGGCAACGATATTTGACGGCCGGTCTTCGGTTTATTTCAAGACCAGATCGGGGGATCGAAACCGACTGAAGCACCGGCGAACAAAAGATGTGGCCGCATAGGTAATGCCGATCGTCACGAACGAGAGGCAGAAAAACAACACAAACATCAATGCCAGGTAGAGCACTGCGGCGATGATAAAGTCGATCATGGCATGGCACCTTTCCTTTTGAGGTTGCTTTGATCTACGATAAAGCAATTAGTTTGCCATAAGGTCTAAAAGCGCGAGGGCGCCATGAAACAGCTTGATTTATTAATATATAATTTTTGAAAGGCCCGGCTCGACACAGAGGGGGACCATGACGGACACTTCACTTTGAGAGGAAAAGGCAATATAAAATGAGAAAATCATTTCATACTGAGAGGGTTGGCTGATCCGGTCGCAGACTTTCGTACAAGGCGATTCCCACGGCCGTTGAGAGGTTGAGACAACGAATCTCCTCACAGATGGGGATATAATAGGTGTGGCGTTCAAATCGAGACAGGATGGCCGCCGGCAGGCCCCGGGTTTCGGATCCGAACACCAGAAACAGCCGGGGCATCGCCGGCAGCCGCCAATAAGGCTGTTGGCCCCCCTTGGTCAGCAGGACGATTTCCCCCTCTTTGGGTGCCATACCGGCCATGAAGTGTTCAAAATCGTCCCACACAGAAAGGGAGACCTTGGGCCAGTAATCGAGGCCGGCACGCTTGACCTGTTTGCTGTCAAGGGAAAAGCCCAGCGGACGCACCAGGTGCAGCATGGCGCCGGCCCCCAGGCAGGTCCGCCCCACATTGCCGGTGTTCCAATGCACCTCGGGGGCCACCAGGACCACGTGGCGCTGGCGACCGCTGCGCTCCGCCATGGATCGACTTGGGTTCACGGGTTCGGTTTCTCCTATAGTTACCGGTTTTGGCCCCGCCGTTGCGACTCCCTTCTATCGTCTCGCGATTCAAATTTCAATTCAATGTCATCCGCTTGAGCGGATGTTCCAGGCGGGCATAAAGCCCGCCCCTGCGAAATCTGGTTGAAAATTCAATCGGGGATTCAAACGGGAAGCCCCCCTACGAGATTCGGGTGGCAACATAGGTGGTTGCCATAACCCCGCGGCGCAGGGGCGGGGTTTATCCCCATAAGCGCTAAGATAATTCTAGGCCCGATAAGTCCACGTCGTACTCGTACTCAGCGCTGCGGTACTCGTCATCGAAAAATACCTGCCGAAGCTTGCATTTTCAAGCCTCGAAAGCAAAACCATCGAGTACGAGAACGAGTACGTGTACGAGTACGCGAAAAACAGCATAGCGGTATGCGCGAAATTTAGTTATCGTCGACCATGGTGCGGGAATAACTTAGCGCTTATAGGGTTTATCCCCGCCCTATGAAATTCCAAACGCTTTAAGTCAACGAAATTGAATTACAACAATCTAATCGATCCCTTTCAGGCCGGCGAGATGCAGCCGGACTCAAGTATTTTTCGCAAGGTGCGATAACATGAATGATCAGGAGCAGCCTGAAAGGAATCGCACATGGATTTATCACCCATAAGTACCAATACAACAATGGCGGGTATCGCGCGGCAGCTCGAGACCAATGCCACGATGCAAACGGCCATTCTCAAGCAGATGGCCGAAAGCCAGCAGCAGATGGCCGAAATGTTGCAGCAACTCGGTCTTGGATTGAGCGTCGATTTGCACGGGTGATGCCCGAGGTGCCCGTAATTAATAAAGTTTAGCGCACCGATGACGATAGCAGGCATAAGTCCGTGTGGCCGAGGGGGGGGCACCTATGCCGAGTTTGCAACGCCAGGACGAAATGTTCGGCGAGATCGCTGTGAGAGAAAATCTGGTGACCAGGGAGAAGATCGAACGCGCCCTGGTGATCCAGCGCTGCATTTCGGGCCGAACCAAGGTCTATATGCCCCTCGGGTCCGTGCTGCATAAAATGGGGTTGTTGACCGAGGATCAGGTGGACCGGGTGCTGGCGTTGAAAAACGGCGTCCTGCCTGAAGAGGCGGCGGCCGGGGAAAATCCGGCCATGGATGACGGCCCCCAATATTGCGACCCGAACACCTGTCTGAACATCGCCGTCTCCGATGACAAGCTCACCGTTACCATCGCACCGGCGGGCGACAACTTTGTCGCGCCCCCGATTCATGATGTCAAACGCCTCTTATCCGAGCGCGAGATTGTCTTTGGCCTGATCAGCGATCAATTGCTCTCCGCCCACCTCGAAAAGAGCCCCATGCCCATAGACCCCTTTATCGTAGCGCGGGGCGAACCGCCTGTTCCAGGCCGGCCGGCCGAAGTGCGCTACTATTTCGACACCGATCCCATGCGCATCGGCACCCTGCTCGAAGATGGCACCATGGATTGGAAAAACCGTGGCGACATCCCCCAGGTCAAGGAGGGGGATCTGTTGGCGGAAAAAGAGGGCGGTGATCCAGGCCGGCAGGGAACCAATGTCTATGGTTTGGAAGTGCCGCCGCCGCGGATCAAGGAACCGGCCTTGAAGTTTACCAAGGGCGCCGGACGGTCGGAAGACGGGCAGCAGATCGTGGCCAAATGCGACGGTATGCCCAAGCTCGGTGCCGACGGCCGCATCGGCGTGTTCAAGGTGCTGCCCATCGATGGGGATATCGGCGTCGAAACCGGCAATATCGAATTCGACGGCCATATAGAGGTCAATGGCGGCGTTACCAGTGGTTACAAGGTGACCGGGGCCAGCTTGAACGTCAAGGAGATTCAGAATGCCAGGATCGAACTGAGCGAGGATTTGATCAGCGATGCCGGCATTTATGGGTCCAAGGTTATCGTCGGTGGGAACCTGAAGGCGAGCCACATCCACAATTCCACGGTGGAGGTGCTGGGCGACCTGGTGGTGCAAAAGGAGATCTACGGTTGCACCATCGCCATCAACGGCCGTTGCCTGGTGGAGAGCGGCAAGATCATCGCCTCCACGATCACGGCCAAAAAGGGGGTCCAGGTCAAAGACATCGGCACCCAGGCGTCCAAGCCCAGCGAGTTGACCGTGGGGGTGGATTTCAAGTTCCAGCGAGACATGGAGCTGGCCGAAGAGCAGATAGAGCAGTTGGCCGAGTCGCGCGCGGCGGCCGAAGTGGAAGTGGCCCAACTCAGGGGCCGCATCGATGATCTGGATGCGGAGTTGGGCGCCGTGGCACAGGATCAGGACGGTTGCATGGTGCAGAAGCGCCAGCTTGAAGCAAAGCTCAAGACGCCGGCCATCGCCGCCAGCGCCGAAAAACGGAGTTTGATCGAGGAGTTGATCGACGATTTGGGGAAAAAGTACGATCAGCTCGACGAGCATGTCAAAAGAATCATGTCCCAGGATGACCTGGTGCGCGCCAAAATGGCCGCCTTGCAACATCAGATCAAGGAGATGGAAGAGCAGAGCGACGCCGCGGCGGAACACGTGGCGGTTTTGGAGGAGGCCGCCAGACTCGATCCCGGCATTCCGGTGGTCAAGGCCAGCGGCATGGTCTATTCCAAGACCACGGTGGTCGGTCCCCACAAAAAGATCATTATCCCCAATGAGATGCAAAACGTTCGCATCGCCGAGTCCGAGGAAGATCCCAAACAATACGCCATGAAGATTTCAAGCCTCCGGTAGCCGCTTGACAGCTATCCCACCCTAGGCTAACTCTACCCACGAGCTTTTCAGCCCCCTGCTGCAGACCCGGTCCAAATCCGTGTTGTGGCCGAAACCCATTCAAATTGAAGGAGAGGTTATGAAAGACGTCGTTATCGTTTCGGCATGCCGAACGGCTATCGGTGGTTTTGGTGGTTCCTTGCGCGATCAACATGCCGCCCACATCGCCAGTGTGTCGATGAAGGAGGCACTGTCGCGCGCCAAACTCGACCCGGCCCTGGTCGACGATGTGCGTTTCGGCTGCTGCATGGAGCCGGCCGACGCGCTGAACGTCACCCGCGTCGGCGCTCTGCTGGCCGGTATTCCCGACAGCGTGCCGGCCGTGACCATCAACCGGGTCTGTATTTCCGGCATGGAGGCGGTCATCTCCGGCATGGCCATGATTCAAACCGGCATGGCGGACATCATCCTGGCCGGCGGCGTGGAGCATATGTCCGGTGTCGCCTACCAGGTGCCCAAGGCGCGCTGGGGGTGCCGCCTGCAGGACCAGACCTTTGTGGATGCCCTCATCTGGGCCCTGCACTGCGGTTCGCACATCATCCCCCATCCCGAAGACGGTCCGGTGGATGCGAGCCAGCCGCCGCTGAGCTTCTTTAAGGGCAAACCCTATATCATGGGGCACACGGCCGAATTCATCGCCCAGCATCACGGCATTTCCCGCGAGGAGATGGACGAGGTGGCCCTGCGCAGCCACAACAACGCCGAGCGCGCCACCCGCGACGGCGACTTCAAACCCGAAATCGTGCCCATCGAAATTCCCCGCAAAAAGAAAGAGCCCCTGGTGTTCGACAAAGACGAGCATTTCAGGCCCGGCCTGACCATGGCCGATCTTCAGAAATTGCCCCCGGCCTTCATACCCAACACCGGCAAGGTGACCGCCGGCAATAGCAGCGGCATCAACGACGGCTCGGCCGCCATGGTGATCATGTCCGCCGAAAAAGCCAGGGAGCTCGGCTTGCAGCCCCTGGCACGCATCCGGGCGGTCGGCCGCGGGGCCTGCCATCCTTCGGTCATGGGGCTTTCCCCGGTGCCGGCGGTGCGCCATCTGCTCGACCACAGCGATTTGAAGCTGTCCGACTTCGAACTGATCGAACTCAACGAGGCCTTTGCCGGTCAATACCTGGGCTGTGAACTCGAATTGAACCTCAACCGCGAGATCACCAACGTCAACGGGTCGGGCATCGGGCTGGGCCATCCAGTGGGCGCCACCGGTTGCCGTATCATGGTCACCCTGCTGCATCTGCTGCGCAGCCGGGGCAAGAACCTGGGGCTGGCCACCCTGTGTGGCGGCGGCGGCGTTTCCATGGCCTGTGCCATCGAGACGCTATAGGAGTTTTTATGATCATCGGGGTGCTCAAAGAGATCAAGCCCGAAGAGAACCGGGTGGCCATGACACCGGCCGGCGTGGAGATGCTGCACCGCGCCGGCCATACGATTCTGGTGGAAAAGGGGGCCGGCCGGGGCAGCGGTTTTCCCGATGAGGCCTATGCCCAGGCCGGGGCCCAAATCACGGCCAAGGCGGCCACCATCTACAAGAAGGCCGAGATGGTGATGCACGTCAAGGAACCCTTGCCCCAGGAGTATGGGCTGATCCGTTCCGGTCAGATCGTTTTCACCTATTTGCATCTGGCCGCCAACGAAACTCTGACCCGGGCCCTGATCGACGCCGGATCGGTCAACATCGCCTACGAGACCATCAAGAGGGCGGACGGCACCCTGCCGCTGCTCACCCCCATGAGTGAGGTGGCCGGTCGCATGGCCATCCAGCAGGTCGCCAAATACCTCGAGATGGCCCAGGGCGGTCGCGGCGTGCTGCTGGGCGGCGTACCGGGAGTCGATCCGGCCACGGTCGTGGTGATCGGCGGGGGCGTGGTCGGCACCCAGGCGGCCAGAATGGCCTGCGGCCTGGGGGCCAAGGTCTATGTGCTCGACAACAATCTTCAACGCTTGAGGCATCTGGCCGAGGTCATGCCGGCCAACTGCTTTTTGCTCATGTCCAGTCCGGCCATTCTGCGCGATCTGATCCAGAAGGCCGACGCGGTGATCGGTGCCGTGCTGATTCCCGGCGCCAAGGCGCCCCGCCTGGTCACCCGGGAGATGCTCAAGACCATGAAACCGGGGTCGGTGCTGGTGGATGTGGCCATCGATCAGGGGGGCTGCTTCGAGACATCGCGTCCCACGACCCATGCCGATCCTGTCTATGTGGTGGATGGCATCGTCCACTACACCGTGGCCAACATGCCGGGGGCCGTGGCCAAGACCTCCACCTGGGCCCTGACCAATGCCACGTTGCCGTATGCCCTGGAGATTGCCGACAAGGGCTGGCGCCGGGCCATGCAGGAGAGCGCGGAAATGAGATCCGGTGCCAACGTCGTTCTGGGAAAGGTGACCCACCCGGCGGTGGCCGAAGCCTTCGGGATGACCTATACCTCCTTGGAGCAGGTGCTTTAAATGGCAGCACCGGCATCTGCGCACCTCCTCTGGGCCGAGATCGATCTGACCGCTATTGCCCACAACGTCCGCGAGCTGCGGCGCATCGTCGATCCGAAGGCGCGCCTGCTGGTGGCGGTCAAGGCCAACGCCTATGGTCACGGTGCCGAGCAGGTGGCGCGTGCGGCCCTGGCAAACGGGGCCACCGATCTGGGAGTGGCCCGTATCGAGGAGGGGCTGGCCCTGCGACGGGCCGGTATCGCGGCCCCCGTCCTGATTTTCGGATTCACACCGGCCGAACGGGCGGCCGAACTGATCATCCATGGTCTCGTGCCCGCGGTCTATTCCCTGGAAAACGCCCGGGCCATGGCCGCCGCCGCCCGGCCCTGGGGCCGGGTCCTGCCGGTTCATATTAAAGTCGATACGGGTATGGGGCGACTGGGAATTCCTTGCGGGGATGAGGGCGGCTCCGGTATCGACGCGGCCGCCGACACGATCGAACGCATCTCCCGGATCGACGGCCTCGTCATCCAGGGGATCTTCACCCATTTCGCCACCGCCGATCAGGCCGACAAAGGCTACGCCCGCCGGCAGTTCGACTTTTTTTCGAGACTGCTCGATCGGTTGGGTTCCCGCGAGGTAAAGGTCGGGCTGCGTCACGCCGCCAACAGCGGCGCCATCATGGAGATGCCCGAGACCCATTTGGATATGGTACGGGCCGGCATCTCCCTCTATGGCCTCTATCCCTCCGAAGAGGTCGATCGCGGCCGCATCGATTTGAAGCCGGCCCTCTCACTCAAAGCCAGGATCGTCCATCTCAAACCGGTGGCGGCCGGCACCTGCATCAGTTACGGATGCACCTTCCAGACATCCAACCCCACCGTCATCGCCACCGTGCCGATCGGATATGCCGACGGTTACAGCCGGGGATTGTCCAACCGGGGCACCATGCTGGTACGCGGACAACGGGTGCCCATCGTCGGCCGGGTCTGCATGGATCTGACCATGATCGACGTGGGCGGGGTGCCGGACGCGTCCGTGGATGACGAAGTGGTGTTGATCGGCCGTCAGAATGGGGCCGGGATCAGCGCCGACGAAGTGGCCGCGGCGCTGAGCACCATCAATTATGAGGTGGTGGCGGCCCTGACGGATCGGGTGCCGAGAGTCTACATCCTCAATTCTGAACGATCGGGCTGATCTGAATGGTCACCCGTCGATTGGCCGCCCGGCCTTCGGGAGTGCTGTTCGAGGAGATGGGCTGGGTTTCACCCCGGCCGTCGATGAGCAGGCGCTCGGGCAACACGTTCTGTCCCGCCAGGTATTCGGCCACGCTGCGCGCCCGCCGCTCGGACAATTGCTGATTGTAGCTTTCAGCGCCTACGTCGTCCGTATGGCCGATTACGTCGATGGTGGTCTTGTTATATTCGTTGAGCACGATGGCCACCGAGTTGAGCACCTCGTAGAAATCGGCGCTGATGTCCGATGAGTCGGTGCGGAAGGTGACATTTCCGGGCATGTTCAGCATGATCTGGTCTCCGACGCGCGTCACGCTGACGCCCGAGTTGCCCAGGCGCTGGCGCAGCTTGGCTTCCTGGACATCCATGTAGTAGCCGACCCCGCCGCCGGCCAGGGCGCCGACGCCGGCGCCGATCAGGGCATTGCGCTGCCGGTCCTTGCTCTTGGCGGTGATCAGGCCGATGGCCGCGCCGCCCAAAGCACCCACGCCGGCCCCGATGGCCACCTTGCTGACCTGTTTTTCCTGGGTATAGGGATTGACGGTCGTACAGGCGAAAAGGGCAAATTGGGCACACAATGCCAGAACGAACCAACGGGTAGTTGTTTTCTTCATTTTTTTCCTCCTCTTGGAGCCGTTGCGCCTGGTCCGCAGCCGGCTAAGGTTGCATACTGTTTTTGGAACCGCCGCCGCCATAGCGGCGGGCCAGGTCACGATAAACCAACTGGCGGCCGCCGAAGATATCCAGCGCACTACCCACCGTAAAGTCGATGCGGCCGTCGCCCAGGCGCTGGATGGTATCGAGGGCGGCGTAGGAATCGATCCCGCCGGCATAGGTGATCGGTATACCCCCCCATCGGCCGAGCAGGGCCACGAGGTCGGTTTCGATACCCTGGCAGCGGCCTTCGACGTCCACGCCGTGCACCAGGTACTCATAACAGAAAGGCGCCAGACGGTCCAGAAGCCGGGGCGTGATGCATTCACGCGTAAACGTTTGCCAGCGGTCGGTGACGATAAAATAATCGTCACCCTTGCGTCGGCAGCTCAAGTCGAGGACCAGGCGATCCGGACCCACGAGGCGACTTAACTGCCGGAGCCGATCCATATCCACGGTGCCGTCGTGAAACACCCAGGAGGTCACGATGACCGCCGCTGCGCCCGCATTGAGCCATCGGGCGGCATTGTCTACGGTCACTCCCCCGCCGAGTTGCAGGCCCCCGGGCCAGGCGGCCAGGGCCGCTTCGGCCGCCTGCCGGTTGCCGGGTCCCAATTGAATGACATGGCCGCCGGTCAGGTCGTCCTGCCGGTAAAGGCGGGCAAACCACTCGGGTGGTTGCCGGGCTTCGAAATTGGTCTGCAGCCCTTCCGGATCGTTGTCCGACAGGGAGCCGCCCACGATTTGTTTGACTTTGCCTTGATGCAGGTCGATGCAGGGGCGAAAACGCATGGTCTCGATGGCCCTATTCTCGCGATAATCGAGCATTTGCCGAGCGAAAAACCTTCTCTTACCATCTTTTGCCGACGCTGAGAAGCCATGAATGGCCTTGGCGGCGATTCTAACTGAATGCCATTCATCAAACCCGGCGTGGATGGAGCACGTGGCCGATGCCATGCGAACTCTTTTTATCGAATTTTACCCAATGCCGGTAACTTAAGGCGGTTGGTTGTCATCCGGGCGGGGCGAAACCCCATAAGCGCTAAGTTATTCCCGTACCATGATCGGCGACACCTAAATTTTGCGCATACCGCTATGCTGTTTTTCGCGTACTCGTACACGTACTCGTTCTCGTACTCGATGGTTTTGCTTTCGAGGCTTGAAAATGCAAGCTTCGGCAGGTATTTTTCGATGACGAGTACGAGTACCGCAGCGCTGAGTACGAGTACGATGTGGACTTATCGGGCATAGAATTATCTTTGCGCTTATGGGGCTGAACCCCGCCCCTGCAACGCCCGGCCATGGCAACTGTTTGTATGATAGCAAAATCTCGCAGGGGCGGGCTTTATATCCGCCCGCAACGCCCGCTTATTTTAAGATATTGACAGTTTACCGTTGCGCCGAGGCCGCCTCGCTCTGTTCGATCAACTCCACCACCGTTTCCAGCATCGGTGATGGCAATGGCCGCCACTTGGGGTGCATGGCCTTGTCGTCGAACCAGGTGAACTCCACGGCATCAAATTTGGCGGGAATGACATGCTCATGGTTTACGCCATAATGGGAGGCGGGGTAGTACTCCACGTAGGTCATCCGCTGGGGTGCAATGTTGAATTGATGGGCGACGCAGGTGGCGATGTGGCTCGTACAGCTGCGTACCGACACCGATCTCAAACCGCTGCCGGTGTGCGGCAGGTCGGACACGACCACCACGATGGGCTTCAGGTGCGTGACGTTCCTGTGGTCGCCCCGGGACAGATCGAAAATACGAAGTCGGCATCTGCCGGCCGCCAGCTGGTAGACGCCACCGAACCCCTTCCAGGTGAAAATATCGTCATGAATCAACATGGCCACTCCGTTCTTTGAGATGGCTGGTATTCTAATCATGCAAAGCGGTTTCGTCGAGGCCGGGAAAAGTAGGGTCCTTAAAACCGCTTGGTCAGGGTGCCGTATAACCGGACCAGCTTGTCCGGCAATTCGCGCACATCTCCGATGACGTGGTGGTGCAGGCGGCCGTAGAGATCGTCGAGTCGCGGATCGCTGCCGATGTTGACGGTGATGGCCTTGACATGAATGCTCTTGGCGCGGGCCTCCTGCACCGCACGGCGGGTGTCGGCGATGGCGTAGTCGGCCTTGTAGCCCAGGTCGTTGGGAAAACCATCGCTGACGATGATGATCAGTCTCACCCGCGACGGCACCGGCGCCAGGCAGGCGGTGGCGTGGCGAATGGCGGCGCCCATGCGGGTGCTGCGCTGGGGCGTGAGGGCCGACAAGCGCGCCTGAACCTTTTCGGCAAAGGAATCGTCGAACCCCTTGATGCGGAAATAGTCCACCGAGTGGCGCCCGGTGCCTGAGAACCCGGCGATGGCAAAGGTGTCTCCCACGACCTGGAGGGCTTCGCAAAAGAGCACCAGGGCCTCCTTGGCAACTTCCAGTACCGTGCCCCTTCCGCCGACGACCGGATTGGCCGTGGATCGCGATAGATCGACCAACAGCAGGACGGCCACGTCCCGCTCGTGTTTGAGCCGTTTGATGAAGAGGCGGTCCGAAGGCGTGCGGCCGGCACGCAGGTCCACCGCAAAGTCGATGAGAGCGCGATGGTCGAAGGCGTCGCCGTCCGGCCACTGCCGCAGGATGGTCAAACCCTCGGGTTTGAGATACTCGAAAGCCCTGCGGATGTGCGCCACCAGACCACGGTAATGGTCCAAGGTACGACGGTAAAAATCGCCGTTGCCGCTGGCGGGCACCAGCGACTCCTGCACACGCACATGATCATGCAGATAGTCCTGGAGTTGATCGTTCCACTCCGGGTAACGAAAACCGGTCGCATCGTCGCCGGACACCCCCACCGATTGAACCCCGGCCTTTTCCAGCAGAAGATTCAGGTCAGCTTCGTTCAAATCGAGGGACATCGCGGCCTGGCGGCCGCTGATCCGGGCCCGCGACAATACGAGGCTGCGCACGTCCTCGGCGGAGAGACGGCCCTGCCCGTCGCTCAATTTGTCCTGCACGTCGGACAGATAGACGGAGAGCCCCTGTTCGGCCAGCCGGATCTTGATCCTTGCGGCTTGCATTTGCTGTTCGGTCGAAGCCCTGGCGACCAGATCCCAGTGCAGGCGGCGGCCGAAGGGGGTGGCCAACCGGTCGTATCGCCGGCCCGAGGCGCGCAATTCCGCGATGCAGTCATCATAGGCCAGGCAGACCAGTCGGGCGCAGCATTCGATCGGGGCGTTCGCGTTCAGGTGGCCGCGCCACGCTGCGGCCAGTTTTTGAAAAAGAGGAGCAGGATGCCGGCCAGCACCGGCGGGTCCGATCGGCATATCCAGCACCAGGTGATCGTAGAGGCCCTCCAGAACAGATGGTCTGGATGAGGATCGTTTCAGCAGCAGCGCTTCGGCCCGCAGCAGGGGCAGAGCCTGTTTCATCAGGCCTGGATAATGGCCGGTCAGATAGGCCATGGTTCGGGCCTGTGCGAAGAGATCGAAAAGATCCTCGGCCAGGGCGGGATGGTCGAAGCAGTGGATAAACCGCAGGGCATCGTTCGCCGCCGTGTCGTCGGCCTGCTCCCGCCGAGTGCTCTGTCCGGCCACCTCGGGATAGAGATCCACAGCCTTCTCGAGATCGAAGGCAAAGGTGCCGTTTTCGAAATACCCGGCTTCCAGGCGGACCAGGATTTTGGCCAGTTGAAAATTGTCATCGCGGCATCCGAAGCGGTCGATCTCGTCGGCCAGATAGATCGTTTTGCCGTCCGAGGCGATCCATTGAATGTCCGTTCGAGTGGGGCCCGAGAGCGCCTTGACGAGCACCGGCCGACCGATGCGGGCATTGAGGTAGCGGTCGAGAGGGCCCTTGACCTGGGCGATGGGCACCACCACGAGCAGTCGGTCATAGGCCTTCTGGCCCGCCTTGGAGGACAACCCGATAAAGGCGAGACCTGCATCGACCGATTGGCGATATCTGGCCAGGGCCTGGTCGAGGTAATCGTTCAGGTCCCGGGGCGCCAGAAGCCCCAATCCGTTTTGCATCCCTTCCAGAAAGACGTCCACCAGTTGCAGGTCGGTCGCCACCACCCGGACAAAGGCTTCGATCTGGGCGGCCCGGCGTCGCGGCACAAAGCTGCGCACCGCCCTGGGAACCACATAGACCAGCCGGACGCTCATGTTGTAACTGATCTGCTGTTTGAAAAGCGCCGCCAGGAGTTCCAGATAGGCCCGGGCCGATGCCCGCTCGCCCGCTTCGAGCAGCTCGGTCAGGACGGCCAGGGGCTCTTTGAGGGTATAGGTGCCCTTGGTGCGCATGATCGCCAGGGCCTGCGTAAAGGGTTCGAGCAGCGGAGGATCGGCTAAGAGAACAGCGGCCAAATGGTCGGCCAGGATGCGCCCCAGCGCCGGACCGGTGCGCGTGGCCTCGCGGACCCGATCCATGTAAACGGTCGTTTTGGACGGATCGCCCCGTTCGACCAGGCGCATCAAACCGTCGCTGACCGAGCGGCCCAGGCCGGCCTCCTGGGTCAGCGCCCAGATCATTTCGTCGACCACCCGGGCAAGCCATTCGTCATCGGGCCGGTCGGCGAGCAATGCCAGTCGTCCGGTCACCCGGACATGGGTTTCCGGATCGGCGATGCGCAGTTTTTCCAGGGGGGCCATTTCGTTCATGATGATGTGGGCTATATCCGGATTCGGTTGCAAAGACAAGGTGGGGTCAGGGAGATGCCGCCGCCGGCCAGACCAGGGATTGAAAGGGGCTGACGAGTTCGTTGCGGCGGGATGGTAAGGAATGAAGAGGCGGTTATTCGCCGGCTTCGATGTCAGGGCTGCCCTCTATGATAGCGCCCATGCCGCCGCAATGCCGGGTGATGTCGCCCACCCGGGCCGCAGGCCGGCCGTCGATATAAATCGAATGGCTCGCCCCGGCCACGGTCCAGACATTGGCGCCGCAGCACTGGGCGTGCTTTCCCTTGTCGCCCAATCGCAAAGCGGGTTTTTGATTGATCAGTACGGTGTCGGAGCCGGTCACAGCAGGGCCGATTACCGTATGGCTGCATTCCGGACACCCGTGGCTGTCCTCTTCCGCGCGGGCCTTGTCTCCGAGCCGGGCCAAACCGGGCATGGGGTCCTCCTCTATCGTTCTGATCGTTTGGGATGCCGGCGGGGATGCCGGTCAGCGATCCTGTCTGCCGGCCGCGCGCATGGAATCGAGGAGCGCATCCCACAGGTCTATCTTTTCTTCCAGGCGTCCATCCCTGGATTCCATTTCGACGACGACCCTGGGCCAATGGGCGGAATCCTTTTTCCCCAAATGCATCCAGGTGAAGGACAGTGTGCTGCGGCCGTTTTCCGTAAATCTTTCGATCAACTCCTCGCCCGGCAGGCCTGCGACCGTGCGCTGGCCGGAACGCAGCTTCTCGATCTTCAGATCTCCAACGAGCTTCATCATCAGGGAGTTGGCCGCCCGCTCCAGCAGGCCGATCTTGCTTTCTTCGTGCACCACCCAGGTCATGATATGAATTTGGAGGCGATCGTCCAACGCATGTTCTCGAAAGACGATATCCACGCTCTCCTTATATTCGAAGGGCAGATCGACGGCGCCGTAGCGCAGGTAAAAGGCATCGCGGCCGTCGGTGACATCGACACGGTCGAAGCGCTTTTCCGGAGCACGGTAGGCCCGGGCGATGTCGGTGGAGATCTCATAGGTCGTCTCTTTAGCAGAGAGCTTTTTGGCCCACGCTTTGATCCATAAGCCGGTCGGACCCGTGTTGAGCAACAAATCCATGGCGCCATAGAGGGGATCCAACGGTTCGTTGAAGTATAGCACCGTTTTGCACCACACCCCGATTCCGTCGATCTCCCGCTCTTCGATGAGCGCATTGGGCATGCCTTGAGGCGCCTCGCGTCTGCTGATTTTTTCGATGTGATGGTTCCAAGTATTGAGGGCGTCTTCTTCGTCCTGCCAGACAATTTCCTCGATCTTGCGACCCTGAAAAGAGTATCCGCCGGCAAAGGTCATGGCTGCTGGGATGTCGACGACAAAGCGGCCGCCGCCGCAGGTGCGCGTGGGTTCGTTGAAGCGGTGCATGGGTTGGTTCCTGTTCGTTGGGGCGCAGCCGGCCATGGTGGCAACTGTTGCCAGGGCGGCCGCCCATCTGCAAAAGATGAGGCTTATGCGCCGGTTTCGTGTCTGATCTTGGCTTTGCATAGGTTTTCAATCACCTTTATCGTAATGTGCCAGGCTGTCGCCGTGTTAAAGATCCGGTCATGGCTGCGGGCGGCATCGCTTTCATCGTCGGCATCGATCGACACCGTACCGTCGGGGCCCTTGTCGTAAAAGCTGGGTCTGGCGGCCAGGGCACGGCCCGATGCATCGGGCACCGTGCCGTCACCCGAACCTCTGGGCGGCGATACCGCGTAAGCCCAGATCGATTCGGTGTGCCAGCGGTTGGGGATCTCGAAGGCCACCAGATCGTCCAGATACATATCATGATCGGTATCGATCACCTGGTTGTGCGCGTCGCGGAACTCGAAAAAGTGTTTGCCCTCCAGATGCTGCAGGTCGAAGAGCTGCCGGCCGGAAAACTTCTGACAGCCGATGTCGATGCGGTCGGCGGTCTCCAGCGCCGTACCATAAAACTGGTAGGTTTCGGGATGGACGTAGTTGCCAAGATTTTCATGGAATACTCTGGCTTTATTTAAATTGAACGAAAAATTGTGCCATGCACCTTTCTCTTCACTTGTATGGCGGCTGATTTTGCGACTTGTATTTTCCTCCAACCACCGTGGATCGATCAAGCGAAACGGGGCCTCTTTGGCGCTGTAGATTTCATCATAGGGGTCGCCCCGACGGGGCAGATCGAGGCTGTGGCCGTGGCGGCCCCGGTAGTGCAGCCACTCGACGCGGCCCTCGTTGGTGCGGTACGC
>DHGT01000017.1:58161-84665 GCA_002402905.1 Desulfatitalea sp. UBA4791 | reverse complement strand
ACCGCCCCACCCAGGAGGCCGTGCTATCGCGGTTATGCCGATGCCTCAAGCCGGGCGGCTATCTCTTCATGGGTCACTCGGAGACCCTAAACGGCTTCAACCTGCCGCTGCGGCAGATCGCCACGACGGTGTATCGAAAGCTGTAGCACCAAGACCAACGCCATCTGCGGTTATCAGGCGGCTTGAATCGCCGCCGTCACCTCTTCCAGCACGATCCCTTGGGACAGGCGCTCGAGTTCGGCCAGCTTCGGCCAGACCGTCTTTGGTGACCCGGTCGTCGTCCAGATAACAGCGCCCGAAATGGGCCTCCAGAAAGGTCGGATTGGCCATCTTGAAATAGGCCTCCATCAATACGACGATCGTCTCGGCCCCGGCCAGGGTGCTCTTGGGATCGGTTCCCTGGAGCAACCCCAAGCCGCTCGCCTCGACCCATCCGTACTCGTTCTGGTGCTGCTCCAGAAAGGTTCGATGGGTGTCGAACGGCTCGGCCGAAGTGAACCCGACGTCATCGAAACCCTGTTCCATGGCCTTTGCGATCACATCCGCTTTGGAAATCATGTCCGCTCCTGTTGTGTGTATTTGATGATTCAGGATACCCGATGCGGATGGCAGATAGCAAGGGGGGTTCGAATACTTGAAAATCTCCGAGGCTCATGTATGATCCTCCTGCCTTGAACCCCCGTCTGCAACGCCTAGAGGAAAGTGACCGCCTGATATGTCGTCCGACAACGATGCCATCTCCCACCAGGGGCTGCGCTGGCTTCTGGCGCGGGCCAGACCGGCCATGCCGTGGATCACCGTCTCCATCGGATTGGGGGTGGCCGCCGGCATGGTGTTGATCATCCAGGCCGGGTGCCTGGCGCGCATCGTTCATGCCGTGGTCATCGACGGCAGGCCGAGGGAAGAGTTGCTGTTCTATTTCTTCGTGCTGATAGCGGCCGCCATCGTCAAAGCCGCGCTGGTCTGGGGCCGGGAAAAAGCCGGTTTTCGGGCCGGGGCCCAGGTTCGCGGCCAGGTGCGCATGGCGCTGGTCGATCACATCACCCGCCTCGGTCCTGTGTATGCCGCCGGTCACGCCGGCGGCGCGCTGACCAGTGCGGTCATGGAGCAGGTCGAGGGCCTGCATGGCTTTTTCGCCCATTACCTGCCCCAGCTGGCCCTGGCCGTGGCCGTGCCGCTGGCCATCCTGGCATTTGTCTTTCCCATCAGCTGGGCGGCCGGCGGCCTGTTGCTGGTCACCGCGCCGCTGATTCCGTTTTTCATGGTGCTCGTCGGCATGGGCGCCCGAAGCATCAGCCAGCGTTACTTCACCGCCCTGGCCCGCCTCAGCGCCCATTTTCTGGATGCCCTGCAGGGATTGCCGACCCTCAAACTCTTCGACCGTGCCCATGCCGAGGCCGACCGGGTGGCCGAAACGGCCGGCACCTATCGGGCGCAGACCATGCGCGTGCTGCGGGTGGCATTTTTGTCGTCGGCGGTGCTCGAGTTCTTCAGCGCCATTGCCATCGCCCTGGTGGCCGTCTATCTCGGCATGAGCTTCCTGGGGTATTACGATTTCGGTGCCTGGGACCGCCCCCTGACGCTATACGGGGGGCTCTTCATCCTGCTGCTGGCCCCGGAGTTCTACCACCCCCTGCGGGAGTTGGGCGTCCATTACCACACCCGCGCCCAAGCTGCCGGCGCCGCCGAAGAGATCCTGAAAATCCTCGCCACCCCCCTGCCCGAAGCAGCGACCTCACAATGCACCATCACCGGCGACCGCATCGACCTGCGCATCGAAAACCTCTGCCTGCGATACCCCGATGCGGCTCGGGAGGTCCTTTTCGACATCAGTCTCGACATTCCCGCCGGCCAGCGCATCGCGCTGGTGGGTGAAAGCGGTGCCGGGAAAACATCGCTGCTGAACGCCATATTGGGATTCGTACATCCCGAAGAAGGCCGAATATCGGCCAACGGGGTACCGTTGCTGGATCTGGCCCCGGAACGGCGGCAGGACGCCTTTGCGTGGGTCGGTCAGCATCCGGTCCTGTTTTTCGGCACCATCCGGGAGAACATGCTCATGGGCCGTCGGGGAGCCGATGGCGCTGATGTCCAAGCCGCCGCACAGGCGACCGGTGTGCTGGAATTCGCCGATCGCCTGCCGGAGGGCCTCGACACACGGGTCGGCGAAGGTGGCTACGGTCTTTCCCGCGGCCAGGCCCAACGCGTGGCCCTGGCCCGAGCCTGGTTGAAAGCGGCGCCGATCCTGGTGCTCGACGAACCCACCGCCGGTCTGGACCCGGTCAGCGCCGGGATGATCATGGCCGCCCTGGGGCGTCTGCCCCGTGACCGCACCGTGCTGATGGCGACCCATCGACTGGCCGCGCTGACCGGAATGGATCGCATCGCGGTCGTGGCCGACGGCCGGATCGTGGCGTGCGACACCTACGCAGCGCTGATGGCCGAACGGGGCGTTTTCTACCGCCTGGTCAACCGGATACAAGGAGGCGCCGATGATCTTGCCCCGTGAATGGCGGCCTCTGGTGCGCGGTGTTCAAGGCCACAAAGGCCCCATGGCGTTGGGCAGCCTGCTGGGATGGCTGGCGGTGCTGGCCGCGGTCGGCCTGCTGGCCCTGGCCGGATGGTTCCTGACGGCTGCCGCGGTGGCCGGCCTGACCGCTGCCGGTGCCGCGCAGTTCAACTTCTTTTTGCCCAGCGTGGGCGTGCGGCTCTTCGCCTTCGTGCGTACCCTGGCGCGTTATGGAGAGCGGATCTTCAGCCACGACGCCACCTTCCGCATCCTGGAAAGCCTCAGAGGCTGGTTTTTCAGGCGCATCGAACCCCTGGTGCCGGCCGTTCTCTTCCGCTACCCCAGCGGCGACATCCTCGGTCGCGCGGTGGAAGACATCGATACCCTGGACAATCTCTACCTGCGCGTCCTCTCGCCGACCGCCGTCGCGGCCACGGCGACCGTGCTGCTGGGCCTGTTCCTCTGGCACCTGGACCCCGGCGTGGCCTTGGCCGCGGCGGCCGTGTGGGGCCTGACCGCCCTTCTGCCCTTTGGCAGTGCGCGCCTGGGGAGAATCGGAGGCAAGGAGCTCTCCCGCGCCGGCGCCGTGCTGCGGACCCGCACCGTGGCCTATCTCCAGGGCATGGCGGAAATATGGATCTACGGCGCGGACGGCCATCACCTGGAAGCGATCCGGCAAGATGACCGGGCGTTGCAGGCGGTCCAAGGCCGCATGAACGCCCTGAACGGGGCATGCGCGGCGATGCTCGTCCTGTTTTCCGGTCTCGGCGTGGTCCTGGTGCTCTATGTCGGTGCGGGCCGCTGCGCCGACGGCCGGCTCGATGGCGCCCGATTGGCCCTGGCCATGTTGGCCTTTCTGACGTCATTCGATGCCTTCTGGCCGTTGCCCAACGCCTTTCTCTACCTGTCGCGCACCCGGGAGGCGGCCAGGCGCCTGGTCGAAATCACCGATGCCGCTGCACCGGTCGCTTTTCCACCCGTGAGCGGCCCACCGCCGGACGGATTCGACCTGTCCTTTGATCGTGTCCGCTTCGCTTATGCCCCTGGGGCGCCGCCGGTCCTCGACCGGTTCGACCTGCGCGTGGCGTCCGGCCGACGGGTGGCGGTTCTCGGCGCCTCGGGCGCGGGCAAAAGCACCCTGGCCCACCTGTTGGCCCGGTTCCAGGACCCTGATGAGGGCCGCATCCTGATCGGCGGCCGCGAACTGCGGACTTTCAGCGAAGCGGATTTGCGGCGCTGGGTGTGCATCATTTCCCAGCAGGCCCATATCTTCAATGCCACCCTGGCCGATAATCTGCGGCTGTCCTATCCCGAGGCCTCCCAGGCACAATTGCGCGATGCCCTGGCCGCAGCCGGCCTGACGCAACTCCTGGCCGAGCTGCCCGACGGCCTGGAGACCTGGCTGGGCGAGACCGGCCGCCGCCTGTCCGGCGGACAGGCCAGACGCCTGGCCGTGGCACGGGCCTTCCTGAGCGATGCGCCGATATGGGTCCTGGACGAACCTACCGAAGGCCTCGATCCCCGCACGGCCCGGATATTGACGCGCTCCATCCTGGAGCGAACCAACGGCAAGACCCTCCTGTGGATCACCCATCGCCCGTCCGAAGCGGCCCTGTTGGATCGCGTGGTGTTTCTCGATGACGGCCGGGTGACGGCCGAGGGCGATCACCAGGCCCTTTACGCTCACCATCCGCGCTATAGGGACTTGATATCCGGGGGCGTTTTGTCGTAGCATACTTTTTCAGAATGATGATCGGACGGTTCGATGCCGCTCCGCGCCCTGCAGGCAAACGACCCCCAATCAAGCCTAACAAAGAAAAAGGATCAGTTATGGATGCACTCTTGCTGTCGAGATTTCAGTTCGCGGCCACGACCATGTTCCACTTTCTCTTCGTGCCCCTGACCCTGGGGCTCTCGATCATCGTGGCCTACATGGAAACCAAGTACGTCCGCACCGGAGACAAGACCTACCTGGACATGACCAAGTTCTGGGCCAAGCTGTTTCTCATCAACTTTGCCGTGGGCGTGGTCACAGGCATCACCCTGGAATTCCAGTTCGGCACCAACTGGTCGCGCTACAGCGCCTATGTGGGCGATATCTTCGGCTCCCTGCTGGCCATAGAGGCCACCGCATCCTTTTTCCTCGAATCGACCCTCATCGGCGTATGGATCTTCGGCTGGAACAAACTCTCCAAAAAGGCCCATGCCGCCGTCATGTGGATGGTGGCGCTGGGTTCCCACCTGTCCGCCGTATGGATCCTGGTAGCCAATGCCTGGATGCAGAGTCCGGTCGGCTACACCATCCGCGAAGGCCGGGCGGAGCTCACCGATTTCGCGGCAGTGGTGACCCAGAAGTTCGCCGTGGTCAAAATCATTCATACCATCAGCTCGGCCATGGTGCTGGGCGCCTTTTTCATCATGGGGATCAGCGCCTACCACCTGCTCAAGAAGAAAAACGTGCACTTCTTCGATCGCTCGTTCAAGACAGGATTGGGCTTTGCCGTCGTCTCCTCCCTGGTGGTCTTCATCATGGGAGATCTCAACGGCGTGGTGGTGGGAGAAAAGCAGCCCGCCAAGCTGGCGGCCATGGAATCGCTGTGGGAAACCCAGAAGGCGGCCCCGGTTTACCTGTTCGCCTGGCCCGATGAAGAAAACGGACGCAACACCATCGAGATCGGCCCCATCCCCGGCGCGCTGAGCCTGCTGGTCAAACACGATTTCAACGCAGAAATCAAAGGGCTCAACGATTTTCCCAAGGAAGAACACCCGCCGGTGCTGATCACATCCTTTGCCTTCAAAGGCATGGTGGGCCTGGGCGCGGTGTTCATCCTGCTCTCCATCGCCGGCCTGTTTCTCAAAGACAAACTGGTGAACTCCCCCCTCTACCTCAAGATCATGGTCGCGGCGATCCCGCTGCCCTACCTGGCCATCCAACTGGGATGGCTGGTCACCGAAATCGGGCGGCAGCCCTGGATCGTGTACGGGCTGATGAAAACGGCGGAGGCCGATTCGCCCATCGCCGCCTCCCAGGTGGGCATCAGCCTGGCTGCCTTCATCATCGTGTATGGCCTGCTGGGCCTGGCCGGTTTCTACCTGATCGCCCGCAAGGCCATCCAGGGGCCTGACCTGGACGGCGACGATAATGGGCACGGGGCGATCGGACGGCCGCTGAAGACGGCCTGATTCCAGCGAATGGACTTCGATCGCGCCCACGGTTAAAAAATCCGCTAAAAAATCCATTGATTGAAGCATAACGAACCAGGAGATCAAGATGGCACTACAGAACATATGGTTTTTGCTTTGGGGGTTGCTCTGGGCGATCTACTTCATTACGGACGGATTCGACCTGGGGATCGGATCGCTCTATCCCTTCCTGGGCAAGAGCGATGAGGACAAACGCACCATGATCAACGCCATGGGGCCGGTTTGGGATGGGAATCAGGTGTGGCTGCTGACCGCCGGCGGCGTCACCTTCGCCGCATTTCCGCTTGTCTACGCGGTCATGTTTTCGTCGCTTTACACCGCCTTGATGCTGATTCTCTTCGCGCTGATCATCCGGGGGGTGTCGTTCGAATTCCGGCACAAGATCGACGACCCCAAATGGACGAAGATATGGGACACCTGCATTTTTGTCGGCAGCGTGCTGCCCGCCATTCTTTTCGGGGTGGCCTTTGCCAACATCTTCCGGGGCATACCGTTCGATCACGAAGGGGTCTACCAGGGCACCCTGCTCACCCTGCTCAACCCCTATGGCCTGCTGGGGGGCCTGCTCTTTTTACTTCTCTTCCTGCAGCACGGATCCCTGTGGCTCTCGTTGCGAAGTCAGGGCCCCATTCACGACCGGGCCATAAAAACAGCCAACGGCATCTGGCCGGTCCTGCTGGTGGTCGCCGTGGTCTTTCTGATCGCCAGCTGGTTCGCCACCCGGCTCTATGACAACTATCTGGCCAATCCCGTGCTCTTCGTCATCGTCCTGCTGGCCGTGGCCGGTCTCTTCGGCGCCAAGGTCTTTCTGGCCAGAAAAGAGATCTTCAAGGCCTGGGTCGCTTCGGCCGTGACCATCATCGGCTGCACCTTTTTCGGCGTGGTCGGGCTCTTCCCCAACCTGTTTCCGTCGAGCATCGATCCGGCGTACAGCCTGACGGCGCATAACGCCTCGTCCAGCCCGCTGACCTTGAAAATCATGCTTTTCGTCGTGTTGTTTTTCGTACCCCTGGTACTGGCCTATCAGATCTGGTCCTACCATCTGTTCAAAGACAAGATCCGCACCGAAGACATGATGTACTAGCACACACCCATCACAGGGCGGGCGCCAGGCCCGCCCTGTGAGGTGTCTTTTTCCGCCTAAATCAAACTCTTGAATTCGTCCTCGAAGATCACCTCTTTTTCCAGTAGACGCTCGGCGATCCGCATCAGCGCCTCCTTGTGATCGGTGAGCAGATCCCGCACATGCTGCTCCCGTTGATCGAGAAGCGCCTTGATCTCCTCATCCAATCTGGCCGCCGTGGCCTCGCTGTACTCGCGGGCGCCGCCAAAAGCCTGGTCGGTCTGCAGGAAAACCGGTGTGCGCTGCCGGGGATAGGTCGACAGCCCCAGGGTTTCGCCCATGCCATATTCGGCCACCATGGCGCGGGCGATATCGGTGGCGCGCATCAAATCGTTGCCCGCCCCGGTGGTCGCGCTGTTGAACATGATCTTTTCGGCCACGCGCCCACCGAGCAGCACATCGATCTTGGACAGCAGCTCTTCGTAGCTCATCAGGTAGCGGTCTTCGGTGGGCCGCTGCTGGGTGTATCCCAGGGCGGCCAGGCCGCGCGGAATGATGGAAATTTTATGCACCGGGTCGGTGCCCGGTGTGAGCACGGCGGTCAGGGCATGCCCCACCTCGTGATAGGCCACGATTTTCTTCTCCTTGGGGTTGATCACCCGGTTTTTCTTCTCCAGGCCCCCGATGATGCGGTCCACGGCCTCGTCGAGCTCCTCCATGCCCACAGTCTGCTTCTTCTTGCGCACCGCCAGCAGTGCCGCCTCGTTGAGCACGTTGGCCAGGTCGGCCCCTGAAAAACCGGGGGTCTTCTGGGCGATCACCGAAAGATCCACATCCTCGGCCAGCTTGATCCGCTTGGCGTGGATCTGCAAGATGGCCAGGCGGCCGTTGATATCGGGCCGGTCGATGAGCACCTGGCGGTCGAAGCGACCGGATCGCAACAGGGCCGGATCGAGCACCTCGGGCCGGTTGGTGGCCGCCATGATAATGATCCCGTGGCTGGGATCGAAGCCGTCCATCTCCACCAACAACTGGTTTAGGGTCTGTTCGCGCTCGTCGTGGCCGCCCATCATGCCGGCACCGCGCGCCTTGCCGAGGGCGTCCAGCTCGTCGATGAAGATGATGCACGGCGCCTTTTCGCGCGCCTGTACGAACAGATCGCGCACCCGAGCGGCCCCCATGCCCACGAACATCTCCACAAATTCCGATCCGCTGATGGAAAAGAAGGGAACCCCCGCCTCGCCGGCCACGGCCCTGGCGATCAGGGTTTTACCGGTACCCGGCGGTCCCACCAGCAGCACCCCTCGGGGCATCTGGCCGCCGATGGCCACATAGTCCTGGGGCTGTTTCAAGAAGCTGACGATCTCCTGCAGCTCCTCCTTGGCCTCGTCGGCCCCGGCCACGTCGCTGAAGCGCGTCTCGATGTCCTTTTCGCCGATGATCTTGGCCTTGTTCTTGCCGAACTGCATCATGCCCACCTGGCCGGCCTGCATGCGCTGCATCAGGAAATACCAGACCCCGAAAAAGAGCAGCACCGGCAGCACCCACGACAGGATCGTCTTAAAGAGCGTGTTTTCCACCTCTCCGGAAAACTTCACGTTGTGCTCTGTCAACGCATCGGAAAGATCCGTGTCCACGCGCACGGTGGTAAAAAGTACTTCGCCGCCCTCGTCGTCTTTCATCTTGCCGCTGATGCGATCCTTGGCGATGGCAATTTCGACCACCTTGTCCTCCATCACCGCTTGCATGAACTCGCTGTATGGGATCACCTTGGGCCGAAACTGGGAAAAAATCAGGTTCTGCAGCAGCAAAATGCCCCACACCGCCATCAGGATGTACCAGATGTTGAACTTGGTCTTGTTTTCCATACGCTCCCCTCTTTAGTCGTGCCCATCCGAAAAAGGGCGGTTCGATTCCCCGCGAGGCCACATATCGAAAAGACGCTTTTTGCCATCACCCACCGGCTCCACCTCCCGATGCAGGCGGTTCGAGATTGGATGATCATGGCATCATACAGGCGCCGCTCGAAGTAAGGGATCTTGAATGGCGGTTCAGCGGCTTGTCACTTATCAGTCAATTTTAAGAAATCGTTTTCAATAATCAAGCCGTAAAAATCCAAATTACAAGTATTGCGGTCCCCTCACCCTCCAACCGAATCTACAACAACCGCAACCCTTCCCGGAACAGCAGGATGCCGAGGACGATCAGCAGCCCGCCGAGCAATCGCATGATGCCGAGGTACCACCGGCCCGTCAAAAAGGCGCTCGATTTACCCACGGCGACGGCCAGGGCCACCTTGGATCCCACCAGCAGGAGGTAAAACCCGCCGATGAAGGCCAGGGGCGCGATCGGGCCTTTGGCCACGGCGCGCGTGATAGTCGGAGCGCCGACGCCCAGCCAGAACAGATAGGGGTGGGGGCTGAGAAAATTGACCACGATCCCCTTGAAAAGCGAACGCGGTCGGGCGTCATGCAGATCGATGGAAGCCGGATGCACGCGCAGATGGCTGACGCCCAAGTAGCAGACGAACAGCCCCCCGGCAAGGGAAATGATGCCCAGGAGGGGTCGAAATTCGGTCAACCTGGACAGGATGAGGACGGTCACCAGGATGATCGGTGCATCGGTCACCAGCGGGGCCAGGGCTACCCGCAGACCGGCCCGGGTACCGTGGGCGAGGGTCTCGGTCATGACGAGCGCCAGCAGGGGGCCCGGCGACAGGCCGGCGGAAAGTCCCAGCAACATCCCCATGGTCAACTCGTTCAACATGCGTGTGTCCCGCCCTCGTCGATGGGATCGGCTATATGGCCTGGTCGGGCAAAAGGGTGATGGCGCCGCACACCGGGGCCTGCCAGTCGAGCCGCTGGTTTTTTACCAGGTGGGCGTCGAGCCGCTCGGCGATGGCCGGCGGAAAGGGTGAGGATTTGCGTTGCCGCAGATCGGCATGAGTGCAAAGGGATTCCAGGCTGGCGGCCGCCTGGCAAGTACTCTCATTGATGAGAAAATGCATGAAATGGAAACGCTTGGCCGATCGTTCCAGAAGCCGGGTGTGCACGGCCACGGTTTCTCCGGCATGCACCTCGCTCCAGTAATTGATGAAATGGCGAAGGGCGAAGCCGCCGGCCTGGTGGGCTTTGAAATAGTCGGTGCTCAGCCCCAGATCGTCGAAGAAATGCCAGGTGGCCTCGTCGAACAGGGCCATGTACCAGCGCACGTTCATGTGGCCCATGGCGTCCATGTAATCGTCGGGAATGATCTGGCGATGGTACAGGGGCAGCGCGTGCAGCTGGTCGATGGTCACACGGCAACCGTTCAGCCTGTCCTGAACACCGCACGCCGCCGCCCCGTCGGTTTCAGAGCGGTTAGAACATGGGATTGACGACGTATCCTTCCCCGCCGGTGTTGTCGATGTCGACGACTCCGGTTGATTTGGTATCCTGGTTTTTGTTGACATAACTCACCTTGATTTTAATAGCGTCCGATCCGACGGCCGCGCCGGCGCCATTGGTGGCATTGAGCGTGATGAGGTGAATCCCCGTGCTCAATTTGTTCGTGGTCACGCTCTTTCCCGTACCGATGCGCCCATCCAGGTTCGAAATCCAGATCAGCTCCAGTCCGCTCACATCGGCGCCGGCAGAATCTTTGACACTGCATGTCAGATAGATCGTGTCACCGACCGTATGATTGCTATCATACACCGGACTCGTGATTCGAACCACCGCGTTTGCATCGGCCAGGGCGCCGCCCGCCGACAAAACCATTAGCCCGATGACCGCCGCGACACACCACAATTTGATTTTTCCATTGAAATTACAATGCATTTCACCAACTCCTTTTCATGTGGAACAAAAAATGGGTTAAATCATATATGAGCGCTCAAGGCGCAAAAATAGCGTTCTAAAGATGGACAAAAACGTGACCATCTAAATATTATCGTCCGATCGTGGAAAAACTTGACAAAAATCGGACACAGTGCTCTTATCGCCTTCAATTCGAGGTGAACAATGGCATTCGGGACAAAAGCAAACGGTCGAATCGGGGGAAATTGGTGGCGCTTTGCGCTGTGGCGCCGTTTGCCCACCGGTTGACCGGTGTCGATCCCGACAACTCAGATTTCCGGACCGTGGGCACGAACCGCCCACGGTCTTTTTTTTTGAAGTGGGGGGATGGCACGGGGCCGGCAAGGCGAAGGAGGAAGATTCATGCTGATCGTAATGGATAAGAAAGCCACTGCCGAAGAGGTCCAGCGGGTCGTCGACATCATCGAGTCCAAAGGCTTTACGGCCCGGCCGATTCCCGGCGGCGACCGGGTCTCCATCGGCATCCTGAACAACGAGGGCCCGGTGGATCCGGCGCTTTTCATCGGGCTGTCCGGCGTCAAGGATGCCATTCCTGTCACCCGCCCCTACAAGCTGGTCAGCCGGGAAACCAAGCCCAACGACACCCTGATCGAGGTCGGCAATGTGATCATCGGCAACGGCCATCTGACCCTCATCGGCGGCCCGTGCGCCATCGAGAGCGAAGCGCAGGCCATGACCATCGCCGAACGGGTCAAGGAGGCCGGCGGCCATATTTTCCGGGGCGGCGCCTACAAACCGCGCACCTCGCCCTACACCTTCCAGGGCATGGGACTGGCGGGCCTCAAGATTCTCGCCAAAGTGCGCGACACCTTCGACATGCCGGTGGTGACCGAGGTGATGGACACCGAGACCTTCGATCGGGTCGAGGAATATGCCGACATCGTGCAGATCGGTACGCGCAACATGCAGAACTTCAGCCTGCTCAAACGCGCCGGCCAATGCCGGCGGCCGATCATGCTCAAACGCGGCATGTCGGCCACCCTGGACGAGTGGCTCATGGCGGCCGAATATATCATGGCCGGCGGCAACCCCAACGTCATCCTCTGCGAGCGCGGGGTGCGGACTTTCGTGCGCCACAGCCGAAACACCCTGGATCTTTCGGTGGTGCCCGTGGTTCAGAAAGAGAGCCACCTGCCGATCATCGTCGATCCGAGCCACGCGGCCGGCAAACGCGACCAGGTGATCCCGCTGAGCCGCGCCTCCGTAGCCGTCGGCGCCCATGGATTGATGGTGGAAGTCCACCACGAGCCCCAAAACGCCCTGAGTGACGGCGCCCAATCGCTCTACCCCGAGCAGTTCACCCGGCTGTGCCGGGATGTTCGGCGGGTCCACGACATGTTGAAGGACGGCTGATCCATGCACGAAATTCTGATCCAAGGCCAAAGCGGACGCTCACGGGTGCTGGTCGGCGAAACGTTGGACAACCTGGCAAACTACCTGCCCGAGGGCCGCACCCTCATCATTACCGACGAAACGGTCGGCGCCCTCTATGGCGAACGTTTCCCCCGCGGCGACGTCATCACCATCGGCTGCGGGGAGCGGCACAAGACCCTGGACACCCTCGCCATGATCTATGACCGGCTCATCGATGCGGAAGCCGACCGCAGCAGCTTCATCGTGGGCATCGGCGGCGGCATCGTGGGCGACGTGACCGGTTTTGCCGCCTCGACCTACATGCGCGGGCTGCGCTTCGGCTTCGTGCCCACCAGCCTGCTGGCCCAGGTGGACGCCACCGTGGGCGGCAAAAACGGGGTCAACTTCAAGGGCTACAAAAACATGGTGGGCGTCTTCAACCAGCCCGAATTCGTTTTGGCCGACATCGCCCTGCTCGACACCCTGCCGCCCGAAGAGATCGCCTGCGGCCTGGCCGAAATCGTCAAGCACGGCTGCATCGCCGACGCCGGCTATTTCGATTTCATCGAGTCCCACTGCGACGCCATCGCCCGCATGGACCACCCCACCTTGCTGCACCTGGTGGACGGCTCGGTGCGCATCAAGGCCGCAGTGGTCAACCAGGACGAGCGCGAGGCGGGCGAGCGCCGCAAACTCAACTTCGGGCACACCCTCGGCCACGCCTTTGAAAAGACCCTGGGCATCTCCCATGGCGCGGCGGTGAGTGCCGGCATGGTCCAGGCGGCCGAACTCTCCGTTCAGAAAGGATTGCTGGCCCCGACGCACCTGGACCGCATCAAGACCCTGCTCGGTCGATTGGACCTGCCCGTGGCCCTGGATTTCGACCGCCGGGCCGTATTCGAAGCCTTGAAGAAAGACAAAAAGCGCGAACAGACCCGGCTGCACTTCGTGCTGCTCGAAACCATCGGAAAGGCGGTGGTGGAGACGGTGGGGCTGGATGAATTGGAAAAATGGCTGCGCTGATCCTTCGTTGACACCCTTCCGAGCCGACGCGTATAGTTAATACATTATCACAACCCCCTTCATAGAGGATCGGCATGGGCGTCCCAAACCCCAGCATCCGCTCCATCCTCTGCATGGTCGATCTCTCACCGGCCGCAAAGGCATTGATCGACTGGGCGGCCCGCCTGGCGCAGTGCACAGGGGCCGGGCTGCGCCTGTTGCATGCCATCCACGTGCCATCGGACCCGCTCCATCCCACCACCGAATTCGAACGCAGCGGTGACCTTCAGGCCCGCCGTGCCCAATGCGAAACCGCCATCGCAGCGCTGATGCCGCCGTCCACGATTTCCATGCAAATTGCAATTGTCTCCGGTGATCCGGTCGAAGCGGTCGTCGACTATTGCCGTGGGCATCCCATTGACCTGATCGTGGCCGGCAGCCTGGGCATCACGCGCTTGAAACGTTTCTTTCTGGGCACCGTGGTCGAACGGCTAGCGCGCCTGGTGCCTTGCCCCGTGCTGATACTGCGGCCCGCCGACCGCGGTCCCGACAAGATCGGCCGCATCGGGGTGTGTTGCGACTTGTCGCCGGATCACCTCCCCTTGATCGGTTGGGGCGGCCGCTTGGCGCACGCCCTGGGAGCCTCGGTGGAAGTGCTGCATGCCATCGAATCCCCCGTTCATACGGATATGATCGATCCGGCGACCGGTCCCTACGGCCAGGTGCAATCGCTGCTCCAGCAGCAGATAGATGAAAAACTGAAGCGCATGGCGCGGGACGAGATTGTGCCGGAGGTGGCCGTCAGTACCCATCTGGCCACCGGTCCGGCCCAGGATGAACTGCTCGATAGGCTGCGCGGCGGTACCGTCGATCTGGTGGTAGTCGGTGTGCGCCACCACAGTGCCATCGGCAAGTTGATCGTCGGCTCGACCACCGAGACGTTGTTGCGCAAGGCCCCCTGTCATGTGCTCACGGTCCCTGTTTCGTTCGTGACGAAAGCAACCGCCCCCCAGGAAATCGGCACCCCCCGGCCGCCGACCGGTGTGGTGCGGGATCCATTCTACCTGGCCCACCGCTGCGAAACCGAACATGCGGAAAATTACCACCGGCTGGAGGCCGTTTACGCACTGCTGGACCGCCTCGAGCCGACCTTGTCCCTGGTGCGCATCCCACCCCGCCCGGCAACCGAAGAAGACCTGACGCGGGTCCACTCGGCGGCCTATGTGCGCCAGATCGAGGCCACGGCCCGGCACGACCATACCCAATTGACCCCGGACACCTACGCCTGCGCCGCCTCTTTCGCGGTCGCATCCCTGGCCGCCGGCGGCGTGGTTGCGGCCATCGACGCCATTGTTTCCGGTCAAATCCGCAACGCCTTTGTCCTGGCGCGACCGCCCGGCCATCATGCCGAGGCCGGCCGCGCCAACGGGTACTGCCTGTTCAACAACGTGGCCGTCGGCGCCCGCTATGCCCGTGAAAAACTGGGAATGGACAAGGTGCTCATCGTGGATTGGGACCTGCATCACGGCAACGGCATTCAGCATATCTTCGAACAAGACCCGTCGGTACTCTACTTCTCGACTCACCAATATCCGCTATTTCCCGGAACCGGTCACCTGTTGGAGGTGGGACGCGGCCGCGGAGAAGGCTACACCATCAATGTCCCCCTGCGCAAAGGATTGGGCGACGGAGAGGTTGCGTATCTATACCAGCGGCTGCTCGTCCCGATCGCCCATGACTTTAAACCGGATCTGATTCTGGTGGCCGCAGGGTTCGACATCCATAAAAAGGACCCTTTGGGCGGCATGAAGCTCACCGCCCAGGGATTCGCGGCCCTGACGCGCATCGTCATGCAGATCAGCGACGCCTGCTGCATGGGCCGTCTGGTCCTGGTACTGGAGGGCGGCTATCACCAGCAGTCCCTGGCCGATTCGGTCAAGGCGGTCCTGGAAGAACTTTGCGACCATGCGCGCTGCGACGTCAATCAGGTGGCCGCCAGGTTCAACCGACGAAAAGTCGACCTCAGCGTTCACCGCTGTACCGAAGTGATGAAACGATACTGGTCCTGTTTGAATGGCCCGGAAGCAAATCATAACCAAAGGCAGGATGATCATGAATAAAATCTCGATCATGGAAGCATCCGTGCGCAAATGGAATCGCATCATCGAAGGCAAGGGATCCGATGGTGGGGTGCTCGATTGCCCGCCTTGCCGCTTCTTCTACATGCTGGTCTGCTCCGGCTGCCCCATCGCCGCCTACAGCGGGAAGAAGTTCTGCAAGGAGACCCCTTACATCGCATGGTACCGCCACCAGAACGAGGCCCACGGCTATATGTTCCGGAAAGTTTACTGTGAAGAGTGCCGGCGCCTGGCCATCGACATGCGCGACTACATGCAGACCATCGTCGACCACCTCAAGGCCCAGCAAGAAGCAGGCGAATAGCCGAATGTCAGTCATCGTCAATATCGCCATGACCGTCTTCAGCCTGCTCATCGCCGCGGCCGCCTTCGGCTATTTCCGCCATCGCGGCGACACGGTGGCCGAAGCCGGCGCTTATGGTCTCATGGCCATGCTGATGCTATCGAGTTGGACCGCCCAGATCCTGCTGCTGCTCGGTCTGCAGCGTTTCCTTCCGGTGGCCATGCTGATGCTGACCGTGCCGGCCTTGAGAATGGTGATCCTTCGCGGCAAATTGCTGCGTGAACAGCTCAGGATCGCATCCAATTTTGTGCGCCTCCACCCGCTACCCGTCACTGTATTCGTCTGCGGCGGCGCGTGTCTGTTCGCCTTCACCGTGTGGAACGAAATCGCCAGGGAAACGATGACCTTCAAGGACATCTATCCAGCGCTCGCTCGTCTCGACGGGTCGTTCTTCACCTTGCTGCAAGCCTCGCCCGCCACCGCCGCCACGGGGCTGAACCACGTCATCTTCCTGGCCGACTGGCAGCCCATGGCGGCCCCCCCGCTGGCCAATAGCTGTGCCTACCTGGTCATTGCCCTCGGCACCTATGCCCTGGCCCGCCGCTATGCCTGGCCGCCGACGGCCATCACGGCCACCTTGCTCATCGTCAGTATGCCTCGGCTCGTTCACCAGAACCTGGCCGCCCAGAGCGAGTTGCTGCCGGCCGCAGCGGCCCTGCTGGCCATCCTGGCCCTTTTCCGCATGGTCGAGCGGCCTCATCGGGAGGATGGCATCATGCTGCTGGCCGCCGCCTGCTTTTCGGTCACCGACGGCCGCTTATGCTACCTCATGCCGACCGTGCTGCTCGCGCTGAGCCTGTTGGTGCTCGCGCGGCGGCACAACCTGCGCCTGTGGTTCCAGAGCCTCAGCGGGCATTGGGGATATATCGCGGTGGGGCTGTCGGCCGTACTGATATTCGGCCAGGTGATCGGCATTTCCTACAACCTGCTGCACGGCCTGCCCTGGATGGGCGCATTGCCCGGAAAAGAGGTGGCTTTCAATGCCGGCGGCATCGTGGGCGCAGCGGCCAACATGGCCCGTTATCTCCTCCAGAGCATTCATCTTCCCGATGTCATGGACACCGCCGCACATCGGATCTTCGGGTGGGGTCTGGTCGATGCACTGGAACTGGTGTATCGGCAGGCGGTGGCCACATGGTCCGGAGCGCGCGGCACGGCCGAAGCCTACCGCTTGACCTGGGCGCCGGACAACCCCTGGACTTGGTTCGGACCCGTGGGATTCCTGCTGGTCATCCCGGCCATGGGACACGCCTTGTGGTGGGGACCGCATCGCCTCAAGACAACGGCCCTGGCCATGCTGGTGTATTGGATGCTCGTCGCCTTGATCGTCGCCTGGCGGCCCGACAATGTCCGCCTGCTGACCCCCATGTTCGTGTGCAGCGGTTTTTTTACCGCGTTTTTCCTGCCCCCCTGGCGCATCGGCCGCACCGGCTGCCGGGTGCTGCAATGGTTCAGCCTGGCCATGACCGTCTATGCGTTGTTGACCTACCCGGGCCATAGCGTGCTCTGACCGTTCTTCACGGACACGCAGGTAAAACAAGCTGACGTATGTGTCGACCCAGACAGCCCATGGAATGGATCCTTAGCGTACTCGATCCATCCTGGGATCGTTCAGCAGGGGGATCTTTCGAGTACGAGTACGAGAACGCGTACGAGTACGACTGCGAGCAAGTGGCCCATTATGTCAGCGCAATTATGAAATAGTGGAATAAGGCCCCCCGCAATCCAGACGAACCAACATCGCAAGGCATGCAGGCACAGTCGCAAAATTGCGCCGGATAACGAGGGATTCGTTGCGGAAACGCAATGATCTCTCCGCTTGCCATCGGTCGTCCCCGCCAAAAGAGACGCACAAATGCTACCAAATGAATAAAATATGCGGACTGCCGGGGCCCTGGCATGGTGAATGCTTAACCGCCCGACACAGCAACGGGCTGAAATGTGTCGATGTCGAACTGAAAGGGAATGTTGCAATGAAAAAGTATATCAACACACTGTGTTTTATGTGCTCCGTGCGTTGCCCGATCCAGGTGGAGGTGGAAAACGAACAGGTGATCAGCATCCGGGGCAATCCCCATGTGCCGGCCATGAACGGCGGCGTCTGCCCCAAGGGTGTGGCGGCGATGGCGGCCCTGAACGACACCCAGCGGGTCCAATCCCCGTTGATCCGGACAGGCGAACGGGGTTCGGGTCAATGGAAACGGGTGAGCTGGGAAGAGGCCCTGGATTACACGGCCGATCGCTGCAAGGCGATTTTCGACAAATACGGAGCCAAGAGCGCCGTGTATTGCGAACGGGCCAACCTGATCTCCGATATCTCCAAGTCCTTTCAAAAGGCCATCGGATCGCCCAACCACTTCACCCACGACACGGTCTGCAAGGGATCGATCAACACGGCCTGCCGTTCCATGATCGGTTACACCGACGGCCAGATCAATGCCGATTGGACCAATGCCAAACACGTGGTGCTGTATGGTCGCAACGTCTTCGAATCGGTTGAAATCAAGGCGATGAACAGCTTCATGGCGGCCCTGGAGAAGGGGACCAAACTGACCTATATCGATCCACGCGTGACGATCACGGCGGCCAAGGCGCATGATTATAAAATGATCCGGCCGGGCGGAGACCTGGCCTTCAATTACGCCCTGATGAACATCATCATCAAGGAGAAGCTCTATGATGCCCCCTATGTGAAACGCTGGGTGGAGGGCTTCAACGAGCTGAGCCGATTCGTGGATCCCTACACGCCGGAATGGGCCGAGAAGGAGACCGGTCTTCCAGCCGCGGAGATCGTCAGCCTGGCCCGGGAAGTGAGCAGGGTCAAGCCGGCGGTGGTCTTCCATTACGGGTACCGCGGCTCGCATCATCCCACCGAGGTCTACTTCCGCCGTTCGATCCTGATCTTGAACGCCCTGATAGGCAGCATCGAGAGCAAAGGGGGGCTCTTCATCAAAAAGGGGCTCAAGGACGCGGGCTACAAGGCCGGCCTGAAGACCTTCTCCTCCCAGAAATTTCCCGAAATGGAAGACAAACGCCGTTTCGACGGCTGCGGCCAGGACAAGTTCCCCATCGCCGATCCGGCCCATGGCGTGGGCTTCATGTTCCCCCATGCGGTAATCAACGAAGATCCCTATCCGATCAAGGTGCTGTTCGCTTTCCGCTACGATCCGCTGCTCTCCAACCCGGATTACAACACCAATATGAAGGCCTTGCAGAAACTCGACCTGATCGTGGCCAGCGATGTGAACTTCGGCGCCACGACCGCCATGGCGGATGTCATTTTGCCCGAGTCGTTCTTCCTGGAGCGCTCCGATCCCCTTCAGATGGGCTCTGGGTTGAAACCGGCGATCAATCGCCGCATCGCCTGCGTCCGCCCGCGATTCGACACCGAACCGATGTGGTGGATCGTCAAACAGCTGGCCGATCGTCTGGGCGTCGGCCAATACTTCCCGTACGAAACCGCCGAGGACATCTGGAAATACCAGCTGGCGGACCTGGATATCAAGATCGAGGATTTCGACGAGACCGGCTCCGTCTCCCTGAGTGACAAGGCCATCTGGTGGGACCGCAACGACGGCATCAACTTCAAGACCCCTTCCGGAAAAATCGAGGTGGTCTCCGACTTGATGGAGAGCCACGGGATCCCATCGCTGCCGGCTTATGAGCCGCTCGACCGCCAACCGGACGCCTTCCGCCTGATGTGCGGCCGCTGCGTGGCCCACACCAACGTCATGACGCAAAACAACCTTTACCTCAACCACCTGGTGCCCGAAAATCGCCTCTGGATAAACGATCGGCGGGCCAAAGAGCTGGGCATTGCCGACAACGACCGCATCGAGGTGGCTTCTAATGCGGGCAAGGGCGAAATGCGCGCCTTTGTCACCGACCTGATCCACCCCGAAGCGGCCTTCATGCTCCATGGGTTCGGACACAAGGAGGTCGACAGCAAACGCAGCTACGGTAAAGGAGTGGCCGATGCAATGCTTCAGGAGCGCCACCATGACAAGATCGGCGGCAGTCCGGCACTGGACCACACCTGGATCACGGTCAAAAAACTCTAACACCCCGTCCGTTTCCCGGAGGAATTCACTATCATGGGCGATTACATCATTACCACCAATCCGAAGCGCTGCATTGCGTGTCATGCCTGCGAGATTGCCTGCAAATCGGAAAACAATATCCCGCTGGAAGCGACCCTGGGCAAAATCGTGGTCCTGGGTCCCAAAATGGTCAACGGCAAACCCAAAATGAGTTCGGTCTTCGTTCCCTGTTTTCACTGCGAAAAGGCCTGGTGCCTGGAGGCGTGTCCCACCGAGGCCATCCGCCGCAGGGAAAAAGATGGTCTCGTCTATATTATCGAGAGCCTCTGTGTGGGCTGCAAGGCGTGCATCATGGCCTGCCCGTGGCACATTCCCCAATGGAATGCGGAGACGGGCAAGGCGATCAAGTGCGACCTGTGCATGGACCGCATCGACCAGGGACTGGAACCGGCCTGTGTGTCGGTCTGCCCCACCGATGCGCTCTCGTTCGGCAGGCCCGAGGAACTCTCAGACAAGACGCGCGAAACCTACGCGCACGGATTGCTCGAAAGAAACCTATCAGCGACATCGGTGCGGTGATGAGAACTCAACTGGCGACTTTCCCAAAGGGCGGCGTGCACCCCAAGGAGAACAAGGACCTGACCCACGCGCTGCCCATCGAAACGATGCCCGATCCATCCAAGGTGTCGTTGTTTTTAAAGCAGCACGTCGGTGCGCCCTGTCAGGTCTCCGTGCCGCCCCGGGTCGATGCGCCCATCGATGACGGGCTCCTCTTGGCCGCCTCTCATCCCGGCGCAGTGTTCCGCCTGCTGGTGCAAAAAAAAGAGCGGGTCAAGGTAGGGGACCGGGTGGGCGACACGGGCAGCCGCCTCGGCGCCGTGCTGCATGCCAGCGTGGGCGGCATGGTGCAGGGGGTGGAAAACGCCCTTCACTATCAGGAGGGCAAGGCGCAGGCGCTGGTCATCCAGACCGACCCGGAATCGGTGCCGCCCGAATACAGCGAGGTGGATTGGCGTGCCTTTTCCAGGGAGGAGATCCAGGAGCGCATCGCCGCAGCCGGCATCGTCGGCCTGGGCGGGGCAGGGTTTCCCACGGACGTGAAACTCAATGTCAAACCCGGCACCCGGCTCGACACCCTGATCCTCAACGGGGCCGAATGCGAACCCTACATCACCTGCGACCACCGCGTCATGGTGACCTATGCCCGGGAAATCGTCGAAGGCGCCAAGATCCTGCTCACCGTGCTGGGCATCACCTACTGCGCCATCGGCGTGGAAAACAACAAGCCCGACGCCATCGCCGCGTTGAACGAGGCCATCTCCCGAACCAGAGCGGACGGCGGCTTCAGGATCGAAGTCAAGCCCCTGGCGGTCAAATATCCCCAGGGCTCGGCCGACCAGATCATGCAGAGCATCACCGGCCGGGTGCGTCCTTCGGGCCAGCGATCTTCGAGCATCGGCATCATCGTCCAGAACGTCTACACCACCAAGATGGTCTACGATGCCGTGGCGTTGGGCAAACCCTTCACCGAACGCGTCATCACGGTCACCGGACGGGCCATCGCGCGACCGGCCAACCTGCGCGTCAAAATCGGCACCCATATTTCGGAAATCGTGGAGTACCTCGGCGGCACCACGCCGGAGCTGTGCAAGGTCGTGGTCGGCGGGCCGATGATGGGGTTTGCCGTGTCCGACCTCGATATTCCCATCACCAAAACGACCCCCGGGGTGCTGTTCCTCAGTCACGACGAGGTCGACGCCCAGGCCTTCGGCCCGTGCATCCGCTGCGGATTCTGTCTGGATGCCTGCCCCATGGGGCTGGAACCCAACAACATCGGCATCTATGTCGAGGCCGGCCGCGGCGCCGAGACCGAACCCTTCGGCTTGATGGATGACTGTTTCGAATGCGGCAGCTGCGCCTATGCCTGCCCGGCCAAACGACCCCTGGTCCAGTTCATCCGCCTGGCCCGCATCGAGATCAACCAGGCCCGTAAACTCAAAGAGGCCCGCGAACAGAAAAGAAAAGCAGGATAATGGCAACTCACTACTCTACCATACCCCATCAATCGTGCGACGGGGCCGACGGGCACCACCTGCTGGTATCGGTATCCCCCCATCTGAAAAGCGATCTGACCGTGTCGCGCATCATGTGGACCGTGGTCGCCTGTCTGATGCCGCCGCTGATCCTCTCCATATTCGTCTTTGGTTTCCAGACCCTGATCATCACATTGGTCAGCGTGATCAGTTGCGTGGCCACCGAGGCGATCGCCCAGAAGCTTCTGGGGCGCCCGGTCACGGTCAAGGACGGCAGCGCCGTGATCACCGGCGTGCTGCTGGCCTATGTGATCCCCCCGGGCGTGCCTTTGTGGATGCCGCTGTTCGGCGGGGTGATGGCCATCTTCGTCACCAAGATCATCATGGGCGGTCTCGGCTTCAACATCTTCAATCCCGCCCTGATCGGCCGGGCCTTCCTGGTCGCCACCTATCCGGTGGCCATGACCACGGCCTGGCTCTCCCCGATCCGGGACTGGGCCATTTTCAAACACATGGGCCCCGCGGTGGATGCGGTCTCGTCGGCCACGCCCCTCTATGTGCTCAAACATTACGGCATGGGGGCCATGCTCGAACAGTTCGGCTCCCGCGCGACGGTCTACAAAGACTTCTTCCTCGGCACCATGCCCGGCTGCATCGGCGAAACGTCAGCCCTGCTGCTGCTCCTCGGGGGTCTCTACCTGATCTTCAAAGGGTATATCCGGTGGCACATCCCGGTGTCGGTCATCGCATCGACCGGCGTGCTCACCTGGATCTTCGGCGGCGAGCGGCTCTTTACCGGCGATCCGATCATCGCGGTGCTTTCCGGCGGCCTGATGCTCGGGGCGTTTTTCATGGCCACCGACTACGTGACCTCCCCGAACCAACGCGCCGGCCAGGTCGTCTTCGGCATCGGCGTCGGCGCCTTGACCGTGCTCATCCGGCTCAAGGGCGGCTACCCGGAAGGGGTCTGCTATGCCATCTTGCTGATGAACCCGCTGACACCGGCCATCGACCAACTTTTCAAGCCGAAACGATTTTCCCAGGGGGCGGTCCAATGAAAGAGATCATCCGCATCACCATCGCCCTGACCCTGTCCTGTCTGTTGGCCGGCCTGGTGATCGGCACGACATTCATCTTCACGGCCAAGGCCAAACAGCACAACGAACACCTCAACGTGCAGCAGACCATGCTCGGCCTGCTCGGTTTCGGTCCCCAGCGACCCGCGGCGCCCGAGCTCCAACTGCACCAGGTCCACCGCTACATCGTAAAAGAGAATGAGACCATGCGCATGGGGTATATGCTCCCGGCCCGGTGCAGCGGCGGCGGCCCGGGGTACGTATGGGTCGAACTCGATCTGAAGGGAGAGTTTCTCGACCGCCACGACCTGGTGCTCACGCCCGAGGCGGCCCTCTCGGCCGATGACCGCAAAAAGGCCCTGGCCGGCATCCTCGATCCAGGGGCCGAAGCCGACTTCGCCGACACCATGATCATCGCCTGCCTGGGCGACCGGCGCACGGCGTACCTGCTCCCCGGCGAGTTTCCCGGGTTCAAGACCTTCATCAAGGCCATGGTGGCCCTGGACGCCGACTTTCAACTGCTGGGCCTGGAGGTCATCGAGCACGAGGAAGACCCCGGCCTGGGCGGCGAGATCACCCAGGAGTATTTCAAAAACCAGTTCGTGGGCAAAAGCTTCGAAAAAATCAAGCGCCTCACGGTCATCAAGGAGCCGCTGCCGGCCGACTACGAGCGGTATCTCAAATCCATGGGTCTGGGAAACAGCGGCCTTTCGGAAAGCGAAGCCGCCGACATACGGCAGCGTTACAAGGACCAGGACATCCATGCGTTGACCGGCGCCACCATTTCCAGCGCCGCCGTCACCAACGGGGTCAAGGCCATGGTGAAAAAGTTCGCCTACCGCATTCAGGTCCTCGACCAGGCTCTGGCCGATGGCGATGTAAAGGTACTGTTTTAGAAAGGAACCGATCGTGGCCGCAACCACCAAAACCAATATGCAGCTGGTCGTCAACGGCCTGCTCAACGAAAACCCCATCTTCCGCCTGGCCCTGAGCATGTGCCCGGCCGTAGGCATCAGTACGACGGTCGCCAACGGCTTGCTGCTCGGCGTGGCGGTGCTGTTTGTGCAGGTCTTTTCGAGCTGCACCATCGCGCTGATCAAAGACCACATTCACCAGCGCATCCGCATCCCGACCTATACGCTGACCATCGCCACCTGGGTGACGGTCATCGACCTGGTCCTGGCGGCCTATCTGCCGGTGGCGTACAAGGCCATGGGCATCTTCGTAAGACTGATCGTGGCCTTTGCCATCATCACCATGCGCCTGGAGGTGTTCGCCTGCCGCAACACCGTGACCGCCTCGTTCTGGGACGGTATCGGCATGGGGTTCGGCTTCATGTTCGGCATGGTGACGCTGGGCGCGGTGCGCGAGGTGCTGGGAATGGGTACCCTTCTCGGTTACGATGTACTGGGATTCCGGCCCATGCTCTTCTTCGTGCTGCCGGCGGCCGGATTTTTCCTGGTCGGATTCATGATGGCGATGTTCAATTATGTGGAAACGCTCTACAACCGGCGGGCGAAGCGAGGATCGTGACATGAAAAATGACGTAAAAGCCTTCTGGACGCTCATGTTGATCATTGCCACGCTGTGGATCGGCGGGTGCGAGGCGCCCAGTTTCATCAAGGCGGCGCAATTCGAGGAGACGGACCGGATCGTATTGACCTTCGCCGGCCCGGTGGACCCGGCCTGGGCGGAAGATCGCGACCACTTCACGGTCAACGAAAAGCCGGACCCCGATATCCTTCTGGACATCGCCAGCGTGCGCCTCAGTCCGGATCAGAGCCGCCTGACCCTCACCCTGGCCGACCCCATCAACCAGAATCAGCCCCACCAGGTCGTCGTCAAGGAGATCGTCTCCGAAGGTCGAAACATGGGTACCCAGGCCGTCACCGTCTCCAAGCCCTATTTCGGATACCTGATCAGCATTCTGATCGGCGCCCTGCTCATCCAGAACTTCGTCTTTTCCAAATACCTGGGACTGTGCGTCTTTTTCGGCACCTCCCAGAAGAAGAGCACGGCCGTCGGCATGGGGATCACCTTCACCTTCGTCATCGTTTTCGCTTCCCTGATGTCGTGGTTCCTCTACCAGTTCGTGCTCAAACCGTATCGCCTGGACTACCTGCAGATCATCGTCTTCATCGGCCTGGTGTCGCTCACCGTCCAGGCGGTGGACACGGTCCTGCGCAAGATCAACCCGGCCCTGTTCAAGGCCTTCGGCGTCTACCTGGTGCTGGTGATCGCCAACTGCATCGTCATCGCCGTGCCGCTCATTCTGGCCGACAACGAGTACAACATGATCGAGAGCCTGATGCTGGCCCTGGGTGCCGGGCTGGGATTTCTGCTGGCCCTGTTTTTGATGTCCTCGGTGCGTGAACGGCTCGATTTTGCCAACGTCCCCACTTCATACCGGGGGCTGCCCATCGCATTCATCGTGGCCGGACTGTTCGCGCTATCGTTCATGGGCTTTTCCGGCATGTCGATTTTTTGAAAGAGGAGAAACATGGATCCTTTATATATTAAACTGGCCTTGGGCGGCATCGCCCTGCTGGCCTGCATCGGTCTGTTTTTCGGGATCGGGTTGGCCCTGGCGGCCCACAAATTCGCGGTGGAAATCAATCCCAAGGTCGAGGCGGTCAAAGAGGTGCTGGCCGGGGCCCAATGAGGCGGCTGCGGCTTCGCCGGGTGCGAAGCGTATGCCGAAGCCGTGGTCACGGATCCGGACGTGCCGCCCAATTTGTGTTTTCCCGGAAAGGCATCCGTGGCCGAGGCCGTGGCGCGCATCACCGGAAAACAGATGGGCGCCGTCGAAGACCTGGTGGCGGTGGTCCATTGCGCCAGGTCGATTCGCAAGGATTATCAGAAATACGACTACATCGGTTACGGCGTCTGCTCGGGCGCCAATCTGGCCTTTGCCGGTCCCACGGACTGTCAATTCGGGTGTGTCGGTTTCGGCGAGTGCGCCGCCAATTGCCCGTTCCAGGCCATCACCATGGACGAGCACCATTTCCCGGTAATCAACGAAGAGACGTGTGTGGGATGCGGCCAGTGTGTCAAGACCTGCCCCAAGGGATTGATCACCCTGGTCCCCAAAAAGGCCCGCGCCATCGTGCGCTGCAGCAGCCAGGATCCCGGCAAGGTCACCCACCAGATCTGCGCGGCGGGGTGCATGCACTGCATGTCGTGCGTGAGGGCCTGCCCGGCTGAAGCCGTGGGCCTGGTCGACGGCGTGATCCGCATCGATCACCAGAAGTGCCTGGCCTATGGTCCCAAGTGCGAAGAGGCCTGCATCAAAGCCTGTTTCATGGTGCACGCCATTCAACCCCACAGCCGGCAGCCCTTGTTCCAGGTGGAAAAACGCCATGAGCCCACCGAGCAAGAGGCCCTGGCGCTATAACCTCAACGTGAGCCGCCGTTCATGAACCCATGGAACCTCGTGCTGGGGGTCGGCATTCTGTTGATCGTCACCCTGGTGTGGTTCGTTTTTTACTATTGGTTCAACCCCCATGTGGACGAGCCGGACGGCGGTGCACGGGTGGTGGGGAACTGCGGCGATGTGATGGAAATCCGCCTCAAGTTCGAAGCCGAACGCGTGGTGCAGGGCTCGCCGTGGACCAACGGGTGCGCCCACAGCTTCAACTGCGTCTGGGCCGCGGTGGACCTGGCCAGGGGCAAGACGGCCGAGGAGATCCTGGATATCGATGCGGCCATGATCCGTCGGGCCGTCGGTGAACTGCCGCGGGACCACTGGCACTGTGCCAGCCTGGCCGCCGAAACCTTGCACGCCGCCATCGACAACTACATGCAGGCCGGCCGTACTACGACCAGCGATTCTAACTGAATGCCATTCATTAGGTCCGGCCCGTGTGGGACAGGTGGCCGATGCCAC
>DHGT01000017.1:55102-58136 GCA_002402905.1 Desulfatitalea sp. UBA4791 | reverse complement strand
GAAATTCCGTGTCCTGAGGCGTACTTGTTGTACGCCGCAAGGACCACGGGATGAGCGCAACGCAGATATTGGGCTTCTGACGGCGCCGTCAATTCTTGATCAGCACCGCCAGATGCATCAAATCCGTGCATCCGCTCCCGGCCAGCAACCCGAGGGCGTAATTCCTGAAACGCGCATCCGGCTCCACCACCTTGGTCAACGCATACATCACCCGGCGGACCATTTCCCCATTCATCTCTTCGTGCTGCCGTGCCGCGAGACCGATCAAACAGGTCTTGAGCATGGCGAAGTGCAGGACCATCGTCACATAGTCGTCATACGCGCGTCGACCCTGGTGAAAACAGAAATCGTGATGCCACAGGTAGTGGATCAGAAAATTTTCCAGCATGAAGCCGTTGTTCTCGAAAAAGGGGAAATAGCGCTCGCGATAGGCGGCATCGTAGCGGCGAACGATATCCTGGGAGAAAATCCCCGCGCCGGAGGGGTCCAGGCCACCGAAACACGCCTCGACACACGCCTTGAAGGCCTTCACCCTCACGGTCGGCAACAATTCGTCATACAGCCGCTCGACGAGCTGCAACTGTAAGCCGGTGAGCACAGGCGCACTTTCCATCAGGCCCATCAGCTCGCCGGAGGCCATCCGGCGTGCAAACCCATCCAGAAGCGATTCCATGGCCGCCCCGGTCAAGCTCGGCGGCTGGGAGCCGACGGTTTCCAAAAGGAAGCCGAGCAGCAGAACACGCTGCCACAGGGCATGGCGGCGATCCTTCAGGAGCTCCACGGCAAAACCCCTCAGCAGGAAACCTGTGGCCTCTGCGTCACTCGGCAGCGCCGATTCTACCCCGCGCGGCATGCGGTCTGCGGGGTCGAGGCACAGATCGATCATCTCGACGGCCTGGGGACTTGCCAAAACGCGACGGGCGATCTCGGGACAGGCCATGGAGGCGGAAACTTCGACCCACGATTCCCTGGCCCTCAAGTGCCGGGGGAAAAGGGCACAGGTGTCGGGCAAAAAATCTTCTCCCAGTTCGGCATGGATCCGGCAAAGCCGTTTGGGGGACAGGAAGGGGCACGTTTCGGTCTTGCGACGGAATTTCGCGTAGCGGGCCTCGCAAGGGTCCTTGCGATTGCGCTCGAGCGCCTTTTGAATTCGCGCGCCGAGCCCCGTTGAAGGCAAGCGGCGATACCGCTCGTAGGATTTCTGATCGACATTCACGTCCCAGCCATAACAGCAGTGGTCTTCGCATTGGGCGCCGAGGCACCTGAAGTCCTTGAGATAGGCCGGCATTTTCAGCAAAAACGATGGGGCTGGCATTACCATTCCATTGTTGAGGGTGGTCGACACCCGGAGAAAAAACGTGCCTGGATATAATTCCCATTGACACTTTTCAGAAATAGGCAGGAATATAAAGATAAATCAAATCATGACGACCCCATGAATTGCGTGAGGAGGTGCACCACCAGGGCACATCGAGGCCAGGATTTTTATAATATTTCAATTTTTACATAACTTTCCGGCAGCAGAATACCCTGTATGAAGCATCGACTTAAGGCATTTATATTTTTTATTGGAACTGCCGTGCTCGGATGCTCGGGGATCACACCGTGTGACAATCAGAAGGACCTTCCGCAACATATTGCATGCATCGCCAATCCAATTCCAATTGAACGAAACTTCCAGTTCAACAATCAGTCCCATAACATACTGGTTGCGGTCATCGATACCGGAATCGATTACAACCATCCGGAATTGATGAATCACATCCATTTTGAGTTGGATGAAAACGGCCGGGCCATCCGATGGGGGTGGGATTTCGTCGGCCAGGACGGTTGGCCATCGCCTTATATCGGCAGACGCACGATAAACGCAGACCAGGAGTTGGCGTTTATCGATGGATTGATCGAAGAACAGCAGCCGCTGTCGCCCTATTTGGATAAAAGGCGCAATGTCGTTCAGGACCTGATGCTGTTTATGACACTCCTCGATGAACTGATGGTGGGCAATGAATCCTACCGATCCATCGGTGAACACCTGTATCAATCGGGAAAGATGAATTCTGCAACCTGTTTCGGCACGTCATTCGCAGCCGCCTCGGCGGCAAATGTTTGCGCCATCATGTGGATCGATCAAGGGGAACGAATATCGGTAGCGAAGATCGTCGAAAGCGTCAAACGATCGAGCCTTCAGGAATGAGACCGCCAACGGCTTCCTGTCCTTGATGAAAGTGCCCACTCGGTTCCATCTCAACACCGGATGACCGTTCATCCGTTTTTTATACGGGTATGCTTTGCGGGCAGCGATTCTAACTGGATGTGATTCGCCCTGAAAGGCAGGCTTTTCAGCTGTTGTCTGATAAAAAATTCGCATGGCAACGGAGATGGCAGGCGTGGGTGGGGTAGGTGGCCAGGGCCACATACGCCTGCGGTCGTAGTGCCGGTTGAATGCAAACGGCGGACAAGCGGCCCAGACTGTTTGAGCGCAGCGAGTTTCTGGGCCGCCCGCCGTGCATTTTACCGGCACTTGACCGCTTGGCGTGTGGCATCGGCCACCTGCTCCACCCACGCCGGGTTTAATGAATCGCATTCAGTTAGAACTGCTGAGTTGCGGGCCTTCCAACTCATGCAGCCGAGCCCTCTGTTCCACGAAATCGATGACCGGCGCCTCCAGCCGGACCGAGTCGAGCGCGTTGATGCGGGGAATGCCGCCCGGAGAAACGCAATTGACTTCGATCAGCTTGTCGCCGATGACATCGATCCCGACGAAATAGAGACCGTCCCGCACCAGCCTTGGCCGAATGGCTTCACAAATGGCCACCTCATGTTTGGAAATCTTATGGGGAACCACCCTGACGCCGGCCTTCACATTGGAACGGAACTCGCCCGGTCTGGGAATGCGGCGCATCGCCCCCAGAATCTCGCCATTGAGCAGAAGAATGCGGACGTCTCCTTCTCTCCCGGCTTCCAGGTATTCCTGCACCATGATCGGTTCGCGATCTTCATAGGGCCGATTGGAACGGGTATAGTAATGGAGCAA
>DHGT01000017.1:53034-55060 GCA_002402905.1 Desulfatitalea sp. UBA4791 | reverse complement strand
CGCACCAGGCGCTTGGGATCCCGGGATACGTGGGTTTCGGGAATGATCTCCGGAAAATTGAGGATGTATAATTTGGAGTTCCCCAGAATCTGCCCCACCGTCTGGTTGATCATGAACACCTTGCGGTTGACCGATTCCAGGAATTCCAGGGTTTGATAGTTCAGAGGCGGATCTTTGCGCAGAAACAGGGCATCCAGCTCGGTAATGGTCTCGAAGATGAGCTCATCTTTTTTCAGGCATTCGATCAGGGCCGCCCAGTACGCCTCCATGGGCAAATCCGGGGTCACGGTGATATTGCGCATCCGGGCCACCACCTCGTTGGCGCGAATATAGACATCGTGGGGTTCCAGGAAATAGACGGTGTGGCCCCGCTGATTGCATTCGTACATCAAATGGCTGGTGGTTTCATATTTCGGGTCGATCGATTCGAGCTTGTCCATCAAAAAGGCGATCTTCATAAGGGTGTCCTTTCGGTTGGAAAGTCCCTGACAGTATACCCCCCTCTGTCCAACGGCGATGGCTCGAAAATGGATTGACTACGAGAATACGGATATGGAAAGCCTGGCGATCGAAAATTTGTGTTTAAGTATATCAGTGCCCGGGAAAGTTGGAAACAGAATCTTCTGCCGGGACCCGGAAATCGGTTCAGTGCCGCTTGAGAAACTCCCTGATTTCCAGGGCCGCCGTGCCGCCTTCGCCGGCCGCGCTGACCACCTGTTTGGTGCTCGCATCGCGTACATCACCGGCTGCAAAAACACCCGGAATACTCGTTTCCAACAGAAATGGATCGCGATCTTCGAATCCGGGCGGCCGCTTCCCGTCGGCGAGCAACGAGGGGCCGGTCACGACGAACCCCCAAGGGTCAAGCCGGATGCCGCTGTTTTGGAGATAGCCCGTATTTGGGGAGAGCCCGATAAAAATGAAAGCCCCGTCCGCCGCCAACTCTTCCTCGGCCTGGGTCTGGTTGTCGACGATTAGGAGACGGTTGAGTTTGCCGCGATCACCCCTGAAGGCGCGAACCTCCGTATGCCAGCGCACCTGGATGCGCTCGTGGGCGAGCACCTTGTCCTGGATAAACCGCGTGGCCTTGAATTTCTCGCCGCGAACCAAAATGGTGACGCGCTCGGCGAACTTGGTCAACAGCAGGCTCTCCTCGGCTGCGCTGTTGCCGCCGCCGACCACGACCACATGCCGACCCTTGTAAAACGGCCCGTCGCAGGTGGCACAAAAATGCACGCCGGCCCCGATGTATTGGGACTCTCCTTCCACATTCAAACGCTTGTAACGGCTTCCGGTGGCAATCAACACCGCCTCGGCGCAATAATCCTGCCCGCCGCCGGCGGCGACGAACAGAAGATTGTTCTTTTTCGCCACACCGCGGACCTCCTGGGCCTGCAGGAGTTCCACCCCGAAACGTTCGGCCTGTTTGCGCAACCGCTGGGCAAAATCGAATCCCTCCACCCCTTCTGGAAAACCGGGCATATTATCCAGTTTTTCCGTCCCCGCCGCCTGACCGCCGAATGCGGCGCGCTCGATCACCAGTGTATCGATCGCTTCGCGGGCCGTATAAATGGCGGCCGTCAACCCCGCAGGGCCGCCGCCAATGATAATGAGGTCGTAATAGGTTCGCTCGGCCTGCGTTTTCAATCCCAGCTTTTCCGCCAGGCGGGCGTTGGTGGGTTCGGCCAGAACGCTGCCGTCGCCGAAAACGATGGTCGGCACGATGCGCTTGCCCTGGTTCAGCTCGATCACCAATTGCTGCGCGGCCGGATCTTCTTCGATATCCACCCAATCATAGGGTATCTGGTGCTCCCCCAGAAACACTTTACTCCGACGGCAATCGGGGCACCAGTGCGCCCCATACACGGTAATCCCGCTCTTTGTCATACAAGGCCTCCATTTTGGATAATGCTCAATGCCGGTTTATTGCTGCATTCGGAACTCCGTTGGGCGGGGGTAAACCCTATAAGCGCTAAGTTATTCCCGCACCATGGTCAGCGATAACTAAATTTCGCGCATACCGCTA
>DHGT01000017.1:0-53014 GCA_002402905.1 Desulfatitalea sp. UBA4791 | reverse complement strand
AGGTATTTTTCGATGACGAGTACGAGTACCGCAGCGCTGAGTACGAGTACGATGTGGACTTATCGGGCATAGAATTATCTTAGCGCTTATGGGGATAAACCCAGCCCCTGCGCCTGCCGAATGAAAGCCACCGATTAAATCCCAACCCCAGTCTCGCACGGCGGGCTTTACGCCCGTCGTGTTCACTTCATTGAATGGATTGGGAATCATACGCATGAGACGTCCCATGGAAAATCGAACGAAGTTTCGACCAATTGAGTGCAGTCCGGATCTCCCGATTATTCTGCCATCAACAGTAGGAAAAGAAGCCCCCCCAGCGCGATGCGGTACCAGCCGAACAGGTTGAAGGTGTGCGACCGAACATAGAACAGCAGCCATTTGACGACCACGAACGACACCACTGCCGATAAGACGAACCCCAGCGCCACCATGCCCCACTCTTCCGGAACGGTCCCGGGCGGGGGCTGATGCAAGGCACGGAAGATCTTCAGGCCGCCGGCGGCCAGCATGGTGGGAATGCCCACCAGAAAGGAGAACTCGGTGGCGGCCGGCCGGCTCAACCCGCACAGCAGCATCAGCAGGATGGTGGAACCGGACCTGGAGGTGCCGGGAAATACGGCCGCGATCAATTGGCCCACACCGACCAGCACGACGATTTTCCAGGTAATCGCATGAGAGAAGTCGCGGTGGCGAAGCCATCCCTCGACCAGCAGAAACCCGATCCCGCCGACAACCAGCGCCCAGGCGATGGGACCGATTTCTTCCGGCAGCTCGAAGCCGTACTTGTCCAGAAGCAATCCGCCGGCACCGGTGATGGCAAAGGCCGCGGCAATCTTCAATGCGTAGAGCTGAACCTCGCGCTCCCGCCACTCGAAGACAAACTGGCGCAAGCGGTGGGGAAACAGCGGCAGCACGGCGATCACCGCACCGCTCTGGATGACGATATTGAACAGATCGCTCTGCCGCGGCAACCATTTCTGGGCGATCAGCAGATGGGCCGTGGAAGAGATGGGCAGAAACTCCGTGATTCCTTCGATGATTCCGAAAATGACGACAGCAATCCAGATCGGCATTCAACCTCCAGTGCAATGGGAAACTCCATAGGGTCCGGTTTTCCGATCGATCAAACGCACCCCCAGCCAGCACCCAGATAAATTGACAAATACCTCAACTTTCTTACTTTCCTACTTTCCTACTTTCCTACTTTCTTACCCTTTTTCTCATTTCCCCTTCTTCACTCACGATCCTCTCGAGTTCTATAGTCGATCCTCCGACCTCAATTCAGATCGTATCTGCCGGTACCAGCGGTGAAAGGCCTCGCCCTCCTTTCTGCGCGGACGGGGCAGCGCAACACGCATCTCCCGGCGTATGCGGCCAGGTCCCTTTTCCATGACCAGGACGCGATCGGCCAGAAAAACGGCCTCGTTGATGTCGTGGGTCACGAAGAGGATCGTATGCCCCAGCTCCGCCCACAAGGAGAGCAGCAGCGTTTGCATCTCTTCGCGCGTCTGGGCGTCCAGGGCGCCGAACGGCTCGTCCATGAGCAGCAGCTGAGGCTTGAGAATCAGTACCCTGGCCATGGCGACGCGCTGTTTCATCCCGCCGGAGAGCTGCCGCGGCAAGTAATCGCGAAAAGGACTCAATCCCACCAGCTCCAGGTAGCGCGTCACTTCGGCGGCCAGCGCCTTGCCGGGAAGACGGCCTTTCAAGCCGAAGGCGATGTTTTCCGCCGCGGTGAGCCATGGGAAAAGCGCATCCTCCTGAAAGACCACGCCGCGGTCGGCCCCCGGCTTGACGACCGCCCGGCCCTGAACCAGCACCCTGCCACTGCTGGGCGCCAGGAAGCCGGCGATGATCTTCAGCAGGGTGGACTTGCCACAGCCGCTGGGTCCCAGCAGGCAGACCAGTTCCCCCTCCTTGACCTCGAAAGTCAGGTCATGCAGCACCTTGACGTCGGCGCCGCCGGTTTTGAACACGCAATTCAGGTCAACGGCCTGCAAGGCAGCCCCGGCCGACGCTCCGGACGGTGTGACGACGAGTCTGAGTCTTCGGGTCACGGCAGCCTCCGTGCGCTTTTGAAGCAGAGTTTCATGCCGGCCTTCAAGAGGACGTCGCTCAGTCGCCCCATCGCCGCGATGATCACGATGCCCACGATGATCATGTCGATGCGCCCGAGCATACGCGCATCCATGATGATGGCCCCCAGGCCGTCCGGCACGCCGGTCAATTCGCCCAGCACGAGGTAGGCCCAGGCGATCCCAAGGCCGAGGCGCAGGCCGGTGACGATACTCGGCATGGCGGCCGGCAGCAGGATGGCGAAAACGCCCCGGAAACGGCCGACGCCCATCATGGCGCCGGACTGGTACAAGATGGGATCGATCTGACGGGCGCCGCCGGCCGAATTCAAATAGATGGGGAAAAATGCGGCCAGACCGACCAGGAAAACCGTGGTGTGCAGGCCGATGCCGAACCACACCATGCCGAGCGGGAGCCAGCAGATCCCCGGCACCGCGCGCAGGGCATTGATCAGGCCGCTGGTCAGTTTCTGAAAGAGCGGGAGCCGGCCGGTCATCAGCCCCATGGGCAGCCCGAGCAGCACAGCGAGACCGAATCCGCAGCCGACGCGCAACAGGCTGGCCTGCAGGTCGCTGCAGAAACGTCCCGCATAGGGTGCGCTGCCGGCCTTTCCAAACAGGTAGTGGCCGCCGGCCTCGAGCACCTTCGCCGGTCCGGGCAGCAGGTAGGCCGGAACCAACTGCGCCGCGTCGGCCAGGACCCAGGCCAGCATCAGCATGAACGGCAGGACCCAGGGCAACAGACGATCGAATCGCGGCATGTCCGATCTCACCTTTCGGCCTTGACGCGTTTGACGAACTGCAGATCGAAGAGGCGGTCGTAATCGGGCTGCCGCTCGATCATGCGCAGGGCCTGCATGCGGGCACCCAGGGCTTTGGCCCTCTGGACAAAGGCCTCGTCCATCTCCCAGGCCAGCTCCATATTGGCGGCGGCCGCTTCCAAGACCTCCGGCTCTGTCCCGAAGGCGGCCGCTCGCGCCAGCCATTGATCCGGATGCCGATTGAGAAACTCGGTGGCCCGGGCGTGGGCCTGGACCAGCTGCAGCACCCGTTTGGGGTGTGCTTCCAGGATCTGGCGGGTGACGAGCATCCCGGCATTGATCGTACCGACCGTGTCGTCGTAATAGGGATAATCGAGAATGCGCCCATACCCTTCGTGGACCGCCAGGGCGGGGAAGTGCTCGCCGGATAGAAAGGCATCGATGCCGCCGCGCGCCAATGCCAACCCCATGTCGAAAAAATCCACCCGGATCAGGCGAACGTCCTGTTCCGGGTTCAGGCGGTGGCGTGTCAGGACTTCGCGCAGGAGGATTTCATGCATGGTGCCCGGGACATAGCCGATTTTCAGGCCCTTCAGCTCGCCGGCGGTCGCGATGGTGCTCGCTTTGCGCACCACCAGGGCCGAGCATTTATGGCACAGGGCGGCCACCACCACCACCGGCTGACCCTGGGCCGCCGAGTGAATGGCATGGGCGATCGTGGTGCCGCACATGTCCAGGCTGCCGGCCAGCAGGGCCGTCTTCTGGTCCGCCGGATTGGTAAAGGGAAACACCTGCACGGCGGCTTCACCGTTTAAAAACTGCTCGTAGAAATAAGGCTGGATGGTCTGGGCCGTCTTCCAGGTACCCACTTTCAAAGGCGGATCGGCCGCTGCGGGCCCTGCTCCCAGGACCAGGCCCAGGAGGAATGCAAGCCAGGACTTCATCTCACACCCGCCTGCCGGCCGGGCGCGAAACAGTTGGAAGGCAGATCGGGATTCCAGCCCATCTCACGCTGCAAGGCGTGGCAACGCACGAAATCCTGGCCGCGCCCTTTGCCCGTATCGGGCTGGCCGTCCCTGGGGCTGGCCCCCACCTCGGGAAAGAACAGATTGGCGCCGGCCATCAACGAGGCACTGTGGGGTTCGTGGGTGCAATGGGCCCGGGGAACATCGCCCATCACCAGTCTGGACACGGCCACCATTCGGGCCATCTCGAGCTCGCTGATCATGCCGTGGGACGACATGGGCGATCCGGGGAAATTGATGCGGCGCATGATGCCGCTGTAGGTGGCGCCATGAGTGCGGGCCAGCAGCATGAGATCCACGATCTCCTCGTGGCGGTGCTCCGGCCCCACCGGTTCGACGCAGTTCATCCACTGCAGCCCGACCTCTTTGAAGACCCGGATGGTCTGGATGCGGCGCTCGGGTTTGAACGGGGTGTCCCGCCCCTCCCCCAATCGCACCGCATGGTAGGCGCCCACAAAACCAGCCGCCAGTAGGGATTCGCCCTCCTTATGGTCGATGTCGCGGGTATTGGCCACCAACGTCGTTGTCACGCTGCGGCCCAGCAGCCGCCCGATCTCCAGAAGACGCTCGAACGAAAAATTGCCGGTGGTCATCAGATTGAGGGCGTCGGCGCCGCTCGCTTCGGCCTGCCTGGCCCATGAAAGCAGCTGCGCTTCGCTGAATTCCATGGATTGGGTAAAGATGCCCGCTTTGATGGTCAGCGAACAGAAGCTGCAGTTCAGCGGGCAAGGGGCCACGTTGACACCGATGTGAAAGTGGTTTTCGCCCTTGCTTCCGAACCGCTCGCGGGACATCTGGTCGGCCGTCTGCATCAGCGCATAGGTCTCTCTGCCGTGCAGGGGAAGCGCCAGCAGATCCAACGCCTCGTCGCGTCGGATGCCCTCGAAGGCCGCACCTTTTTTTAAAATATCGGCGATGTGTGGTGACAGTTGCCAGCTCATAGGGTCTCTTTTGATTTGGCGGACATTACGCCCGCCTGTATGGGTTTTGCTTGGATTCAGGTTCTATCTACCAAATACGCGTCGGATTGGAAACCACTCGATCCTTTCGCTTTGGAAGGGGCAGATCCAACCGGGCATATTTTTACGCCACCTTAAAAAGTCCAATTGTGGGACCGTGGCCGTCATTTTTCAATTGCCTTGACGGCCAAAGCGATGAATATTGATCCCATCGTTGCGCGCCAATCGCACCATCTTGAATCGGGAGGGAAGAGACATCATGAACCCAGCGTCCTTGATCATCGGCGCCGCCCAGGGGAGGCTTATCGAACTGCCCGGCCGCATGGGCAACCGCCACGGCTTGATTGCCGGCGCCACCGGCACTGGAAAGACGGTCACCCTGCAGGTGCTGGCCGAGCTGTTCGAGCAGTTGCCCGAGGTGGGCGACCCACCGGTCCCCAAACTGGTGCTTTTCTTCGATGAGGCCCATCTGCTGTTTGCCAACGCGCCCGCGCCCCTGCTGGAAAAAATCGAACAGGTGGTGCGGTTGATCCGCTCCAAGGGCGTAGGCGTCTACTTCGTCACCCAGAATCCCACCGACCTGCCCGAGACGATCCTCGGGCAGCTGGGGCTAAAGATTCAGCACGCCCTGCGCGCCTTCACGCCCAAGGACCAGCGCACCATCAAGGCCGTGGCCGACGGTTTCCGCCCCAATCCGGCCTTTGACACGGCCCAGACCCTCACGGAGCTGGGCATCGGCGAAGCCCTGGTGTCGGTCCTGGACAAGAACGGCCGCCCCACCCCGGTCGAACGCACCTTGATATCGCCTCCCGAGGGACAGATCGGTCCCCTGCCCCCCGAATCGCGGGACGCCCTGTTCGGACGTTCGCCGTTGAAAGGAAAATATGACCAGACGGTGGATCGTGAATCGGCCTATGAAATGCTGAAGGTGCGCACCGAAACCGCCCGGGCGGCCGCCGAAGAACAAGCCGAAGCGCGGCGCCGGGAAAAAGAGATGGCGGTCCGCATATCGCTGGGCCGTCCCCGCCAGTCCATCGGTGAAGCCATGGCCAAAAGCGCGGCGCGCACCATCGGCAGCCAGATCGGTCGCCAGATCATCCGCGGCGTGCTGGGCGCAATTTTCGGCGGCGCATCACGACGATAACCGGCCGCGGGCAACACATCATTTAGCCTTTTGGGCCATGTCGCGCAGCTTCAGCCAGTCGTGCATCTCCATGATGGTGCTGGAAAGCGGATAGCGCCCGTCGTCGAACACCCCGTAATCGCCACCTCCGGCCATGGCCGAGTTGAAACGGATGGTATTGGCGTAAAAAAGCCAGGTGTCGCACCAGCGCCGCTCGATGGCCTCGTCGAACGGGCTGCCGCCCTTGGCCGGCCCCTGGGCATATCCCTTCTGCCAGATGGTCTCCAGCAGCTGGGTGGCGGTCCTCACCTGGCTGTTGGTGACGCCCAGGGTGTGATCCAGGCGGGCGAAGTGGCCGTTGACCCAAGCGGTGCCGTGACAGGCCAGACAGGTGCGCTGCATGGTCCCGCGGCGCGCCTCGACCTCGTCCGCGCCAATGAGGAATTTGTCGGCCGGCGTGCCGTCCAGGTCCGTGGGCAGCGGCAGGCCGGATTTGTTTCGAATCGGGGTGGTGTCCGCCGATTTGGGCTGATGATGGGCATAAATCAGGCCGAAGATACGCCATCCCAATCGATCGTTCATCGTGTGGGTGCGCTCGCTGACCACCTCCCCGTTTTCATCCACCACCAGACTCACATGGCACGCCGCGCAGGTCGGCGCGCTGAAATCCTTGCCCACGGTCCAGGGCACCGGTTTGAAATCCCACTCGCCCGAATGGCTTGAATACAGGTTGCCGTGCTTGCTGACCTTGTACACTTTATAGGCCGGGACATCCGGCCCCGCATGGCACTCGCTGCAGGTGTCGGGTTTGCGGGCCGTCTCGATGGAGAATTGATGGCGGGTATGGCAACTGGTGCAGGCGCCCCGGCTGCCGTCCAGGTTGATGCGGCCCACGCCCTGGTTGGGCCAGCCCGTGATGATGGGAAAAGAGAGCTCGCCCACGTCGGTGTCGCGCACCTCGGTGCCGGCCAGGCTCAGCCGGGTGCCGTGGCAGTAGTAGCAGGCTTCGGCGCGGGTCGAGGCGTCGGCCGGTTCGATGGCCAGCCCTCCGGCCTTGACCGCCATTTTGCCCAGGATCGTCCGCTCCAGGTCATTGTAAAGGGTGTTGTCGGCCAGGTTGGTGTGGGCCATGGCCATGATGTTGTCTTTATACTGCTTGCGTTCCTCGGCATGGCAGGTGGCGCAGTCGTCCGGGCTGACGACGACGTGGATGTCGTAGCCGTTGTGGTCGAAGGTATCGGCGTGGGCATCGCCCCGCATGCCATGGCATTCGGCACACCCAACGCTCGTCGTGCGCAACCCTTCCGGGACCTGCCCGCTCGACACCTTTTTGGCCAATCCCTGGACCGCGAGGGCCTCCTGCACCGTGGTATTCGCGTGACGGCTGCGCTGCCAATCGGCGACGATCCCCGGATGATAGACCAGATGGCACTCGATACACGCCTCGGTATCGGGGCTGATCGGCGGTCGCGCGCCCATGGCCGGGGCAATGGATATCAGCGATACCAAGACAACTGCCCAGAGGATAAGGATACGATGCATGCGGCCTCCTGAAACGCTGTGGGTGTGTATTGGAAGGGTTTAGACCTGCATAGCCTGTAAACCACCACATTTCAAGCGTTTCAGCGAAAAGGCAGGAATTCTACCTGAACTCTATTCATTAAACCCGGCGAGGACAGGCATTATTTCGGAACGACGCCACAGGCCACCCTTTCACCGCCGCCCCCCATGGGTTGGGGGCGATCCGAGTAATTGTCGCCGCCGGCATGAATGACCAAGGCACGCCCTTTCAGATCCGCCAGTTTGATCCGCGGGGCCAGCACCGGATGCGTCGCCTTCCCGCTGTCGTCCACGTAAAGGGCCGGCAGGTCGCCCAAGTGGCCGTCGCCATAGGGCCCTGCATGTTTGCCGGTGCCGTCGGGATCATAGTGGCCGCCGGCCGCCAGACCGGGCACCATCCGGCCGTCCTTTTCAGCGGGACCGCAGTTCCCCTCGCTGTGCAGGTGAAAGCCGTGCAATCCCGGCGTCAGACCGCTTAAATCCGGGGTAAACAATGTACCGTAAGCGGTTTCGGAAACCTTGACGGTGCCGATGACCGCACCGACACCGTCAGGCGTCAACGCATGCATGTCAATCACATTGGGGTCTTTGGCATTGGTGCAGCCCCAGAGGGCTGCCACGAGTATCGCGACCGCGATGATGCTTCTCTTCATGGGTCTAACCTCCTTGTCTCATGAAATGGTTGCTGTTTGGGTGTGGCAATGGCGATAGACTACGCACTGAAAGGCATTTGTCCAGATGCGAGGGCCAGGGTTCCCGCTTGTTTTCCGCCGCCGACTCTGCTACCTCACGCCATTCTTTTTCGTGCTGCAATGGTGGCCCCGGAAATGGGGCAAGGAGGCCATGGAGCCATGGAAGCCATCCTGATTTTCACCCTCACCTACGTGGGCGTCGCCATCGGACACATTCCCGGCCTGCAACTCGACCGTACCGGCATCGCCCTCCTGGGAGCCATCGCCATGGTGGTCAGCGGCGCCGTGCCCCTGGGCAAAGCCGTGGGCAGCATCGATATTCCCACCATGCTGCTCCTGTATGCCCTCATGATCATTTCCGCCCAACTGAGACTGGGCGGCTTCTATACCCGCGTGGCCCTGCAAATGGCCCGCTGGTGCCTCCATCCACGGCTGTTCCTGCTGACCGTCATGGGTGTCGGTGCCATCCTCTCCGCCCTGTTGGCCAACGACATCATCTGCCTGGCCTTCACCCCGGTCCTGGCCTATTCCCTGTTAGGCGCCGGCATGAATCCAATACCTTTCCTGCTGGCGCTGGCCGTGGCGGCCAACATCGGATCGGCGGCCACCATCATCGGCAACCCCCAGAACATGCTCATCGGTCAGGTGGGCCAACTGCCTTTCGGCGGCTTTCTGCAGTGGTGCAGCCCGCCGGTGATCGTGGCCCTGATCGGCAGCTATCTCATCATCGTCTGGCTCTACCGGGGACGATGGGCCGAGCCGCCACGCGACGGACACATCATCGCACGACAGCCGGCCTGGCAGCCATTCAACGCCTGGCAGAGCGCCAAGGGGCTGGCGGCCGTCGCTTTGCTGGTCATCCTCTTCTTCACCGATTTTCATCGGGAACTGGCCGCCCTGGGCATCGCCGGGGTGCTGATGTGCAGCCGCAAGATGAAGTCGCGCCAGATGATCGAACTGGTCGACTGGCACCTGCTGACCCTGTTCTGTGCCTTGTTCGTGGTCATCGAGGGCATCTCCGCGGCCCAATTGCCCCAGCACGTGGTCGCCTCTCTGGCCGATCACCAGATAGATATCCGGCACCCCCTGGTGCTCACCGGCGTATCCACACTCCTGAGCAACGTGGTCAGCAATGTGCCGGCCGTCATGCTCCTCGTCCAGTTTTTGCAAGGCGCCCCACCGCAACTGTGGTATCTCCTGGCCTTGTCCAGCACCTTTGCCGGCAACCTGATCACCATCGGCAGCATCGCGAACCTGATCGTCATCGAACAGGCCAATGTCTTCGGCATTGCCATCGGATTCTGGACCCACGCCAAGGTCGGCCTGGCGGTCACTGCCTGGTCCCTGTTGGTCTTGGTGGGCTGGATCTACTTGTAAAGCGCTCGTCTCAAAGGGGCGTTCAACGCCAGCACGCGTCGACATAGCCATCCAATGCCTGCCGCACACTCAACTTCACCATGCCCATGGGATCACCGTGAAGTCCCTGGGCCTGGATCAAGGGGAAAAGATCCGACAGATGCGCTTTCAGCAATTCATCTGGAATCGGCCGCCGGAGATTGCCCAGCAACCGAGCCACGGCTTCCTGGGCGTCGGGGAAAGACCAGTAGTAGCGAATGCGGTCCCGCAGGCTGTAGTGGCGCAGATCATACCTGTCTTCACGCTTACTGCGCAGATGGGACTGCCAATGGTCCGGGTGATCGAGCATGACACGCTCCATCACATCGATCAGATGCGACGGCGCGTCGGTATCCGGCAGCGCCGCTTCGATGGCGGCCAGGGCGTAAAGTGTCCGGCGCAGGGCAAACGTCAGGCAGGGCCCCACCTTCAAAATCGTAAAATGCCCCTCGATCAGCCGCCGCAATGCCTCCGGTGTCTGGTAATCGGTGGCGTGCACCTCGTAGGTCATGATGTCGGGCAGGCGCGCGTGGGCTGCGGATAACGCCGCGGCCGCCTCCGGTTGGAAAGCGGCCACCTGCCGGTCGCCGAACTCCACGCCGGGTTGCACCACCACCGCCAAGACCCGCTGCCAGGCCTCCGCCAGCCCGAGGCGGCCGAATGCCCGCTCAAAGGCATCCAGCGCCTGATCCAACTGGCCGGGATCGGTCACCGTCACGTCGCCATCCGCTTCCAGACCGCCACCGGGTGGCGGCGTTTCATTGCCGATCACATAGAGCGGGGGCGCATGGGGGCGCAACGTACGGGCGACCTCTTCTGCCGTGGCGCACAGTTCGGCTGCCCGTCGGGCGGCTGTTTCAAGGGGCAGCGGCGGCCCGGGATCCGATGCACAGGGCGCACCGGTGTCCAGGTGGATCTTGTCGAAACCGGCGGCGACACAGTGCCGTAACAGGTCTCGGGTCCGGACCATTGCCTCGTCCGTCGGCACCGCCCGCCACAGATGGGGCCCCAAATGGTCGGCGCCGATCAAGACCCGCTCGGTTGGTAATCCGGTTCGACGGGCCAGGTGGTGCAGATAGCCGACAAAGGCCTCGGGGGTCATCCCGCTATACCCCCCGAACTGGTTGACCTGATTGGCGGTGGCCTCGACCAGCAGCAATTGATCCGCAGCGCTGGCCCTCTCCATGGCCGTCTCCAATACCACGGGATGAGCCGAGCAAACCGCGAACACCCCCGGCCGCTCGCTTCGCAGGTGCCTCTCCTTAAGATTGAAGAGCCATCGATTCGTCATGCCTGCCTTGGCGCCTCATGATGAGTTCGTAAAAATTGTTGCCGGACGGCGTCTATAAAATCAAACCATAGTGAGGGATTGGATGCGGCGCAACAGGAAATACGACAGGACATACGATCGATCAAATGATGCACATATCCGCACTTCCGGAAGCAAAAATGGTAATCGTGTCTGTTTGCAAAACCATTTGCATATTTTTAATTGTTTGATTATACGATAGTTTTTTAAATGGTATGCCAATTGCTCTGAAACCCGACCGGGTGGATGACATACCCTATCCCAAAAAACATACTTGAACTAGCGCTTCATCTGCAGGCCGCATGGAAGTCGTGCAGGATTCGCCCAAATTGCTTATCGTACCAGCCTTTTATACCTGACATGCAGCTCAACCCGATCCAAACACAGAACCAAGAATATGGAGGAAGGCAATGAAAAAATTAGTTCTATACGCGGTTATGGTCTTCGTGATGGCAGCCGCACCGGTTGCCATGGCATCCGAGATGGCCCAGGACCCGGCCCCGCTGCTGGTCAAGGGGCCGGAAAAGGCCGCCGCGCTGACCTACCAGACCATGGAAACGGGCAAACTGCTCGTTTCCGTGACCGACGCCGACGAAGAACCCCTCATGGGGTTGACGGCAGCCGATTTTTCCATACGCCAGGGCATCAAGACCGCGAAGATCCTCTCCGTGGAACCACTGGCCACCGACAAGGAGGTGCCTCTCAACATCGTCATGGTGGTCGACAATTCGCAATCCATGGCCCACCGCAAGGCCATCGGGCCGCTGAAGAGTGCCCTGGAGGCCTTTTACAAGACGCTGCGCCCCATAGACAACGTATCGGCCGTGGTGTTTGACGACAAACACACCCAACCGATTGCCGGGAAAGCGTTGCATGTCCGATCGATCGAGGCCCAGCGGGTGGATCGACTGCGCAGCTTTCTCGAGGAGAACCTGGACCGCGGTCTGACCGAAGGCACCTATTTGCACGACGCCATGTTGGCCGCCCTGCATATGGCGCGCAGCATGCCGGAGCGAAGCAACAAATTCCTGGTCGTGTTTTCCGACGGCGAGGACATCAATTCCAGCGTCGATGAAAACGATGTCCGCCGAGGGGCCGTGGGCATCCCCAACCTGGCGGTCTACGCCGTGGACTACATGCCCTCGGCCACCATGGACCCCTTCCTGCAGGCTTTGTCCAAAGAGCATAATGGACGCACCTGGAAAGCTGCTTCGGCGGCCGACCTGCTGCCGGTCTTCGAAGCGTTTTCGTCCACCCTGCTGCACCGCTATATCGTGGCTTACCGCTTCCTCGAGGCGCCGACGGGCCATCTGGCCTTCGCCGCACCAGATCTGACCATCGAAGAGGTGACCACCATCGACAGTGCGCCGCTGCTCAACCACATCTATTTCGATACGGGCCGCAGCGAACTCTCCGACCGCTACATGCTGTTTAAGAGCCAGGCCGAGACCGCCGGCTTCGACGAAAAGCAACTCAAAGACGCCATGGGAAAATACCGTCATGTGCTCAATATCATCGGCAGCCGACTCAAGGCCAACCCCGAGGCCAAGGTGCGCCTGGTGGGCTGCAACGCCAACACCGGCAAGGAAAAGGGACGCATCGACCTGTCCCGCAGCCGGGCCGAAGCGGTGCGTGCCTATCTGCGCTATGTCTGGGGCATCGACCCGAAGCGCCTCACCGTCGAGGCGCGCGGCCTGCCCGAAGTCGCCAGCACCAACCGCATCCCCGAAGGGCAGGCCGAAAATCAGCGCGTGGAGATCTATGCCGACAACGAAGCGATACTGGACACCGTGGACAGCGCTTATGTCCAGAAGGTGAGCAATCTGAACGAACTGCGCATCCTGCCTGAAATCAAGGCCGAGGCCGGCCTCGAAGAGTGGCAGGTGGAGCTGTTCTGCGGCGACCGGGAAATCAAGACCCTCACAGGCCGGGGCGAACTTCCCACCGATTGGAGCGTTCCGCTGGAGGCTGCCCTGCTCGAACAGATCTCCACTTGCGAATCGGTACAGATGCAGGTGCGCGCCACGGACAAAGAGGCCAATGTGATGGAATCCAGGGAACCGGTCGCCTTGCCGGTCCACTTCGTGCAGCGCAAAGAGCAGATGGCCCGAATCGAAGGCTACCGCGTCCTGGAACAATACGCCCTGATCCTCTTCGACTATGACAGCGCCGCCATCAAGGCGCGCAACCAGGTGATCATGGACCGCATCATCGCCCGCATCAACGAGGTGCCCGAAGCCAGGGCGACCATTACCGGCCACACCGACACCATCGGCCGGGAAGAATACAACCTGGCCCTGTCGGATCGCCGCGCCCGGGCCGTGCATCAATCGATCCTGGCAGCCAAACCCGAGTTTGCCGAGCGGCTCGAAGTCAAAGGCGTCGGTCCATTCGATCCGCTTTACGACAACGGGCTGCCCGAAGGCCGTTCGCTGAACCGCACGGTGACCGTCACCCTGGAGTACATGCAACGGTAACCCCGACACGGATCCGCCCATACGACCACTCGGGGCCCTCGATCATATGGATGACATCACTCACATGGCAACCGGGATGGCAGGCAAGGGTGGGACAGATGGCCAGGGCCACCTGTCCCACCCTTGCCGGGTTTAATGAATCGCGTTCAGTGAGAATCGCTGATCCCGCCATGATCCATTTGACACCCTCCCCTCCTTGGCCTAAACTCCGCTGAACGACTATTCAAAGGTAGAGACCAAAGATGCCAACCCGCTCCTTCGAAGCGATCGATCCCGACTACGCCCAGCGCGTGAAGGAGAGTTTTTACGGGCAACCGTTCATGCGTCTGGTCGGTGGCCGTCTGATCTCGGTCACCCCGGGCCACTGCGAAATTCAACTGCCCCACAAGCCGGAATTGACCCAGCAGCATGGCTATTTTCATGCCGGCATCATCGGCACCATGGCGGACAACGCCGGCGGATACGCGGCATTGACCCTGACCGCCCCGGGCAAGGAGGTGCTCACCGTGGAATACAAACTCAATCTCCTGTTACCGGGCAACGGCAAAGGCTTGATCAGCCGCGGCCGGGTCATCAAGGCCGGCCGCACCCTGATCGTTTGCCAATCGGACGTCTTTAACGTCACCGAAAACGAAGAGGTATTGGCCGCCACCGCCATCATCACCCTGCTGCCCGTTTAACCGAGAAGGATTCCGAGCCATTCCGTCCGCATCCGCCAGCGCCCAAGCCACCTCCCTTCGCCTGCAATTGGGCGTCTTCGCCCTGGTCTCGGCTGCCTTTACCAACATCTACATCACCCAGCCGGTACTGCCGGTGCTGCAGGCCGAATTCGCCACGAGCATGGTGACGGCCTCGTTCAGCGTCTCGGCGGTCATTTTCGGCATCGCCCTGTTCAACCTGCCCTTCGGCTTCCTGGCCGACCGGCTGCCCATCCGGCCGATCATCACGGCCGGCGGTATGGCCGTGGCCTTGGGGGGGCTTCTCTGCGCGGTCACTCACCACCTGGGACTGCTCATCACGGCCCGATTTGTCCAGGGCGCCTTCATCCCGGCCCTGACCACCTGCCTGGCCGCTTATCTGGCCAAGACCCTGCCCGCCGAACGGCTCAACGTGGTCATGGGATCGTATGTGTCGGCCACGGTTCTCGGCGGGCTGGGCGGTCGCCTGCTCGGGGGCTTTATCCATCCACCGCTGCACTGGCGCTATGCCTTCGTTTCGGCCGCCGTTCTCACGCTCCTCGCCGTCTGGGCAGCCCTCAAAGGATTGCCGCGGATGGTCTCCGCAGGGAGCTCGACCCAACCGCAGCGAATCAGCTACTGGTCGCTGATCACCCGTTGGGATCTGCTGCGCATCTACCTGTGCGCGGCCGGCGCCTTCGCAGTCTTTTCCTCGATCTTCAACTACCTGCCGTTTCGACTGGCCGCCGCCCCCTTCGGCCTCTCCACCGAAGCCACCACCATGCTCTATCTGGTCTACGTGATGGGGATCTTCATGGGTCCCATGGCCGGTCGGACGAGCAATCGTTTCGGCAGCGGGACGACCCTGGTCGGGGGCGCCGCGATTTTTGCAGTATCCCTGCTGATCGTAAAAATGGAAGCCATCAGTTCGGTCATCATCGGCCTGGTGGGCATCTGCACCGGTTTTTTCGCCGTTCACGCCGCGGCGGTGGGCGCCCTGAATCGAAAGCTGACCGGCGGCCAGGGACGCGCCAACGCGCTCTATGTCCTGTTTTATTATGTCGGTGGATGGATCGGTATCACCGGCACCGGATTGATCTATTCACACAAGGGATGGCACGCCGTGGTCCATACCTGCCTGGTCGTACTGATGATCCCACTGATGGCCGGATTTGCGGAAAGGAAAAAATGATTCATGGAAAAGAAAAACGACTACGAGCGATCGCTCAAACAGCATTACCAGCGGCCCAACCTGAGCGTCATTATTTCCGATGCGCTGAAAGCCGCCGGGAAGCAAATCAACTCCCATGAAGACACGGCCGCCCTGGACGAATTCCATATGCGCGGCCGGGACGCCACCCGCGAATTGGCCCGGCTGGCCGGCCTCACCCCTGATGACGTCGTGCTCGACCTGGGGTGTGGTTTGGGCGGCCCGGCCAGGCGCCTGGCGGCCGAGTTCGGATGTCGGGTAACCGGCATCGATGTGATGCCCGAATACATCGAAGCGGCCGACATGCTGACCCAAATGGTCGGATTGGCACAGCGGGTCACCTTCCGCACGGCCAATATGCTCGATATGCCGTTCGACACGGAGAGTTTCGACCTCGTCTGGTCCCAGCACACCTTCATGAACATCGAAGACAAGACGCGGCTCTTCGCCGAGATCCACCGGGTGCTGCGTCCCGGCGGTCGTCTGGCCTTTTACGAAGTTCTCAGCGGAAGCGAAACACCGGTTTACTATCCGGTGCAGTGGGCCAGCGACCCGTCCATCAATTTTCTCCTCGCGGAAGAGGAACTGATCGAACAGATCGCCGGAGCGGGTTTTGAACAGACCCATTGGCAGGAGATGAGCGCCGAATGCGCCCGGTGGTTCCAGAACGTGGTCGACCGCATGGGAAAACGGCCCAAGGATGCGCCGCCCCCCGTCGCACTCAACCTGGTAATCGGCCGCACCACTGCCGAAAAGGCCAGAAACACGGCCCGAAACCTGTCAGAAAACCGGATCCGGGTGGTCTACGGCGTCTGGCGCAGGTCATAGGACCGGCTCGAGCAGACTCACCGCCTTGACGATAAACTTGAAAAAAACCGATCGACGCTCGAACGCCCGCATCGTCACCATGCGACTGCATGCGATGTCGGCCATCAACATCTCCTCGACCTCGCCGACAAATGCAGGATGGAAGTTGATCAGGGTCACTTCGAAATTGAGGCGGAACGACCGATTGTCCAGATTGGCGGTGCCGATGCCGGCATATTCGTCATCCACGATAAACACCTTCTGGTGCATGAAACCCTGGGTGTAGCGATAGATCCGGATGCCCAGCGGCAGCAGCTTTTCGTAATAGGCGAAAGAGGCCAGGTGCATCATCCGGTGGTCGGGCCTCTCGGGCAAGATGATGCGAACATCCACCCCCCTTAACGCAGCCAGTTTCAGGGCGGCCAGCACCTTCTCGTCCGGGATGAAATAGGGTGTGGCCATCCATAGCCGCCATCTGGCATCGTTGATGGCATGGACGAACATCAAGCCGCAGGTTTCCAGTTGATCGGCCGGTCCCGACGGCAGCACCAGCACCTCTTGGTTTCCGCCGTCGGTCGGTTGCACCTGCCAGTTGAGTTCGGGCATGGCGCCGGTGGCCCAGCACCAATCTTCCGCAAAGGCGAATTGAAGCGCCAGAATGGCGGGACCGTGCACCTCGACATGCGTATCGCGCCATGCGCCCCATTTGCCTTGGGCCGATACATATTCGTCTCCCACATTGTTGCCGCCCACATATCCGACGACACCGTCGACGATCACGATCTTACGATGGTTGCGGAAATTGAGCTGAAAACGGTTGGCCTTGCCCCGCGTGGAATGAAAGGCCGAGACGGCCACACCGGCCCGGCGCAATTCGACCAGATAGTTCTGGGGCAGATCGTAGCTACCGATTTCGTCATAAAGGAAGTACACCTTGACGCCCGAACGGGCCTTGTCGATGAGGCGGGTTTTGAGATCGCGTCCGAGTCGATCGTCGCGAACGATGTAGAACTGGACCAGAACAGACGCCGCCGCATGGTCGATGCTGGCAAAAATACGTTCGAACGCACGGCCGCCGTCGGACAAGAGACGGCACTGGTTATAGCGCGTGACCGGGGTCTGGGCCAATCGGGCCAGGGTTTTCTGGCTCGCCGTCAGTTTGGCGGGGATGACATCCTTCTGGGATGCCTCATGATAGAGCCGATCCGACAAATGCGCGGTGGCGCCGCTCTTGGCGTGGCGCAAGGTCACGTATCCGTTGAACTTGTTGCGGCCCAAAATGGCATAGAGAATCAGGGTGATCCAGGGGAAGGTCACCAGCGCGATGGCCCAGGCGATGGCGCTCTGGGACGTGCGCGCCGTGGCGATGGCATGCACCGCCGCGCACAAACCCGCTATTTCGAAAACCAGGATGACAACCGTCATCACGGAAAAGATGGACATGTCCCCGAACATGGCTCTCCGTCATCAGGCCAAAAGATCGACCTCACACGCTATCGTCATTTGCCCTGAATCGCTTCGAAGGGTTTGCCTTCATCCTTTCCCACGTACTTCACCACCCCGGTAGTCGTATCGATGATAAAAATGTCCGTGAAGTTGTTGCGGGTGATGACCTGCATGCGGTATCGTCCGATTTGATCGCCGTTCGTGTGGGTCGCACCCGAGACCATCACCAGCGCGAACATCATCAGCATGCCCATTACCATCAACATGACACCTTTCTTGATCGATAGGGTATCCATCGCCTGCCCTCCTTTTCGAAATTGCTTGTAAAAGAGGTCGGTTGGCCTCACATGAAAAACGTGAAGCACATAATCCTTGCGGTGTCAAAAGAAACTCTTCCGCGGGTCTGTGGCCAAGATGCCGCACCCCCATCTTTCCTGTGGTGCCCCATGCAACAGAGATCGGGAAAACCGCTTCGCATCCCGACGTTACTTGACAATAGCAGGGTGCCGATACAATTTTTAAATTGAGTATGAACTAGGACTTCCGGTGACCATTCAAAAACAGGAGGTGGTCCATGGTCGAAGAAAAAAAGAGTGGTACATCCAATTCCGAAACCCGCAAGAGAGTCTTTATCAGCCGCGCACAGGTGCTATCGGAAGAACAACGCGGCACGTTGACCGACAAGGAAAGGGCCTTCGAGGCATCCTGCAAGGATAGGGGGGTCTGGTTGGAACTCTTCTGCCCGGACGACAGATGCTTCACCGAGGAGGAGCGCATCGAAATTCCGATTTACTGCGAAGATCCGAAAGTCAGCCAGAAATTATGGCTCAACCTTTTTTGCCCCGACGGCGAATGCGAAATCACCTCCCCTTCCCAATTGCCATAGGCCGGTCTTTTTTCGATTCCCATTCGCCGGGATGGGGCACAACCTTCGCAGCACCAGGCCCTGTCACATGCGCATTGGCCAAAGCCCGATTTTGTGGTTAAATACGATCCAACCATCAGGGTAGGCTTACGCATGGAAAAGAAATCCAGGGAACAACTCGTCACCGAAATCGTCGGGTTGCATGCCAGTATCACGATGCTGGAGCAGCGGGTGCGGCAATATGAAAGGGAGCGCACCGCCCTCCTGGCAAGCGAAACACGTTATCATACGGTCTTCGACAACAGCGGCGCCGGAACGTTCGTCAAGGAGGCGGACATGACCATCTCGATGGTCAATCCGGCATTCGAACGACTCACCGGCTACACCAAGAAAGAGATCGAGGGGCGGATGAAATGGACCGATTTCATCCACCCCGACGATCGGCCTCGCCTGATCCGATACCATGATGAGCGTCGCCAGGGTCAAAACACCCCCACCGAATCGGAATGCCGCATCGTCGATCGCCAGGGAACCGTCAAAGAGGCTTACCTGAAACTCGACCTGATACCCGACACCCAGCGCAGCATCGGCTCCCTGGTGGACCTGAGCCAGTTGAAGCAGGCCCGCCGGCAGATGAAAGAGAGCCAGGCCCTTTTCCAAGCCATCGTCGAGGGTTTCGAAGGATTTCTCTATGTGTGCAGCGCCGACTATCGGCTCACCTACCTCAACCCCCAGGCCCGGCGGCGGGTCGGACAGGATGCCGTGGGCGAGATATGCTACCGGGTCATCCACCGCCGCGACACCCCTTGCCCGTTTTGCGTGCAGGATCAGGTCCAAAAAGGACAAACCGTTCGTTTCGAAATGATCAACCCCAAGGATCGGCGCTGGTACCTGAGCACCAACAGCCCGATTCACCATGTGGACGAAACGGTCTCGCTGCTCGCCATGGTCAGGGACATCACCCCAGCCAAACGGGCCGAAGCCGCCCTTCGGGCCGCCGAAATCGAAACCCGCAAGGAAAACATTTCCTTGCGCAGCCGCATCAGCCAACGAAACAAATTCGGCAATATCGTCGGACAGAGCCCATCCATGCAGCGGGTGTACGAACAGATCCTCAGCGCTGCCGCCACGGATGCCACCGTCATTATCTACGGCGAACCGGGCACGGGCAAGGAGCTGGTCGCCCAGGCGATCCACGAGATGAGCGATCGCCGCAGCCACCGCTTCGTCCCGGTGCACTGCGGCGCCATCCCGGAAAACCTGATCGAAAGCGAATTCTTTGGATATAAAAAAGGTGCCTTCTCGGGCGCGGACAGCGATCGGGGCGGCTACATCGATTTTGCCGACGGCGGCACCGTGTTCCTCGACGAAATCGGTGAAATCAGCCTGCACATGCAGATCAAGCTGTTGCGGGTCATCGAGGGGGCCGGGTTCACCCCGGTGGGCAGCAGCCAGGTCAAGCAATCCAACATCCGCATCATCGCGGCCACCAACCGTGATCTGCGCGAACGCATCACCAGCGGCATGATGCGCGAGGATTTCTATTATCGTATCCACATCCTGCCCATCCACCTGCCGCCGCTCAAATCGCGCAAAGAGGACCTGCCGCTGCTCATCGACCATTTCCTGAACATCTACGGCGGTAAACAGAAACCACCGCCCCTGACCGACCGCATGCTCGCCAAACTCGCAAACCACGACTGGCCGGGCAACATCCGTGAACTCCAGAACGTGATCATCCGGTACTGCGCGTTGCAGGTGATCGAGTTGAGCGCCAGCCCGCCGGCCCATATCATCACCCGGCCGGCGCGCGAGGAACGCCCGGGGTCAGGGCAAATCAAGGATCTGAAAACCATGCTCGCCGACCACGAACGGCGGCTGATCGCCCAGGCGCTGGAAGAGCACCAGTGGCACCGCGGCAAAGTGGCGGATCAACTCGGAATGGATCGGAAGACCTTGTTTTCCAAAATGAAACGGTATGGATTGGGTAGTACACGCTGGCATAAATAAGCTGACATATCTGTCGACCCAGACATCCCATGGAATGGATACTTAGCGTACTCGATCTATCCTGGAATCGTTGGCACAGGCAGGGGAATCTTTCGAGTACGAGAACGCGTACGACTGCAAGCAAGTGGCCCATTATGTAAGCGTAATTATGAAATAGTGTACTTAGCGTCCGCCCGGTCGAACGGCATATGCCCTCCAGTAACGAATTTTTACGGGTCTTGCCATGCTTGGCGCTGCCGTCAAAGCGAAATCCTCTTCCCTTTGCACCACAATAGGTCAATTTTTCCCCATTATTCTACCTAATTTTCCCATTTCCATCTTCTATCCAATTTTATTACTTATTTTTCGTAATAAAAAAAATATCGGGGCAAATATGCCCCACTCTTGAACAGCCCCAGAATCGCGTCAAATTTTATTTTTGATTTATTATTCAATATATTATTTGATTACTGAATTTCTGGCATGGAAATTGGACTATAACACGCACAAAATAGCGCGTTCAACTGATTATGCATTGCATTTTTTGCACAAAAGGAATTAGACCATGTTTGAATTCGGTGATCACCTGACCCAACCCTGTCTGGTATTCGGATGCGGCAATCCCCTGTTCGGAGACGATGGATTCGGGCCCCGGGTGATCGAACACCTGTGTGCCCACCACCAGTTGCCCCGGCACGTGGCTTGCCTGGATATCGGCACCACCCTCCGCGACATGCTGTTTGATATTCTCCTTTCCCCCAAAAAGCCAAGACAGATCGTGATCGTGGATGCCATGGACATTGAGGGCGGGGTGCCGGGGCAACTTTCCGAAATCGATATTTCCCAGATTCATCCGGCGAAAATCTGCGATTATTCCCTGCACCAGTTCCCCACGACCAACATGCTCAAAGAGATTCAGGAGGGCACGGGCATCGAGGTGCGTGTTCTGGTGGTGCACCCCACCGAACTGCCCCCCGAAATCCGGCCGGGTCTTTCACCGGCCGTGGCGGCGGCCGTGCCGGAGATGTGCCGCCGAATCATGGCGATCGTCACCCAAACCGTTTCGGCAGAACCGATCCAAGAAGGAGAAACCCAATGATTGATATTCGTGTCGGCCAACTGGCCCAGCTACTGGGCGTGCATCGCAACACCGTCACCAACTGGATCAAAAGGGGCCAACTCAAGGCGACCCCCACGGTCGGCAAGCGCTATCTCGTCGAAGCGGCGGAATTCGAGCGCTTCTGCAAGGCAGTCGGCATCCCGGCAGAGACGATGGAAAAAATCCTGCCGTCGGAAAAGGCTGCCGCTGAAACTGCGGTGCCCCGGCCTATCTCGATGTTGCGCACCCCCCTGAAAAGCAAGGCGCCCATCGGCGCGGTCATGGTGGTCGGCGGCGGCATCGCCGGCATTCAGGCCAGCCTCGATCTGGCCAACTCGGGCTACGCGGTCCACCTCATCGAGCGCAGCCCGGCCATCGGCGGCGTGATGGCCCAGTTGGACAAGACCTATCCGACCAACGATTGCGCCATGTGAATTATTTCGCCCAAGTTGGTCGAGTGCGGTCGGCACTTGAATATCACGCTCCACACATTGTCCGAAGTGGTCGGTTTCGACGGTGAAGCCGGCAATTTCACAGTCACGATCAAGAAACATCCCCGTTACATCCAGATGGATAAGTGCATTGCCTGTGGCCTCTGCGCGGAAAAATGCCCTAAAAAGGTGCCCAACGAATTCAACATGGGGCTGGACAAGCGCAAGGCCGCTTTTATTCCCTATGGACAGGCCGTGCCCCTGAAATACGCCATCGATGCCGAAGCCTGTATCTATCTGACCCGGGGCAAATGCCGCGCCTGCGAAAAATTCTGCCCCACCGGCGCCATCAATTTCGATGACAAGGAAGAGCTGGTCGAGCTTCAGGTCGGCTCGGTCATCCTGGCCCCCGGCTTCAAGCCCTTCGATCCTACGGGCTGGGACTTTTATGGGTACGGTCGCATCGCCGACGTGGTCACGAGCATCGAATACGAGCGGCTCCTTTCGGCCGGCGGCCCCTGCATGGGCCATGTGGTGCGCCCCTCGGACGAAACCCCGCCCAAAAAGGTGGCCTGGATCCAGTGCGTGGGCTCGCGCAATACCAATCGCTGCGACAACGGTTACTGTTCGAGCGTCTGCTGCATGTACGCCATTAAACAGATGCTGATCACGGCCGAACACGCCCACGACGAGCCGGTCGAGCAGGCCGTGTTCTTCATGGACATGCGCAGCCCGGGCAAGGAGTTCGAGCGCTATTACGAAAATGCCAAGGCCAGCGGTATCCGGTTCATACGCAGCCGGCCCCACACCATCGATCCGGGCCCGTCCGGCAGCGGGGTGCGCCTGCGCTATGTGACCGAAAACGGCGACACCCTGGACGAGGACTTCGACCTGTGCGTCCTGTCGGTGGGTCTGGAGCCGGCCAAGGGCAGCCGGGAACTGGCCGCCACGATGGGCATCGATCTGGACCCGTTCGGCTTCGCGCTCTCATCCAACCTTGCCCCGGTGCAAAGCAGCCGGTCGGGGGTATTCGTGACCGGCGCATTCCAGGCGCCCAAGGCGATTCCACGCTCGGTCACCCAGGCTTCGGCCGCGGCCGCCGCGGCGGCCGAATCGCTGCATGACGCCCGCGGCTCCCTGACCCGCCAGAAGACCTATCCGCCGGAGATCGATATTCATGACCAGGCACCGCGCATCGGCGTCTTCGTCTGCTCGTGCGGCATCAACATCGCCGGCGTCGTCGATGTCAAAGCGGTGGCCGAATATGCCAAGGGCCTGCCCCATGTCGCCCTGGTGGAAAACAACCTGTTCACCTGTTCGGCCGATACCCAGGACATCATCGCCGCGCGCATCCGCGAACACCGCCTCAACCGCATCGTGGTCGCCGCCTGTACGCCGCGCACCCACGAGGCGCTCTTCCAGGACACCCTCAAGGAGGCCGGGCTCAATGGCTACCTGGTCGAAATGGCCAACATCCGCAACCAGAATTCGTGGGTGCACCAGCGCGAACCGGAACGGGCCACGGCCAAGGCCAAGGACCAGGTCCGCATGGCGGTGGCCAAGGCCGGTTTGATCGATCCGTTGAAAAACCTATCCATCCAGGTGGTCCAGAAGGCACTGGTGATCGGCGGCGGGGTGGCCGGCATGACGGCGGCCCTGGGGCTGGCCGAACAGGGATACCCCACGGTCCTTCTCGAACGCGGCGACCGCCTGGGCGGCAATGCCTGGCACGTGGCCAGCACGGCCAAAGACGAACCGGTCGGGCCCTGGCTGGAAGGGCTGATTCAACAGGTGCAGCGCCACGAACGCATCAAGGTCCTGACCCATGCCCGCCTGAAAACCGCCGTGGGATCGGTGGGCAGCTTTGTCAGCGAAATCGAAGTCCACGGCGAAACGCGGGCGGTCACCTATGGCGCCGCCGTCCTGGCCACCGGCGCATCCGAGAGCCGCACGGACGAATACCTCTACGGCCAGGATCCACGGGTGCTGACCCATCTCGAGCTGGACGATCGTTTGATCGAGGATCCCGATCACTTCAAGGGGATTCACAGCATGGCGTTCATTCAATGCGTGGGATCGCGGGACAGCCGGCGGCCCTATTGTTCCCGCATCTGCTGCACCCACACCATGCGCAGCGCCATCCGGCTCAAGACCCTCAATCCCGATATGAACATCTATGTTCTTTACCGGGACATCCGCACCTATGGCAAACGCGAAACCCTGTACCAGAAGGCGCGCGAGCTGGGGGTGCTGTTCATCCGCTACAGCCTGGATGCCAAACCCCGGGTGAGCGCCGATCCGCAAGGTCTGTCGGTCGCCTGCAGCGATCCGATCCTGCAGATGCCCCTGAATCTGCAGGTCGAACACCTGGTGCTGGCGACGGCCATCGAGGCCAATCCCACCCAGGAGCTCACCGCGCTGTACAAGTGCGGCGTCAATGCGGACGGTTTCCTCAACGAAGCCCATCCCAAACTTCGGCCGGTGGACATGGCGGTGGACGGCCTGTTTGTGTGCGGCATGGCCAATTACCCTCAACCCATCGAGGAGAGTCTGGCCCAGGCCCAGGCCGCCGTTTCAAGGGCCTGCGTGATCCTGGCCCAGCGCGAAATGAAACTGGATGCCATCAAATCGGCCGTGACCGATAAGTGCGACGGCTGCGCTCTCTGCGTGGACGTCTGTCCCTATCGGGCCATCCGCCTGGTGGAAACCGAGGATGGCGACGGCCGTAAAACCAGGCGCATCGTCACCGATCCGGCCCTTTGCAAAGGCTGCGGGCTGTGTGCCGCCACCTGCCCCAAGGGCGGGGTCGAAGTTAATGGGTTTACCCTGGATCAATTGCGCGCCCAGGTGGCCGCGGCCCTGGCGGCATAGCGTGAAACAACGGATGGAACGGCCAGTGGGCCGTTCCAATAAGAAGGAGCCAACATGCAAACATCGTATGAGCCTGTCATCCTTGGATTTCTGTGCAACTGGTGCGCCTATGCCGGCGGGGATCTGGCCGGCGTCTCGCGCCTGCAATATCCCCCCAACATGCGCGCCGTGCGGGTCATGTGCTCGGGCATGGTGCACCCCGACCTGGTGATCGAGGCATTCCAGCGCGGGGCCGACGGCGTCATCGTCATGGGCTGACACCTCGGTGAATGCCATTACCTGGACGGTAATCACAAAGCCCTGGCCCGTGCCCAAGTCATTCGCATCATCCTTGAAGATGCCGGAATCGACCCGGATCGCTTTGCCATCGAATGGGTCTCCTCGGCCGAAGCGCCCCGATTCGCCGAAGTGGTGACCCGTTTTACCGAACGAATCCGGGCCCTCGGCCCCAACCGGGTGGCCCAGGTGCAAGTCGCCAATTAGCGCCCCGACCTGCAAGGACATCGAACGAGGTAGACAAATGAAGACATTCTTTCACTTGATCCAAGAGGTTCAGAAGCCCGGCCTTTGCCACCGTTGCGGCGGCTGCGTCACTTTCTGCACCGCGGTCAACTACGGCGCCCTCATGATCGACGAGGAGGGCAAGCCCGGCTACGACGATATCGAAAAATGCATCGAGTGCGGGCTGTGCTACACCATCTGCCCGGAAATCAACGAACTCGAGGAGGAGACCAAGCGGCGGGCCAACTGGAGCCAGCCCATGGGCCGCATCATCGAGACGGCGGTGGCGCGTACGACCGATGCATCGATTCGGGCCAAGGCCACCGACGGCGGGGTGGTCACCGCCCTGTTGCTGCACCTGTTCGACCGGGGCCGCATCGACGGCGCCATCGTCACCCACCAGACCGGCCCGTTTCAACGCTCTCCCTTCCTGGCCACCACGCGGGAGGAAATCATCTCCGCCGCCGGATTCTTCTTCGACACTTCCCACGGCATGAAGCAGTTCAGCGACCAATACATGACCTATGCCAGCATCGAAGAGTTCGACCCCATGGTGAAAAAGGGATTGAAGCGCGTGGCCCTGGTCGGCACCCCCTGCCAGATCAACTCCGTGCGGCGCATGCAGGCCCTGGAGCTGTTGCCGTCGGATGCCATCAAGTTCTGTTTCGGCCTCTTTTGTTCGGGCAACTTTGTCTTCGGACCGGCCGAGCGGGAAAAACTGGCCCAGATCGGCGGCTTCGCCTGGGACGAGGTCCGCAAGGTCAATATCAAGGAAGCCTTAATGCTGCACCTCGCGTCCGGGAAGAAAATCACCATCGACCTGGACCAGCTCTACGCCATTCGCCGATACGCCTGCCAGTTCTGCAGCGACTACGCGGCCGAGTTGGCCGACATCTCTTTCGGCGGTATCGGCGCGGCCGAAGGCTGGACCACGGTCCTCGCCCGCAGCCCTGTGGGCCGGGCCGCACTGGCCGATGCCAAGGGCGCCGGAATGATCGAGGAGTTCAAGTACGCGGACAATCCCAGCTACATCACCGACGCCCTTAACACGATACGTTCCTGGTCGTCCAAAAAGAAGAAGATGGCCCGCCAGAATCGCCGGGGACTGAAAAGCGGTTCCCCCTCGTTCAGCATGTAGGCGGCTCGGCAATTGTTCACGTTGCACCATAAACATTAAACGTCCGGCCCGGCCGGATTCAAGGAATTCATCATGAAGGTAAAAGTCGCAAGCGAATGGCTCAATTCGTGTTCGGGATGCGAAATTTCCATCATCGACATGGGCGAGCGGCTGCTCGACGTATTGGAAGTAGCCGAATTCGTCCATCTGCCCGCCCTGATGGATCACAAGTACTTCGGACAAATGGGAGACGGCCGGCACATCGAGATTCCCCAGGCCGATGTGGGCATTATCAGCGGCGGCCTGCGCAACACCGAACATGTGGAAGTGGCCGAGGCCATGCGCAAGAGCTGCGGCACCATCATCGCTTTAGGCACCTGCGCCACCCACGGCGGCATCCCCGCCCTCGCCAACGCGCATACCAAGGAGCAGCTCCTGTATCGCTACTACCACACGGAGACCACCGAGGCGCCCGATGCCTATCCCAGCGAAGGGTTGCCGCCCCTGCTCGACAGCTGCCTGGCCGTGGACGAAAAAATCAAAGTGGACATCTACCTGCCCGGATGCCCGCCCCACCCGGACCACATCTTCTCCGCCCTGGTGGCCCTGGTGGAAGGCCGAACACCGGTGCTGCCCGGAAAGAGTGTCTGCGACACCTGCCCCACCCGCCGGGAAGGCAAGGGCCAACTCAAAAAGCTGCGGCGCTTTCTCCAGGCTCCCCACTACGGGGCGCCGGACGAGCCGCTGGATCAAATGCGCTGCCTGCTCGAACAGGGCATTCTCTGCATGGGGCCGGTGACCCGCGCCGGCTGCGGCGGCGAGAGCGGCATTCCGCGCTGCATATCGGCACGGGTGCCCTGCCGCGGGTGCTACGGCCCGGTGCAGCACAACGGCAACCAGCGCCTCGACATGCTCAACGCCCTGGCCTCCAACGGCATCGACATCGGTTCACTGCCGGAAAGCTTCTCGATGCTGCGCTTTTCCGGGGCACATGGGTTGTTGAAGCCGAAAAAAGTTTAAAGTGTTAAGTTTTAAGTGTTAAGTGAAGGTATTCTGTCATTTTAATAGGGTCGCAAGGGTCGTAGAAACATCTGATCGACAGCATTCCTTCTCTTTAAACTTTACACTTTAAACTTTAAACTTTCAGTTTACGTCTATCCATTAACCACCCGCAAGCCGGGGATCAGGAGACTTACGATATGTCCCGAACCATAACGATCCAACCCCTCACCCGCATCGAAGGGCATGCCAGTATCGGCATCACCCTGGATGACAGCGGCAACGTGGCCGACGCCAAGCTCAGCTACATGTCGCTGCGCGGGTTCGAAAAATTCGTCGAAGGCATGCCGGCCGAAGAGGTGCCGCGCGTGGTCAGCCGAATCTGCGGTATCTGCCCCTGGATGCATCACCTGGCCGCCAACAAGGCGGTGGATGCCTGCTACGGCGTCACCCCCACCCCCACGGGCCGCAAACTGCGCGAACTGATGCAAGCCATCGCCCATGCCGAAGACAAGCTGCTGCACTTTTTCTTCCTGGCGGCCGCCGATTTCGTCATCGGGCCATCGGCCGATTATGCCGTGCGCAACGTCATCGGCATCGCCAAGGCCAATCCCGAACTGGCCGCACGGGTCGTCAAAACCCGGCAACTCGCCAAGATGATCCTGGACAAGTTCTCGCGCAAGGCCATCCATCCGGTGGCCGGCGTCACCGGCGGATTCGCCAAGCCGATCCTCGAAGAAGAGCGCAAGGACATGCTGGCCAAGATGCAGGAGGTGCTCGACTTCGCCCTGTTCACCATCGAGTTCGCCAAGAAGGGCGTCTTTCCGCAATACATGGACGCCATCCAGAGCCTGGGCGTGATCACCACCGGTTTCATCGGCACGGTGGACGATGCGGGCGCCTTGAATCTGTACGATGGAAAACTGCGCATCATGAAACCCGACGGCAGTTATACCGACTTCGCGGCCACCAATTACGCCGACTATATCGCCGAGCATGTGGAACCCAACTCCTACGGCAAATACCCCTATGCCCGCTTCTGGAACGAAGGCTTCTCCATGGACCTGGAGCAACCCAGGGGCGTGTACCGCTCCAATACCCTGGCGCGCATCAACGTGTGCGACCGCATCGCCACGCCCCGCGCCCAGGCCGAGCTCGAGGAGTTCCGCAGCCTGTTCGGCCGGCCGGCCCAGGCCACCCTGCTGTACCACTACGCCCGCCTCATCGAGGAGGTCTATGCCTGCGAACGCGCCATCGAGATCTTGCAGGATCCCGAGATCACCGATCCCAACGTTCGCGCCGAAGTGACCCCCAGAGCCGGCCGCGGCGTGGGCTGCGTCGAGGCACCGCGCGGCACCCTGATCCACGATTATACGACCGATAAAAACGGGCTCATGGTGAAGGCCAACATGATCGTGGGCACCACCCACAACCTGGGTCCCATGAACATGAGCGTCAACCAGGCGGCCCGCTCCCTGATCAAAAACGGCCACGTGGACGAAGGTATCCTCAACCAGATCGAAATGGCGGTGCGCGCCTACGACCCTTGAGTCAGCTGCGCAACTCATCGCCTGGACGGCGATGCCGGTATGACCGTCAGCGTCTACGACGCCAACAAGAAACTCCTGTGCAAGTGGCCGGGCTGATACCAGAGGCCGCACCAAAAAAATAGAAAAAGGCAAGCGTGCGATCACGGATCGGCGCTTGCCTTTTTCATTTCAGGCCATCACCTTCCAGCAAATCAAACGGAATGTGATTCAGTATCAAGGACAAGCTTTCCAAAAGTTGCGAAAAAAATCCGCATGGCAACGGTGATGGCCGGCGTGGGTGGGGCAGATGGCCAGGGCCACGTACGCCAGCGGTCTTAGAGCCAGTTAAATGCAAACGGCGGACAAGCGGCCCAGACTGTTTGAGCGCAGCGAGTTTCTGGGCCGCCCGCCGTGCATTTTACTGGCTCTTGACCGCTTGGCGTGTGGCATCGGCCACCTGTTCCACCCACGCCGGGTTTAATGAACGGCATTCAATTAGCATCGCTGATCCCCTTTCAGCAAAAACTTGAAAATTCGGGATCATCATGTTCAAAAACCTGCCGATATTGGAAACGATACGATGATGCACCGGCCCCCGAAAGGAGACCTCATGCTTTCAGGCAGGAATCGAATAGTGAAAATCTTGTGGATACTACTCACCTGGATCGTCGCCATCGCGGCCGGCACGCCGGCCAGCGCCCTCAACCTGCCCCGCAGATTCTCGGTGGAAGTGGTTCCGGCCGTCCAGCAGGCCAACCATCAACAGGATGCGGTGGTCTACCATTTCGACGGTGAACGGATCAGCGCCCGCTGGGAAACCCACACCCAGGGTGCGGCCGAATCCGGCGGCGTCACCCGGTTGGAGATGACCACCCAAATGGAAGGCACCTTCCGTAACGGCGTGCTCAAAGGGGAGCAGACCTCGGTCATGCAAGCCATTCCGCCGGCCAACTACAGCAAGCATCATCCCGGCGGCCCGGTGACGCAGATGTTCTACCGCGGCGTCATCGAGGGAACCCTGCAACCCGATGGCCGCATCGAGGCCAGGGTCACCACCACCCTCACCGGCTATAAGGCGCTGGTCACCGATCCCGGATGGAACGACGCCCCGCCCACCCACCGCTGGGTGGACCAACAGGTACCCAATCAACCGCCCGGCATCATCGATTACTGGGTCAACCTGCCCACGGATCTCTGGTTCGACGCGCGCTTCATCCAGGCCTCGGGCGACCAATCCTTTCGACTGCGCAGCGCCCTGGAACGCCTGGACCGCTACATGAACGAAGCCTCCCAAAACCTGCTGGCCGGTAAGCATGCCCTGGCCCGCAGTCAGATCGGCACCATCCGAGCCGAGGTGGCCGACCTTCAGAAGTCCATCCGCTCGGGCGGCCACGACACCCGCATCACCTTCAAAGGGCTGCCCAGCGACGATGCGGTGCTGCAACGCCTGGAGATGCACTTCATGATGGACAAGTGGAAGGAAAAATACACTATCGTCAACGAATCGCTGGCCGTGGTGCAGACCCAGCTGGCCGACTTGCGCCATCTGTTGTCCACCAACGTGTTCAAATCGATTATCAAGAACTACATCAGCTGGTCCAACTCCATCCCCACGGATGTCGTCTCCGGCATTGCCGGCTATTCGACCATCACGGGCATCGCCGACCTGCCCCGGGGATTTCTGGGATGGTACGAAGCGGGCCAGAAAGATGCCGGCATACTCAACGACCAGTTCCGCAACAAGCGCACCCTGGAGGATGCCGAACGTTTCTACGAACAGGAACGCCGGAAGATCATCGATGCCCGGCAGCAGGTGGCCGATCAGCTCAAAGCAATAGACAAGAGCGGACTCATGGATCTGGATCGCAGCCTCCAGCAATTTTTCGCCGGCCTGCGCTGGGCCGGGTGGCAGGCCGAGCCCCGGCGAAGAATTGCTGAAGAGAGATTAAAGGGATTGTGATTTATCAATAAAAAGACTATGATTTTGCCAATTTGTAACGATTCTGGATTCACGACGACCGGAGATGACGGGGCGCGATGCGGGAAAAGCGGCTTCTGGAAAGATTGCGGGCGATAGATCGAAACCCGGACTGGCGCGGCGAATCCGATCCCCGGGCGGCCATATCATCGGTCCTGGATCATCTGGGCAAAATCCTCAACACGCGCCAGGGCAGCGCCCTCATCGCGACGGACCTCGGCATGCCCGACTTTACCAGCGTTTCGAGTTCACTCAGCGCGGATGCCTTGCCCGAAATGGCGGATACCATCGCCCGCGTCATCAACACCTATGAACCGCGCCTGACCGACGTGACGGTCGATTTTGAACCCCTCTCCGAACAATCTTTCAAGATCGGGTTCAAATTGTCGGCCAAGGTCAGAGGGGAAACGCGCGACATACCGGTGGTTTTCGAAACGGTCCTCACTTCCGACGGCCACATTACCGTATTGGAGTAATTTCAGGTGATCGGCAAATATTACGAGAGAGAACTGGCCAATCTGCGCGATCTCGCCCTGGAATTCGCCGAGGCCCACCCGGCCCTGGCCCCCCTGCTCGCCGGCCAATCCACCGATCCCGACGTGGAGCGGCTGCTCGAAGGCACCGCCTTTCTCTCCGGGCTGATTTACGAAAAGCTGGACAACGATTTCCCGGAGATCGTGCATGGGTTGATCCAGCTCATCTTCCCGCACTACCTGCGGCCCATTCCCTCGGCCACCCTGATCCGTTTCACCCCCAAACGCAGCCTGCGCGAAACCCTCGTTATCCCGAAGGGATGCGCCATCGATGCGGTCGAATCCGAGGGGACGCGCTGCACCTTCACCACCCGCTCCGATGTGGCGCTGTCGCCTCTCTCCATAGCCGCGGTCCAGTTCACTGCTTCGGGAGGTGGCAACGGGGTGTTGCGCGTCACCCTGCGCCTGGCGGGCATGGACGTGACCGCCTTCCAACCGGACAGCATCCGGTTTCACCTGGCCGGCATCTATGCCGAAGCGTCCCGGCGCTACTGGATGCTCTTCACCCGATTGCGCGATGTCCGGCTGACCACGGACCAGGGGCAAAGCGTCGGTCTGGGCCGCCAGGCCGTCACCCCCGTCGGTTTCGACGAAAACGACGTCCTGATCCCCTTCCCGGCCCGATCGTTTCCCGGCTACCGCATCTTGCAGGAGTACTTCATCCTGCCTGAAAAATTTCTCTTTTTCGATGTCAACGGGCTGGACCAGTGGCGAAACCGGGGCAGCGGGTCCCAATTCACCCTCGAATTTGAGTTCGCCGATCTTCCCGGCGATCGGCCGCCCATGCGGGCCGAACATTTTCAGCTCTTCGTGGCGCCCGCCCTGAACCTGTTCGCCTACCAGGCCGACCCCATCGTGCTGGATCACAAAAAGACCGAGTATGCTGTCCGCGCCGGCGGCCCCCATCCCCGCCACTACCAGATATACGAAGTCAACAAAGTCACCGGGTTCGTCCAGGGCACGGTGCGTGAACGTGAATACCTGCCCTTCGAGCTGTTCAACCCGCAGGTGCAGGCCACGCCGGTTTATGCCGTGCATCACCGCCTCGCACCCCTCGACGGCAAGGCCGAAATGCATCTCTCGGTGGCCTACCCGGGAGGAACGACCGAGCCGAGCCTGGAGACCCTCTCCATGGAAGTGCTCTGCACCAACGGATCCCTTCCCGAAACCCTTCGTCCCGGCGATGTCTGCCGGTCCACGGAATCGTCGCCGGAACTGGCCGAGTTTTCCAATATCCGGACGCCCACCGCGCCGGTCCAGCCGCCTTTGGGCCGGAATCTGCTCTGGCGATTGCTGTCGCACCTCTTTTTAAATTATCTCTCCGTGGCGACCGCGGAAAACCTGCGTTCCGTGCTCAAGCTCTATATCTTCACCGAAACACGGGACAGGGCCGCGGTCCTGGCCAACACCCAACGGGTGGAAGGCATCCGCGAATTGAGTGTGCAGGCATCGGACCGCTTCGTGCAGGGGCATCTGTTGCGCGGCCAGGAGATCCACATCCAGATCGACCCCCAGGGGTTTGCCGGCGAGGGCGACCTCTACCTGTTCGGCTCGATCCTGGATGTTTTTTTGGGCAATTACGCCGCCATCAACACCTATACGCGGCTGACCGTCGAAGACACGTTGCACAAGGAGCGTTGGACATGGCCCATCCGTCTGGGCGACCGGGTCCTGCTGTAGCCCCGGACAAATCGCATCGCTCCGACGTACGGTCCACCGTGCCGGAAGCGCTGCTGAGAAATCCCAAGGAATTCTCCTTCATCCAGGCCGTTCGGCTGCTCAAGCAGGCCTGCGCCGCGCCGGGGGCGCAGGACAGGGAATCGTTCCTGCGGGAGCAACTGAGGGTGCGGCCTTACCTTTCCCTGGGTTTTCCATCCAATGACCTGGTGGATATCCAGGAGCCTTCCCGGAAGGATGATGACGCCGGAAACGCACCGCGCCGGTTCCAACTGACCGCCACCTTCCTGGGGCTCTACGGCCCCTCTTCGCCGCTGCCGACCTACTACACCGAAGAGTTGTTGAGCGAGCAAAGCGAAGACAAGAGTGTCGGCCGCGACTTTCTCGACATCCTGAACCACGGCTTTTTCGTGCTGTTCATCCTGGCCGACACCTACTACCGGCTGAGCCGCCGCGTGGTCGAAGAGGATGACCGGGAGATGTTGTCGCGCCTCTTTGCCCTGGTCGGGCTGGGCCACGAGGAGATGCGGGAGAAGATCTTTCGCGAACCCGGCGCCCTGTTGCGCGCCATGGGATTGCTGACCCAGTTTCCCCGATCCGCGGCCGGCTTGCGTGGCCTGCTGGCCGACCGCATCGGCGCGCCGGTGGCGGTCCGGCAATGCGCGCCACGCGAGGCCGTGATCCCCGAAGATCAATGCTGCCGCCTGAGCCGGCCAGACAATGCCCTGGGGCAAAATGCCTGGCTCGGATTCACGGTCACGGATGCCATGGGAAAGATCGCCATCAGCGCCGGCCCCATGAATGCTGAGATGTATCAGGGCTATATGCCCGGCCGGCCCGATTTCGACGAGCTCGTCCGGCTGGTTCGTTTTTACTGCACCCAGCCATTGATATTCGATCTGGAATTCATTCTGGCCCCCGGAGAGGCCCAACCGGCGCGGCTGGGAGAGGAACAGTGGTCCTGCCTGGGGTGCGACGCCTGGCTGGCGCCGGACCCGGAGCTGTCGGCCCGGGCCGTTTTTCCCGATCATGGACGGCTATGACGGCCGCCCGGCAGGGCCTGGGAAAAAATGAGAACCAATTTTACGCGTTGTATGGGAGTCGAACCATGAGTGACGGCCCGATATACTGGCACCCCGGACTTTTTCTGCAACCCCAGCACTTTCAGATTTTGCAGCGCCAATCGAGCGATGCCCTGGTGCCCGTCACGGCGGGCATGGCACCTTTTTTCTGGGGGGTGACATCCATGGCCCTCAACGACGGTGCCTTGGCCGCCGGCCGGCTGGAACTCTCCGCGCTCCAGATCCTGTTGCCCTCCAGTGCGGAAAGCATTGCCTTTCCCGGCAATGCCGTCTGCGCCGGGCGCCAGCTTTCCGCTGAATCCATTCCCGTAAACGGCGCCGTGACCGTCTATGTGGGCCTGCGCGCCATGAAACCCGGCCAGGCCAATGTCACCGAAGCCGAAACCGAAGTGCTGATGGCCGCCGCGCCCACGCGAATGGCCGTTCCATCGACACCGGAAGCGATCCCCGATCTTTACGGCAACGGCCCGCCGGCCAAGGTCCGGCGTATGGCCTATGTATTGAACCTGGTGCTGGAAAACGAACTGGACCAGGCCGGCGACCTGGAACTGATGCCGGTGGCCCGTTTGCTGCGCCAGGGCGATAAGATCACGAGCGATCCCGAATTCGCGCCCCCCTGCCTGACCCTGGCCGCCGTCCCGGCCCTGGCCGCCATATTCAGGGAGATCCGCGACCGCGTGCTGGGCAAGGCCCGGCAGCTGGAGGGGTACAAGAATCTTACGGCCGGACAGCCGGTCTCCGGCGATTTCACTCTGCTGCTCATGGGGCTGCGCACCCTGTCGCGCTTTGCGGCGCGCCTGGACCACGCGGCGGCCTCGCCCTGCCTGTCGCCCTGGGAGGCCTACGGCATGCTTCGCGAATTGGTAGCCGAGCTGTCGGTCTTCTCCCTCAACGTCAGCGTCCTGGGCGAAGACTGGCAGGATAAAAAACTGGTTCCCGATTACAACCACACCCGGCTGGGAACCTGCTTCCGCGCTGCCCGAGACCTGATCGCCCAGCTGCTGGAGGGCATCTCCGCCGGCCCGCGCTTCGTGACCCGCTTCGCCTTCGAAGATCCCTACTGGACCGCGGAAATACCGCCCCAGATTCTGGCCGAAAGCAAATCTTCCGGGGGCAGTTTCTGGCTGGTGCTCCATTCGGCATCGGTGCCGTCCGATGCCTTGGCCGACGCGGCCAGGCGCCTGCTCAAGCTGTCGGACCCCGCCGGCATGGGGTCGCTGCTCGTACGCGCCCTGCCGGGCATCCCCCTGACCCTTTCCGAAACCCCGCCGGCGGGTATGCCCCGCATGCAGGGTGCGATCTATCTGCGCATCGGCTTTGAAAGCCCGCTGTGGGCCGGGGTGGAGAAAAGCGGCCGCATCTGCATGCACTGGAGCGGCGCCCCCCAGGACCTGGACGCCCAACTGGCACTGCTCGCGAGGTGACCATGGCCCTGATCGACCACTTTCTGCCGCCCATCGCCTTTGCGGCCATGCTGGCATCCGAAGCGAACCTGGCGGACACGCCTTATGAAACGGCCCGTGCCGACATGGACCGGCTCCTGGACCGGGCCGTCGAAGCTGCACGCCGGGAGCATCCCGATCAGGCCGACGACGCCCTGTTCGCCGTGTGCGCCTTTGCCGACGAAACCGTGCTGGACTCGTCGTGGCCCGGACGGGACGCCTGGATGCGGCGCAAGCTGCAGGAAGAGCGCTTTCACACGGCCAATGCCGGCTGGGAATTCTACGAGCGTTTCGAAAGGCTCAATACCGACGGCATTACTGATGAAAATAGAGACGAGAGCGATAGCCCGTCTGAGACCCCCCGAAACCGGGCGCGGCGGGATCTGCTGGAAGTCTATTTGGCCTGCCTGACCCTCGGCTTCAAGGGCCGCTATGACGACGACCCGGGCCGTGACCGCATCGATCGGATGGCCGACGCCGGCCTGGAACGCCTGATGACCGACAGCCGGCTTTCCGAAGAGAAAGTCTTTCCAGAAGCCTACGGCACCCCGCTGCCGGTGCCCGAACCCGATCGGTTTCCGCCGGCGCTCCGCGCCATCGTCTTCTTCGGTGGCCCCTTGCTCCTGGCGGCGGTCATGTATGGGACGTATTGGAAGGTGTTGTCCGCATTCGTGCGAAAGTGGATGGCGCTGCTAAAAGTTTAGGAACCTTATGCCACGCCTGCTGATAACCGCCGTAAAACTGCTCCTTCTGTTGCTGCTCACCGCCGCCGCGGCGTTGGGCGCGCTGCTGCTGGCCGATCACATGGGGTGGCCGCGCTGGAGTGTGGCCGTGGCGCTGGCCGGACTCTTTTTCGTGATCGCGCTGATTCTCTTTTTGCGCCGCTACTACTTCCGCCGCCGGGAAGCCAAGTTCGTCCAACGGGTGGTCGAGCAGGACCAGAAGGCCATCGACGCGGCCCCGGTCCACGAACGCAGGGCCCTGTTGGAGTTGCAAGATCGCTGGGCCGCAGCCGTGGCCAGCCTGCGGGCCTCGCGCCTGGGACGGCACGGGAACCCACTCTACCGCCTGCCCTGGTTCATGATTTTCGGCGAAACCGGATCGGGCAAGAGCACGGCGGTGGCCCACGCCCGCCTGACCAACATCCTCGGCGAGGCCGGCCCGGCCAAGGGCATTGCAAGCACCCGCAACTGCGACTGGTGGTTTTTCAAAAACGCCATCATTCTGGACACCGCCGGCCGCTATGCCGTGCCCCTGGCGGATGAGGACAACGGCGAGTGGGAGCGGTTCCTGGTTCTGCTGGCCAAATATCGGCGCAAGGAGCCGCTCAACGGCCTGATCGTCACCCTGCCGGCCGATCGTCTTCTCGATGACGATGCGGATGCGCTGGCCGCCTATGGCCGTTCGATCCGACTGCGCATCGACCAGCTCATGCGCGTGCTGGGCGCCAAATTCCCGGTATATGTGTTGATGACCAAAGCCGACCGGTTGTTGGGCATGACCGCCATGGCCGAGCTGCTGCCGGAAACGCTGCGCGGCCAGGCCATGGGACTGATGAATGCCGCCGAAGACGAGGACCCGCTGGACTTTCTGAGCCGTGCCATCGGCCACGTCTCCCGAAGGCTCAAGGACCTGCGGCTGCAGCTGGCCCGCCAGGCCGGCCGCGCCGGGAGCCAGGCCGTGCTTTTCCCGGACGAATTCGAGCGGCTGGCGCCCGGTATCCAGGCCTTCGCCAGGGGCGCCTTTCACGACAACCCCTACCAGGAAACGCCTTTTCTGAGGGGATTCTTCATTTCCAGCGGCCGCCAGACCGGCTCGGTGCGTTCCGGCGTGCTGGGCGCGTTGGCAAGCTTCAAGGAGCGCCAATGGCACCTGCCGGACACGGGCTTGGGCCTTTTTCTGCACGACTTCTTCGACGCGATTCTGCCCGGTGACCGTGCCGCCTTCCGTCCCCTGGGCGAATATCTTTCGTGGCGCAAGGCCACCACCCATCTGGCCCTGGCCGCCTGGCTGCTGCTCCTGCTCACCGGCATCGGGCTGACCGGTTTTGCCTACCGGCATGTGCGCCAGGCCATGACGCCGGCCCACGCCGCTTTTCCGCAAGCCCCGCAACTGGGTCCCCGCCTGGCCGACGACATGGTCACCCTGGGCCTCCTGCGCGACCGCATCGCCGAAATGGAACAGCGCCTGCACGGCCGCATGCCGGACCTGGCGGGATTCGGCCAGGGCAAGCAAGCGCTCGACGGCCTGAAGCGGGCTTACAATCAATGGTTCCGAACCTACATTCTCAATCCGACCGACCAGGCCATGAAGGAAAAGTTCGCGCCTGAAAAGATTCAACCCGGTCGCGGGGCCCTGGCGCCCTACCTGGAGTATCTGACATGGCGCGTGGAAATCCTGCGGACACGCGAGGCGGGGCGGAGTCAGCGCGCCACCGCGAATCAGGATGACCCCTTGCCCTCCCTGGCCGTCGCTTTCGGCGGCCGCCTGCCCTATGTGACCGCTTACTTCGCAGACATGTACCGTTCGTATGCCGCATGGGAAGAAGATCCGGGCATCCTCCGGCGCGAACGGGCCGAGATGGAAGTATGGGCCGACCGCATCATCGCCATGGAAGGCCGCGACCTGGGCTGGCTGATCGGATGGGCCGACACCCGTCCCGACCTGGCCCCCATCACCTTGGACGATTTCTGGGGCGGCCATGGCCGGGTGCAGGATGCGCCTCGCATTTCCGGGGCCCTGACCGTTCAGGGTAAAACGCAGATCATCCGCCTGATCGACCGCCTGCGCCTGGCGGCTCGGGACACGGAAACCTTCGACCGCCGCGTGGCCACCTTCTGGGAGAGGTATGCCACCGCGTTTCTCTCCCAATGGGGCGACTTTGCCCGGGACTTTGACAGAGGAATGGAGCGGTTGCTGGCCCGCAACGATTGGTTGAGCAGCGCCGCGGCCATGACCACCCTGGACAATCCCTATTACCGATACATCACCCGCATGGATCAGGAACTGGCCGCCGTCCGCGACATCCGCCCCCAAGCGGCGACCGCGAGGCTGGCCGGCGAATTGGTCCACATCCTCCAGGCCTACTCCAGCGGACAGGACCAAGCCGGCCTGCAGGCCCGCATCGCCGAAAAATTGCAGCGCATCGAAGCCCGTCTCGACCGGCGGGACAACATCATGGCCGCGGCCGAGGCCTTCGGCGAGTACATGCAGCAGTTGGATGGCCTGGTTCCGGTCACGGCGGACGCCAATGCGGCCTTTCGTTTTGCCGTGCAGCACTTCGGGCAAACCGACGCCCAGGCCGAAGCCTCCCCGGTGATTCTGGCCTTGGGCGCCATCAACCAGATGCGCGCGCTGATAGGTGCGGACCCGGCCGACGACGAAACGCTATGGGGTTTGATGGACGGACCTTTGCAGTTCCTCGTCACCCTGACCACCTATGAGACCGCCTGTGGTTTGAATGACGTATGGCAATCCCAGGTGGTGGCGGAAACGGCCGGCACGCCGGAACGCCAACTGTGGGAGGTGCTGTTCGGTGAGAAAGGGGTGGTCCCCGGCTTTCTCGCCGAACCGGCCAAGCCCTTTTTGCGGCGCACCCCGGACGGCTGGTCTTCCGCGGCCTGGATGGGGGTGACGTTCCCATTCGACGCGGCCTTCCTCTCCTTCCTCGACCAGGGCGCGGTTCGTCGACAGCAGCTGCAGCCCAAATACACCGTCTCCATCGCCACCCTGCCCACCGATGTCAACGAGGACGCCCGCAGCGAGGCCTACCAGACGCGCCTGACCCTGCAATGCGCGGACCGTCCCCAGGTTCTGGACAACTACAACGCGCCGGCCAACAGAGATTTCGTTTGGGACCCGGACAGCTGCGACGATGTCACCCTGGCCGTCTATTTCGAGGAGACCACGCTGACCCGTACCTGGAAAGGGCAATGGGGCTTCCGGGATTTTTTGCGCACCTTCCGGGACGGCCGCAACGTCTACACGCCCGATGATTTTCCTCAGCAACGGGCGGATCTGAAACGTATCGGCGTGCGGCGCATTCAGGTCAACTACATCCTCAAGGACGCCGCCCCGGTGATGGCCATCGAACACTATCCACCCTTGAACGTGCCGCAGCGGGTGGCCCGCTGCTGGTCCGGGCTGGGCGCCGCGACGGCGGATGAAGCTGGCGGCCAGCGGCCTTCCCAAAGCCACGGCACCGCTGCAGCCAAAGGAGCGATCCGATGAGCGCCCTGCATTCGCCCCGCGCGCCCTGGTTCATGCTGGCCGTTTTCTGCGCGGCCGCCCTGCTCTTGTTCCTGGCCGCCGCCGGCCCGGATCTGGGGCTGATCCTCGACACACGTCCTGCGCCAGAACCCGCGCCGGTCAAGCGGGAAGTCCGCATGCCGATCGTGATCGAAACGCCCAAAGCAGCGACGCCAAAGGTCACACCTGATGCCGGCTCGGCGCACGAAGCGCCGGCTGCGGCCCCTCGCGGCCCTGCAGCGGCCCACCCATCCGAAAAGCCCACGACGCCGGCACCACCGGCCCCGCCGGCCCGGCCCGGGCCCGCTCCAACAAAGGCAGGCACGCTCTTGTCCCATAGCCTCGAATGGCGCGGCGACCGCTTTGAAGCGCATTTCCAGACCGATCGAGCCGTGACCGGCGCCAAAATCTTCTTCAAGCCATCGCCATCGATCTGGGTGGTCGATCTGCCCGGACGCTGGCGAAACGCGGCCCCGCGGATCAACACCTTCGACGAGGGCGGCATCGCGCGCGTGGTCATCGGCGAGCACGCCGACTTCCTGCGCGTCGTCTTTCACTACCGAGAGAGGGACCTGCCCCGTCCAGCCGCGGCGCCGCGTGTAACTGAAAAGGACAATGGGTTTACGGTGGTGATCGAGGGAGGAGGGGGTTGAAGAAGTTTAAAGTTTGAAGTGTTCAGTTTAAAGTGAAGGAATTCTATCGATTATATGAATAGGGTGTCCGGCCACAAATGGTAGATTGCGGTTCAGGTTAAGGCCGCAGCGATGTTGAAACCGCAGGCGTAGTCGATCTACGTCGAGGATTTCAACATCGCAAGAACGCAGAAATGGGGCGCAAGATGCCGTTTGTGGGCGGACAGCGAAGGAGATGTGCCATATGCCACAGCTAAAAGAAGCCGCCTTTACTTTCGAGTGCCAGGCCCTGCCCAAAGACGCCTTCACGGTGGTGCGTTTTTCCGGAGAAGAGGGGCTGTCGCGCCTCTACCGGTTCGACATCCTGCTGGTATCGGAACGGAGCGATATCGATATCACCGCCGTGTTGCAGCAGCCGGCCACGTTCACCATCAGAGGCCGGTTCGCCCATGGTCCGGATCTGCCTTACCACGGCATTCTTTCCGTCTTCGAACAGCAGCAGCAGTATGGTCCCTATATCTACTACCGCGCCGAACTGAGGCCCAGGCTGTGGTGGCTCACCCTGACCCATCACAACCAGGTGTTCCTGGACAAGAAAATCGACCAATTCCTCTCCGGCGTGCTTCAGGACGGCGGCCTGTCCCAGGGAGTGGATTTCGACTTTCGTTTCCAGGGCAAATACGAGCCCCGGCCCTATGTCTGCCAGTATGGCGAATCCCACTTCGACTTCGTCTCGCGCTGGATGGAACGCGAAGGGGCATACTACTGGTTCGAGCAGGGCGGGCAATCGGAAAAAGTGATCGCCGCGGACACCCACATCGCCCATACGCCCCTGCCCGGCCGCGAAACCTTTGTCTATGCCCCGCCGTCCGGACTGGACGCCACCGGCGCGGACAAAGTGATCCGGCAATTCAACCTGAAGCAGCGCCCCATGCCCAAAAACGTGCTGCTCAAGGATTATAATTACCTGAAACCGAGTCTCGACCTGGAAGGCCGCGCTCCGGTGCAGGCAAACGGCCGGGGGGAAATTTACCTCTACGGCGAGCATTTCCAGGACAGGGGAGAAGGTCAGCGACTGGCCGACATCCGCGCCGAAGCCTACCGGTGCCGGGAGAAGATCTTCCACGGCCGCTCCACCATCCCCGCCATCCGGCCCGGTTACCTGTTCACCCTGCAGCGTCATTACAGCCCGGATTTCAACCGCCGGTTCCTCACCACCACCGTGCGCCACGAAGGCAGCCAGGAGTTCTACCTGGCCAGCGGATTGGGTTCGAGCGCCGTCGAGGACAAAGAGGGGCTCTTCTACCGCAACAGTTTCGAATGCATTCCCGGCGACACCCAGTTCCGGCCGGAACGCATCACTCCTAAGCCGCGCATTTCCGGCACCCTGTCGGCCAGGATCGACGCGGCCGGATCGGGCCAATACGCCGAGCTGGACGAACACGGCCGTTACAAAGTGGTCATGCCCTTCGACCTTTCCGGACGCAAGGGCGGCAAGGCCTCGGCCTGGGTGCGCATGATGCAGCCCTATGCCGGAGAAGGCATGGGATTCCACGCCCCCCTGCACAAGGGCACCGAGGTATTGCTCTCGTTCATCGAGGCCGATCCGGACCGGCCGGTCATCGCAGGCGCGGTTCCCAACCCCGAAACGCCCAGCCCGGTCAACGACGCCAACCAGACCCAAGTGCGTCTGGTGTCGGGCAGCGGCAACATCATGCACATGGAGGACCAGGAGGGCCGCCAGCGCATCCTGCTGCATTCGCCCTCGGCCAGGACCTTCCTGCGTCTGGGCGCGCCCAACGACCCGGACACAGGCGACCGGCAGGGAAGTTGGTTCGATCCGTCCCGGAAAAAGGATAAGCAACCGGACCATCGGCTGGACGACATCGAAGAGAAAAATGAGAAGCAGGACGAGCGCTTAGATGATGTTGAGGAAAAGGATGAAAAGCAGGATGAACGCCTCGATGAGCTGGAGACCGAGTGGGGCGCCCGCCTGTACACGGATAAGAAATTGAAAATCCAGGCCGGAGGCGAGAACGCCCTTATTTTGGGCGAATGCGTCGAAACCATTGTCGGTGCGGATATCGGCATCAAAGTGATTACCGCCGATGAATTCATCGGCGGATTGAAAACGGAACTGATGCTCGGCGGGGTGGGCAGCTACCACTTCCCCGAAAAATGGGTGCTCGGCAGGAGCGAAGAAAAAGTTCTGGAAAGCAAGCTGCATGCCCTTGGGCAACTCACGACGATCACTGGAAATGTTGAGCTGGTTGCCGGTGAGGCGGTGGAGATCGCCAATCAGCAGGTTGAGGTCTCCATGAGCAGGGAAGCGGTTCGTAATGCGATAACAGAGGTTGTGAACACGCAGCTCGCAGCGATAAACGATCGTATCCAAGCCGTGGAAAATAGTATCGGCACAACCGCGAATCAAATAGACGCGCTAAACACGCAGGTCGTAGCCGTGAACACGGCCATCAAATCGGCGGCTACGACTCTAGTCGAGGGCGGCGTGACGAACGAGAATGTCGCCACGAAAATCGGAAACTTCGGCACCAGCATCGACAGTATCGCCACCCTCGCGATACGCGAGGGAACCCTGATCGTCGACGGTTGATACTTCAAAAGGCAGCGAGACCATCCATGAAAGTCGTCAAAGAACTCACCCACGGCATCCTGCTCAACCACTTCGCCATCCGGGAGAAACATCACCTGGTGGTTTCGGTCTTGACCTTTTTCGACCTGGACGCCCCGGAAGCGCCGCTTTCCGAGCAGGAGATGTGGCGCTTCGTGCCCCTGGAGTTGGGCGACAACGCCATCCTGGACGCCGCCATGCCCAAGCCCCGTGCCGAGGTGCTGCTGCGGGCCAAATGCTTCTCCCCGCAGGGACAGCCCAGGCCGGCGGCCCAGGTCGCCTTCCAGGTGGGGCAGATCGCCAAGACCCTGAATGTCTTCGGCCCGCGCTTCTGGGTGCGGGGGGCCGCGGGCCTGGCCATCACCGATCCCAAACCCTTCGGCGTCATCGACCTGGACTGGCGCAACGCCTTCGGCGGACCGGAGTTTGAACAAAACCCGCTGGGCCGGGGTGTGGCGCCCGCACCACCAGAGGCCGGCACACCGGTCCTGGAGCTGCCTGCGGTGGAGGATCCGGCCCATCTCATCGGCGCGCCCGGCGACCGCCCGCCGCCGGCCGGCTTCATGCCCATCGATCAGATGTGGCCCCAGCGGCGTAAAAAGGCGGGCACCTACGACCAGAAGTGGTTTCAGACCCACTGGCCCTATTTTCCCGAGGACATGAACTGGACCTTTTTCAACACGGCCCCCGAAGACCAGCAGCAGGACGCCTTTTTCCAGGGCGGTGAAGCCGTGGTGCTGACCCACATGCACCCCGAACGCCAGCAGGTGCAATCCTCTCTGCCCCGCCTGCGCCAACGGGTCTTTGTCCGTCAGTTTAAGGAGGTGAGCGACCCGCGCGATGGGCTGCTGTTCCGCGAAGCGCAGACGCGCCTGGACACGGTCTGGCTCTTTCCCCACGCCCTGCGGGGCATCCTCGTGCACCGCGCCGTGCTGGAGGTTGCGGACGAAGAGGCCATGGACATCCAACATCTCTACCTGGTGACCGAATCCCCGGACGAGGCGCCGCAACCCCTGGAACACTACCTCACGGCGTTGAACAAACGCCTGGATCGCAGCGTTTCGATCGACATGTCCCAGATGGATGCGGCCAAGGCCCAGGCCGCCGAGGCCATGCGCCAGGTGGCCGACATTCCCAGGGCCCTGGCCCACCGACTGGCCGTGGCCCAGGGTAAAGCGCCCAGTGCCGGCATCTCACCGCAAAACGGGGCCGCACGAAGCCTGGATCTTTTAAACCAGTCCCAGGCCCGCCTGGACCAGGCCGAACGGCAACTGGGCGCGCTGCGAGCCAAATTCGGCCACCTGGTCAAGATCGACCTGGCGCCGCTGACCGGGGCCAAAGCCAAGCTGGAAAACCTCAAGGCTACCGTCGCCCGGCAGATGGAACGGGCCGAGGCCCTCACCCAGAAAGCCCAGATCTCCAAGCGCGACGTGCAGGACAAGGTGCTCGCCTCCCTGGACCGGCCAGAGACCCGGCAGTTCATTCCCCAGGTGCAGGCCCAGATGGCGCCTCCCGCCAAACCGCTCTGGCCCGAACAGGCCCTGGCCCTGGTGCGGCAGGGGCGTTACGACCTCTCCCTGGATCATGACCGCATGGCCGCCCTGCGCCGATTGGGGCTGCGGCCCGCGACCCTCAAGCGGGCCCTGCTCGCCAGCATGCCGCAGGCATGGGACTTCGATCCCCAAGCCTGGGGACTCGATCCGGCCCCGCTCACGACGCTGCCGGCCGGCCTGCTGCTAGCGGCCCACGAAGGCGCGACGATCACCCGGCTCACGGTACGCCCCGGCCTTCTGGAAGAACCGGCACATGACGTCAGCGTGCCTGGATCGGCCGACACCACCTTTGCCGCCGGTCTGGCCCCGGGCAAGCCCGTGGTGCGGGTGGCCGATCCGCTGGAAGCCTGGCTGGTGGAGCAGGACGCCGGGGATTATGTCGGCGCCGTGGCCCTGCCTGGACCGGACGCAGTGCCGGACAAGGAGACGGCGGCCCTGATAAAAGACGCCCCGCGCCTGCTGATCGCCCTCTATGCAAAGGACCCGACGGCCAGGGAAGAGGAGTTCGCCCCCTGGCGCGTGGCCTATCCCCAGGCCGAGGCGCTGCCCCTTCCCGAATTGTCGGCCCTGTTCGACGCCCATGAAAAAGGGGTGTCGATCGAGCGGTGGATCGTCACCGCCCTGGGGCCGGACCAGGCGCCGTTTGTGCCCGAAGATAGCCCTTTCCGGGCCAAAAAAGGGGACGACGACGCCGGCATCGACATTCCCAGAGTGGACGCCAAGGGCCTTTACCAGGCCTTTCACGACGGCATGATGGAAAAAATGGCCCCTTCCCTGGCCAGGAGCGAGGCGCTCAAGCAGGAACTGCCCCTCAAAATGAACGCGGCCATCGACCAGGCCAAGGCCCAACTGCGCCGGCAGGGGATCGATCCCACGCCCCATTTCAACCTGCCGCCGACCCCGACCAAACCCGAAGGTTTTCTGGGCGGGCTCGACCTGGCCGCCAAATACGATCATGTCCGCCAGGCCTTGAACAAGGCCGGGCAGATGACCCCCGAGCGTGCCGCGGCCCTGGATGCCCAGGAGGCGAAAATGAGCGGCCTGGTGGAAGCATCCAAGGCGCGCTGGGCCGCGGGCCAGGCCAAACGGGCGGGCGCCGGCGGCGGCTTTGCCTTTCCCCAGTGGGCCAAGGAGATGCTCGCGCCCCTGCACATCGATCCGGACGACCGGGAGGAGATGACCCGCGAAACGGTCATCGACCGCCACACCCGACAGGTCAGCCTCAAAGGCAAGGATTTGAGCGGTCTGGACCTCTCCGGCCTGGACCTGCGCGGCGCGGACCTGCGCGGCGCCCGCATGAAGAAGACCTCTTTCGCCGAATCGAACCTGGACGGCGCCGACCTGAGCGGGACGATCGCCGAGCAGGCCGATTTCACCGGGGCCTCGTTCAGAAACGGAAAGGCCTCGCAGGCCCTGATGGGCAGCGCCGTTTTCACCAAAGCGGCCCTGAGCGACACCGATTTCACCAAGGCCCTGCTCAAGGCGGCCGACCTCTCAAGTGCCGATCTTTCCCGATGCACCCTGCGGCAGACCCTGCTGGAGGGCGCCAACCTCGCCGCCGCCAACCTCTCCGGCGCGCGGGCCTCCCAAGGCTATTTCATGGGCGCGGACCTGAGCGGCGCCAATTTCACCCAGGCCGAGGCAACCAAGGCGGTCTTTCACAAAACCACGGCCGTCGGCGTCGATTTTTCCGGCAGCGACCTGAGCAAGGCGATCATCTGGGACAGTCCGGCCGACCGGGCCGCCTTCCGGGGCTGCAACCTGCACAATGTGCGCATCGGCGGCGCCACCTCGATCCAAAACGGCGATTTTGCCGACGCCAACCTGGAACGCGCCTCCCTGATGGACGCCGATCTGTCGGACGGCAATTTCAAAGGGTCGCGTTTCCAACGCTCGTTTCTGCGCAACTGCAACCTCTCTCGGGCCGACCTGTCCGGCGTGCAGGCCAAACGCTCCTTCTTTCACCGCACCAACCTGGAGGGCGCGAACATCTCCGGCGCAAACCTGTTCATGGGGTCGCTGCGCAAGGCCCGCCTGGTCGACGCGGACCTGTCCAACGCCAACCTCTTTGGTGCCGAGATGTACCGAACCGTGGTGGGCCATACCGATTTCGACCAGGCCAACCTGAAAATGACCCTGCTCAACAAACGCGTGGAGCTGCTCGATGACCCGAAATGAGATTGCCGAGGCCATTGCCCGGGACGACACCATCGAAAACCAGGACCTCACCGGAATCGATCTCACCGGCATGGACCTGTCCGGGGCGCGTTTTGAAAAATGCAACCTGAGCGGCGCCGATTTCCGCAGTGCCGTCATCCACCGCACCGGATTCCGCGATTGCGTGCTGCACGGCGCCGACATGAGCGGCGCGGACCTCACCCAGGTGCTGTGGATGCACATGGACCTGAACGGCGTCAAGCTCGCCGGCGCCAAAATGGAAAAGGCCGTGCTCACCGGCGCCAGCCTCGTCGAGGCCGATTTGAGCGGTGCGAACCTCACCCGCGCCGTGCTGGACGGCGCCGTCCTGGACCGGGCCCGGCTGGCAAAGGCCCTCCTGTTCAGGACCGTGCTGGCCCAGACCTCGCTCCAGGCAGCCGACCTGACCGGCGCGGATCTGACCCGGGCCATTTTTTTGAAGGCCGACCTCACCGGCGCCCGTCTCAAGCAGATCAAGGCCCACAAGACGTTCCTGCGGGAGTGCGCCCTGGCCGGCCAGGATTTCGCAGGCTGCGAATTCTCCTGCGTGCAGGCCGGCGGCGCTGACCTGACCGGCGCGAACTTTGCCGGCGCGGATGTCAACCGCTCCAATTTCATGGAAGCGACCCTGACCGACGCCGATTTCAGCGCGGCCAATGCCTTTGGCGCGGTCTTCATGGCCGCCGACCTGCGCCGCGCCCGCTTTTCCCGGGCCCAACTCGCCAATGCCTGCTTCGAAGCCGCGCGCCTGGACGGCGCCGACTTCACGGCCGCCCGGCTCGATCAGGCCCTGATGACCCAATGCAGTTGCGTGGGCGCCAGATTCGCCAACGCGGATTGCAATTGCGCCGATTTTTCCCATGCCGACCTGACCGCCGCCGACTTTTCCCATGCGGGCCTGTTTCGGGCCAAGATGCACCGGGCCAAAGAGGAGCACACCATCTGGGATGGCGCCACGCGCAGCCTGGCGTTGGAAACCGATCCCGATCTGGCCGAGGCCGAGGATTGGGGGGGAAGAAAATGAAGTTTTAAGTGTAAAGTGTAAAGTTTGAAGTGAAGGAGGCATCAGATGTACCAGGCCGTTCCAAAAATCGCAGCGCCCCAATTAGCCCTGGCATACGCCACCGTTGAATCCCGCGACGGCGATGACCTCATCGTATGCACAGCCGCCGGACGCACTCGCGCCCGGACAGCCGCCAGCTGCCTGCTGGCTCCGGACCAGGGAGACCAGGTGCTGCTGTCCGAGGACAATTTCGGTCGCACTTATGTGCTGGCCATTCTTGAACGGCCCGAGGGATCGGCGGAAAACCGCCTGGCCTTCACCGGTCCGACCCGGTTGGAAGTCACCGGCGGCGACCTGACCCTGGCCGCGGAGAATGGCATCGGGTTGGCCTCCCCGGCCCATATCGGACTGGCATCCGCCGAACTGCAGGTTCACGCGGCCCGCGCCGAAATCGGCCTGGAAGAGACCCGCCTGGCCGGCCGATCGCTCAGCGCCAGCATCGAAACCATCCGCACCGTGGCCCGCCGCATGGACAGCTTCGTGGCCCATTGGGTGCAGCGCATGTCCTCGTGCTTCCGCTACGTGCGCGAGCACGACGAAACCCAGGCCGCCTCGGCCCGGCAACTGGTCGAAGGCACCCTCACAGTGCAGACCGGCAACAGCGTGCACACGGCCGAAGGCCACGTGAAGATCGACGCCGAGCAGATTCATCTGGGGTAATGTTAAAGGAGAAGATATGTTTCAATTGACCATGATGGGCGGGACGATGATGGGGATTCCCGATGTGTGCCTCACGCCGACGCCGGCCGGTCCGGTGCCCGTACCTTATCCCAATATCTCCACCGGCGCGACGACCGTGCCCACCACCACGGCGCTCACCGTGCTGACCGACGGCATGCCCTCCCTCAACCAGATGTCCGATGTCTATGTCAGCAACGGCGACAATGCGGGCGTGAACCTGGGCGTGGCCTCGGGCACGGTCATGGGGCCCACTGAATTCATCATGGGCAGCCTGACCGTGCTGAAAGAGGGCATGCCGGCCCAACGCATGACCAGCATGACCGGCCACAACGGCCTCTCCATGAACTGCCCCGGCGTCTGCCTGGCGCCCAGCCAGGTCACGGTACTGGTCATGGGCTGACCGCCATCATCCCGTTGAAAAATCGTCGAGTTCCTGCCAGCGTCGATAGGCGGCTGCGATTTGATCCTCGACCGCTTTCAGGCGGTTTTGCCGTTCCAGGATCTCCTGCCGGGGCTGTTTGTAGAAGGATGGATCGGCCATGGCCGCCTGGACCGCGACCTGTTCCGACTCCAGGGCTTCGATGGCGGCCGGCAGGGCCTTGAGTTCGAGTTCCTGGGCAAAGGTCAGCCGTTTGGGCCGGGCCGGGGGCGCGGACTTGCGGGCCGGCGCCGGCTTGGAGGCTTCCACCTTCGACGCGGCCGGCTGGGGCCGCTGGGAGAGCCAGTCGTCGTATCCGCCGGCATATTCGGTCACCTGCCCGTCGCCTTCGAACACCAGGGTGCTGGTGACCACATGGTTGAGAAAGGCCCTGTCGTGGCTGACCAGCAGCAAGGTGCCGTCGAAGGAGAGCAACAGCTCTTCCAGCAACTCCAGCGTCTCGGCATCCAGGTCGTTGGTCGGCTCATCGAGCACGAGCAGGTTGGCCGGCTGGGTGAAGAGTCTGGCCAGCATCAAACGGTTGCGTTCGCCTCCGGAAAGCACGTGAACCGGCGTGCGGCAGCGGTCGGGCGAAAAGAGAAAATCCTGCAGATAGCCGATGACGTGCCGCTTGCGGCCGTTGAACACGATGAAATCATTGTCCGTGGAAATGTTTTGCGCCACGGTCTTCTGCTCGTCGAGCTGGTCCCGGAGCTGATCGAAATAGGCCGTTTGCAGATTGGTGCCATGGCGCACCGTGCCGCTGTCGGGCGGGAGCGTACCGAGCAGCAGCCGGATCAGGGTGGTTTTGCCCGCGCCGTTGGGCCCGATGATGCCGATTTTGTCGCCGCGCATGATGAAGGTGGAAAAGTCGCGCACGATGGGCCGCTCCCCGTAACCGTAGGACACCCCCTCGGAGCGGATCACCAGCTTGCCGCTGCGCTCGGCCTCCTGCAGGGCCATTTTCGCCTGGCCGACCTGGGCGCGGCGCCGGCGCGCGGCCGCGCGCAGCTCCTGCAGGGCGCGCACCCGGCCTTCGTTGCGGGTCCGCCGGGCCTTGATGCCCTGCCGGATCCAGGCCTCTTCCTGGGACAACTTCTTGTCGAAGTTGCGGGCCTGCTCCGCTTCGACATCCAGCTCCGCCTCCCGGCGCTGGAGATAGGTCCTGTAGTCGCAGGCATAGGAGATCAGCCGGCCGCGATCCAATTCCAGGATGCGCGTGGCGATGCGTTCCAGAAAGGCGCGGTCATGGGTGATGAACAGCAGGGTTTTGACGTTTCGCAGGAGAAACGCCTCCATCCAGACGATGCTGTCGATATCCAGGTGGTTGGTGGGTTCGTCCAGCAGCAGCAGGTCCGGGGAAAGCGCCAGGGCGCGGGCGAACAGGGTCCGCCGCTTCATGCCCGCCGACAGGTCGGCGAAGGTCGCCCCGGGATCGAGCCCGGTCCGCGACAGGACGCTCTCGATCTGCTGCTGCAGCGGCCAGCCGCCCTCGCTGTCGAGCAGATGCTGCCATCGGTCGCGCTCTTCGCGCAAGCGCCTGTCGTCAGCGCCTTGCAGGGCGTCAGACAGACGATGAAACGCCGCCAGGGCCTGGCCGGCGGCGCCCAGCCCCTGGGCCACCACCTCGAAGACGCTCCCTGCGCAGCCGGACGGCACCTCCTGCTCCAGGACCGCCACCCGGATGCCCTGCTGCCGGATGATCTCCCCGCTGTCCGGTTCGATCTCACGGTTCAGCAGGCGCAGCAGGCTCGACTTGCCCGCGCCGTTGCGCCCCAGAAGGCCGACCCGCTCGCCCTTTTCAATGTTGACGCTGATGCCGTCCAGCAGGGCCGGCTCGCCGAACCCCCAACGCACATCGCGCATCGCGATCAATGCCATACTGCCTGTTTACCTCTGATATATGAAATAGGGGCCTTTGAACTGTGGAGGGGTTCGAATCTTACCGCCTGGGCGCAACGTCTCATGCGCTGCCGTTGATGATCGAAATCTGATCGTTCAGGGTCCACAGGTCGTACAGGTACCCGATGCCGAAAATGCCGCCCGAGACCAGATAGAGAATACCGGTGACCCACTTGCCCATATAAAACCGATGGACACCGAACAACCCCAGAAAGGTCAGCAGAATCCAGGCGACGTTGTAATCGATAGGACCGCCGCGGAACCTCAAATCGGCCTTGCGGTCCATGGAAGGGATCAGGAATAGATCGACGATCCAACCGATAAACAAAAGTCCCAGCGTGAAAAACCAGATGGTCCCGGTCACCGGCCGGCCGTAGTAAAACCGGTGAGACCCCGTGAATCCGAAAATCCAGAGGATGTAGCCGATGGTTTTTCGATGGGTATCGTTTTGAGCATTCATGAACAGATGACTCCCTGTCTTTAAGTAGACGGCGGCGCAAGAAGTTCAAAACCAAGGCGCGCGAAATCCCGCGTCCTGAGGCGCACGGGTCTTACACCGTAAGAACCACGGGTTGAACACAACGCAGAAGTTTGGCTTTTTTGCGGTGCCGTCAGTCGTAGTTCAACCGCGTCTGCGGATCCGCCATGGTCGGCGCGATCAGCGGTTGCCATCGCTCCTCTTCCCATGTGCCCAGGGCGGTGTGCATGTCCAGATACTTTTGGGGAATCGGGTGCGTGCCCACCACCACCCGGATGCCGTATCGTTTCTCGAGAAACGTCTTGAACACATCGATATAGGGGCAGGGCGGATATCCCACCACCAGGCCGGTGGCCAGATGGATCACCTGGGCACCGTTTTTGACCATCTCGTCGCCTGCATACTCGATGTTGCCGCCGGGGCAGCCATCGCAGGTCGTAAATCCGACCAGCTCCAATTCCGAGTCGCCATAAATGCTGAACGCCCCTTCCCTTGCCCGCATGGACCGCAGGCACTTACCGCCCGCACAGCGCCGATAGCGATCGCAAATAATGATGCCCACCTTCGTTTTCTGATCCATCTCAACTCCTTTCGAATGACGCCACGACAGTGTCCATCCATCTCTTATTAAAATGGCGCATAAGTCCGCCGCACTGATCTGCACGGCGTTGACCGGCTATTCCGTAAACCCCCTCTCCTTCATCTGCTCCGGATTCCTGAAGCGCGCCAAGCCCGTCTTCATTCTATCGAACCCGAATTTTCGATAAAAGCCTTCCTTTCCCGGCGCCGCATACAATATCACATTGCAGCCCTCGAGTCGTTCGAGAATCGCCTTCAACAGCATCGTCCCGATCCCCTTCCCCTGCCACTCGGGAACGATGGCCACATCATAGACCGCCCCCTGGTAGATGCCGTCCGAGATCGCCCGCCCGAAACCGATCAACCGGCCGTCATGATAGGCGAATACGGTCGTATGGCTGGCCTCGAAGGCCTTTCTGTGAACCTCGGGTGCGTGGTGCGCCATTCCCACCCGCCGCAGGGTTTCGGAAACCTTCGGCCAGTCTATTGCCAGACAATCATAGCGAATATCGATGTCCATGGTCTTATGGCGCTTGTCTCTTGTTCCGATGGTGCTGCCGAACAAAAACCCGCTCATCCGGCCGGATCGCTGGTATGGATCCGTCCATCCGTATGTGCTATTTGGAATTTTTCAAAAATACCAACTGCTCGATGGTTTTTTCCAACACCTTTATATTCTTTGTAAAATAACGCTGCAGACGTTCGATCAGCTGCTTTTGTTTGTCCTTATCATGGGCATAATAGTCATGATTCAATAAATTTTGAACCCAAGCCATATGAGCTTTTACTTCTTCAGGAATTCTTTCACCGTCATGCCGAACGGCATCCTCCGGGCATATGTCATGACAGTGGGCACATCGTATACACCCGTCATCGGTTATAACGGCGGTGCCGTTTTCCATGAAAATTGCCCCAACCGGACATTCATCGACGCAGGTTTGACATCCCGTACACATCTCTTTGTTGATCCATGGCATTTGGATTGACCTCCACCTTAGTTCAA
>DHGT01000135.1 GCA_002402905.1 Desulfatitalea sp. UBA4791 | reverse complement strand
ATCGAGTTCGACTACTGCTGCGTGCATGCCTCTTTCGCCCTGCGCGAAGAGGGGGTGGAGAGCATCATGGTCAACTCCAACCCCGAAACCGTGTCCACCGATTACGACACCTCCGACAAGCTCTACTTCGAGCCGCTGACCCTGGAGGACGTGCTTCACATCGTGGAAAAAGAGCGGCCCTTCGGCGTCATCGTGCAGTTCGGCGGCCAGACGCCCCTCAACCTGGCCACGCCGCTGGCCAGGGCGGGCGTCCCCATTCTGGGCACCCTGCCCGAGAGCATCGACCGGGCCGAAGACCGCGAACAGTTCCAGACCATGCTGCACAAGCTGGGCCTGGTGCAACCGACCAACGGCATCGCCCTGAGTTTTAGCGAGGCGCGCCGCATCGCCGCCGAGATCGGCTATCCGGTCATCGTGCGCCCCTCCTTCGTGCTGGGCGGACGGGCCATGAAGATCGTCTACACCGAACCGGAACTGGAAAACTTCACGCGGCTGGCCATCCAGGCCTCGCCCGGTCATCCGGTTCTGATCGACAAGTTTCTTGAGAACGCGGTGGAGGTGGATGTCGACGCCATCAGCGACGGCCGCACCACCGTGATCGGCGGCATCATGGAGCACATCGAAGCAGCCGGGGTCCACTCGGGCGACTCGGCCTGTGTCCTTCCGCCGTACAGTATTCCCGACGAATTGATCGCCGAGATCACGGCGGCGACCAAGGCCATGGCCGCCGAATTGAACGTCGTCGGCCTGATGAACGTGCAATACGCCATCCGTCAAAACCGGCTCTATGTCATCGAGGTCAACCCGCGCGCCTCGCGCACCGTACCCTTTGTCAGCAAGGCCACGGGCGTACCCCTGGCCAAAATGGCCACCAAAATCATGCTGGGGCGAACGCTTGAGGAGTTGGGCTTGATCCAAGAGGTCGTCCCCAGGCATCTGTCGGTCAAGGAGGCCGTGCTCCCGTTCGATCGCTTCCCGTTGGTGGACACACTGCTCGGACCCGAAATGAAGTCCACCGGGGAAGTGATGGGGATCGGCAACGATTTTGGATCGGCCTACGCCAAGGCCCAATTGGGCGCCGGACAGAAACTGCCGACCCAGGGAACGGTGTTCATCAGCGTCCAGGACGAGGACAAGCCGGCCATCGCCGACGTGGCCAAGGCGTTCGTCCAGATGGGCTACGGCATCCTGGCCACCAGCGGCACGTGCGGCTATCTCAACGGCCTGGGGATCGCCGCCCAGCCGGTCAACAAACTCAAACAGGGGCGGCCCCATGTGGAAGACGCCATCAAAAACAACCAGATCGACCTGGTGATCAACACCGGCTCGGGAGACACATCCAGCAAGGACGGCTATGTGATTCGGCGGGCCGCGCTGAAATATGCCATCCCCTACGTGACCACCGCGGCCGGTGCACTGGCCATGAGCAAGGCCCTGGCCGCGATCAAATCCCAGGCCTTGGGCGTACGCTGCCTGCAGGCCTACCACACACCGGAGAATTGCTGATGTCATCCAAACTCGACATGCGATCATCTTGCCCGACCGACGGCGAACCGCTGGACATCATGGTGGAGGACCATCCCCGCGAAGCATGCGGCATTTTCGGCGTGTACGGACACCCGGAAGCGGCCAAACTCTGTTACTTCGGGCTCTATGCCCTTCAGCACCGCGGCCAGGAGAGCGCGGGGATCTGTGCCGGTGACAACGGCGTCCTCAACGAACACCGTGACATGGGTCTGGTGTCCGATGTCTTTGGCAAAGAACAATTCGACCAGTTGCCGGGTCCCAGCGCCATCGGACATGTTCGCTACTCCACCACGGGCAGCTCCATATTGGTCAATGCCCAGCCATTTGTCGTGCGCCACCGCCACAAGGCCTATGCCGTGGGCCACAACGGCAACATCGTCAACGCTCACGCCCTCAAAGAAGAACTGGAAGAAAGCGGCTCCATCTTTCAGTCCACCATGGACAGCGAAATCTTCCTGCACCTGCTGGTGCGCAACCTGCACCTGGGGTTCGACGAAGCCCTGCGGGCCTCGGCCGCGCGATTGGAGGGGGCCTTTTCCATGGTCGTGTTGACCAGCCGCGGGGAAGTGATCGGCATCAAGGACCCGTATGGATTTCGGCCCCTGTGCCTGGGCCGGCTCAACGGCCACTGGGTGCTGGCCTCCGAAACCTGCGCCCTGGACCTGGTGCAGGCCGAATTCGTGAGGGAGCTCGACCCCGGCGAAATCGTCATCATCGACGAAAAGGGACCGCGCAGTCTCTATCTTCCCAAAGCGCCGCGCCACGCGTTTTGCATTTTCGAGTTCATCTATTTCGCCCGCCCGGACAGCACGATTATGGGGCACAACGTCTATCAGATGCGCAAGGCCCATGGACGGCGGCTGGCCGAGGAGAGGCCGGTGCACGCCGATCTGGTCATGCCCTTTCCCGATTCGGGCACCTATGCGGCCCTGGGCTACTCCGAAGCCTCGGGCATTCGGTTTGAAATGGGCATGATCCGCAATCACTACGTGGGACGCACCTTCATCCAGCCGACCCAGAGCATGCGCGACTTCGGGGTGCGGGTCAAACTCAACCCCATCAAGCAGCTGCTCAGGGGCAAGGATATCATCATCATCGAAGATTCCATCATCCGCGGCACCACCGTCCGAACCCGCGTGCGCGCCTTGCGCGAAATGGGCGTCAAGAAAGTTCACCTGCGGGTGGCCGGGCCGCCGCATCGCTTCCCCTGCCATTACGGCATCGATTTTTCGACCAAGGGCGAGTTGATCGCCGCCCGCATGTCGGTTCAGGAATTGGAACAGTATCTGGGCCTGGACTCCCTTCACTACCTGAGCCTGGAAGGCCTGCTCGCCGCCACGGGTGTCCAAGACCCGGGCGAGCATTTCTGCAAGGCCTGTTTCGACGGATGCTATCCGGTCACCTTCGATTCCGATCTGTCCAAGGACTGCCTGGAACTCGATCGCCCCTAAAACTCCGGGGCGGCCAAATCAAATATCGAAGGTGTTTAATAAAAATATTCAAATGGCATCGGCCACCTGCTTCACCCGCGCCGGATTTAATGAATGGCATTCAGTTAGAATCCCTGGTCAATGGACTTTGGGCTTGCCTTTTGTTGCAGCCGGGGTCTACAATGCATTCGGCGATTTTGTCACAACCGCCGCAGGAGCGCATCGATGATCGAGTCCAAGTATCTCAAGGAGAATATCGAAAATATCCAACGCCTGATGTCGATCCAGGCCTTGAAACATTTCGAAACCCGCAACCTGGGCAAGCTGTTGCGCCTGAGCAAAATCAGGCAATACGAAGACGGCGAGCAGATCATCCAGGAAGGCGACATGGACCCCTGGCTCTATTTTCTGCTCTCTGGAAAGATCCGGATCACCAAAGAGGGGGAAGAGATCGGCGTCCTCTCCCGAAAAGGTGAAATCTTCGGCGAGATGCGCATCATCGACGACCAGAGCCGATCGGCCTCCGTACACGCCGTCGGGCAAACCGTGTGCCTGGCCGTGGACACCTCGGCCGGCAATCGGCTCACCACCTCGGATGAAAAAGAGGCCCGCCTCGACTTCCTTCTGCTGCTCTACCGCATTTTTGCGGAATACATCACCGTTCGCCTCCGGCTGACCAATGAAGAACTGGTCAAGGCCAAACGGGATGCCAAAAAAGGCTTCACATCCACAGAGGCACCCGTGGAAGAAGACAGCCCGAAAACAAACGATCATAAGCGTCACATCGAAAAATTCTAATGTCCCCGACCGTCCGATTTTCCAAAAACGCCGCCAATGTCTTTTTCCATATCCTGACCCAGTGCAACCTGAAGTGCCGGCACTGCTATATCAACCCCGAGCAGCACGGCCGGCAGACCCTCAGCCTGGACACGATCCGGTCCTGGCTCGAGACCCTGGCCCGACGCGCCCCCATGGCCGACCTGATTTTTTTGGGCGGGGAACCGACCCTGCACCCGGAACTGGCCGAAGCCATTCATGCCGCCCGCCGACTGGGCTATCGCTCGATCACCATCGACACCAATGGATATCTCTTCCATGACATCCTCGACCGCATCACGCCGGAAGCGGTCAATTTTATCAGCTTCAGCCTGGACGGCGCATCTCCGGCGACCAACGATCCCATTCGTGGCAAGGGCTCGTTCAAGGCCTGCACGGCCGGCATCCGCAAAGCCATCCAGAAGGGATTTCCAACCAGCCTGATCTACACGGTCAGCAGCCTCAACCTCCATGAACTCAGTTCCGTACCACCCCTTTTAGGCCAATTGAAGATCAATCGGTTTTTCATTCAAGTGATCGGCCTCCGGGGGCAATCGGCCACTTGCGCCGAGCGTCCCGTGGAAAATCTTCAGGTCACGCGCGACCAGTGGCAAAGCCACGTCCTGCCCGTGGCCCGTCAAGTGGCGGACCAAGGTATTCGCGTCACCTATCCAAAAGTTTTCCTGGAACCGGACGAGCCGTTCGAATGTGCCGGGCGTGTAGCCGATAACTATTTCATCTTTCCCAACGGCCGCGTCTATCGCTGTCCCCTGTGCGAAGATTTCCCCTTGCACAGCCTCGCCTTCGAAAACGACCGGTTGATCGATATGGACCCCATCAACGAAGCGGACCTGTTCAAACTCGACATTCCAGAGGGATGTGTCATGAACAAGCTGATCCAACCGCACAACATCACCTACCTGCCGGACGGCTCGCCGGCCAACAAAATCGCCTGCTGTCTACTGAAAGAAGAATTAGTATAAATTATAATTAGTTATTCGATGAATCGCCTATTTTAAAGTATTAAATCGGAACCTTCAATTCCCTTTTCCAAGAAACCGGAACGGTTTTTTCCTGTTTAATTCTATAACTATTTCAATGAATTAAAATATTCCCGCCGCGCAGGGAGCCGATTTTTACTGCCCACCTGAGCTTAGACATGCCCCTTGCTGAATCTTATCTATCTGAAATATATAACCATTTATAATATCTCCGACATTGGCATAACGATTGCTGGTAAACCCGGAAAATGCCTGAAGACGGCCTGAATTGGCCGACAAATATTCGAAACATCGTTCAATCAAGGAGATTCCTATGAATCAAGCAAAACGCTACGGGTGGACGGCGGTGATGGTCATCCTGACCCTGCTGGCCCTATTCGTCGGCCAGGCACTGGCTGGGGAAAAAACCCTGGTCGGCGAAATCAATGACAACTATCAGCTGATCGTCGGAAACCAGACCTACGATATCGCCGATACGGCCGAAGGAAACGAATTGGCCGAAAACCACATCAGCGAAAAGGTGGAAGTCACAGGGACCATAGAAGAAAGAGACGATATCAAAATCATTACCATCATCTCTTACAAGGTTTTGAGCGAATAGCGAGACGATATTGCCGACACATCGACAAGTCTTCCCGATACAGCCTGCAAGTCCGATGGATTTTTTAAACGTCGTTGTTCTTCACGATAGTCACACCGCAGGCATTGAGGAGATGACCTATGCCTAAGAAAAAGACGCCGACTTCCAACGAGACGCTCGTCGGCATCATTACGCCGGTCGAGTGGGATGTTGATGATCGCATCACCGCCGTCGCCTTGAGCGCCACGGATGATGAGGCCTATCTGATTGAAAACGGGGACAAATTCATTGATCTGGTGCAAAAATGCATCGAAGCAAGCGGCCAGATCAAGCGTGATCGGAAAAGCAGCCGAAGTATCACCATCAAGCGGTTTAATATCATCGACAACCCTTAACGCCTGAACGGCCGGACTCAACGGCATAAGGCCCCAAGCGACATCCCCTTATCCGTTAAGAGGCAGTAGACATATGGAAATATTACCCCCCGAAGATAAGGCCTTCTTTAAGGAACTCCTGACCCGGCAATTGGACGAGTTGCTCAATACGGCGGAAAAAACCGTCGGGTCCCTGGTTCTTTGCGATACGCAGGCCGCGGACCCTTTGGATCAAGCCTCCCTGGACAATGATCGCAATTACACACTTCGAATCCGGGACAGGGAGAGCCACCTGATCAAAAAAATTAAAACCGCTTTGGCCAAACTCGAAGACGGATCGTTCGGCATCTGCGATCGATGCGGTGAAGAGATAACGATTGCGCGCTTGAAGGCGCGGCCGGTCACCTCGTATTGCATTCGCTGCAAGACGCAGATGGAGGCATTTGAAAAGGTTTCCGGTTTCTGACAGCAGGCTGTACAACTGTACAACACCCAACGACAACCAAAATGGGAAGGAGCGGAGAAAAAGAATGAACAAAAGCGATCTGATCAATGAAATGGCCAACGCCCTGGAGAGCAAGAAAGTGGCCGAGGCAACTTTGGACAGTCTCCTCGATGCCATCACCCAGGGATTGAAAAAAAACGGCAAGGTGACCCTCACCGGCTTCGGCACTTTCAAGGTATCCAAGCGCAAAGCTCGCACCGGCCGGAATCCGAGGACCGGTGAAGCGATTAAAATCAAGGCCCGCAAAGTTCCCCAATTCACGCCGGGAAAGAACTTGAAGACTGCAGTCGCCTAACAGACCATCATATGCATGGCATGGGTATCAAGACGTTCGTATCAATGTTGTTTGCTTAAGGCGTTCAGGTTTCCATACGGGCGGGGATAAACCC
>DHGT01000010.1 GCA_002402905.1 Desulfatitalea sp. UBA4791 | reverse complement strand
TGGATCTGGACCCGGACATCGAGGCCGCCAATCGCGAAACCGAGAGTAAGAAGATCGACCTGATGGACGAAAAGCAGGTGAAGCCTGTGGTGGACATGGTTGTCTCGGGCATCCTGAGTGTGCCTCGCGCCAGAAAGATGCTCGGCATTCCGGCCGAGGACAACGAGCCTTCGGCAGAGGCCGCGCTCGTCTGGTCAGGAGATCTGGACTCCACCGGCGACGCGGCCATGTGTGACGAGTGCAGTCATTTCATCGCTGCCACCAACCACTGCCGGGTCCACAACAGCGAGCGCACCTTCGATGCCCCGGCCTGTCGCTTCATCGACCGCCGGGAGTCCCACTGATGCCATCGGACCTCAAGCAGCGCATCCAGGCGGCCACCCTGAAGAGCCTGACGGCACGCAACCGCTACAACGATCAGGTCACGGCCCAGCTCACCCAGGCGCTGAAACAGGCAGAGGACGAGGTCGCCCGGTCCATACTCCAGTACCGCTCCCTCGGCTCCCTGCCGGACAACAAACTCGCCGCCATCAAGGGTCTGGAAAAGCTTCAGCTCGAACTCGACGATACCATGAAGCGGCTCAAACGGGAGCAGACCCTGGTTTATCGCAAAAGCACCAAGGAATCCTTCCGGCTTGGTATCAATCAGGGCATCGGGGAACTCGCCGACGCGGCGCTGCCGTTCTACGCCGACCTCACGCCAGATGGCATCGACAAGCTGGCCACCAAGGTCTTTACCATCGTCGACACCAACGCCCTCGATTTCATGGCTCAGTACAACCTCACGCTCGCCGGTGACGTTCACCGTGAACTCGCAGGCGGCATCAAGCGCACCATCCTGAACGGCATCGCCACGGGCAAGGGAGCCGACGACATCGTCCGGGACATGGGCAAGGTGATCGTCGACAAGGATTCCTTTCGCCAGGCCGGAAGCCGGGTGTTCAGCAAGGCCCAGTACCGCATGGAGATGATCGCCCGCACCGAGGTCCTCCGCGCCCACAACATGGGCAGGCTCAAGTTTCACGAGCGGGTCGGCATCCAAAAACTGGAGTGGCTGGCCATGGAAGACGAGCGCATGTGCCCGGTCTGCGGCGGGCTGGACGGCAAGACCTTTCCCATCGACAAGTTCCCTCAGCAACCCGCGCATCCGCACTGCCGCTGCACCAACATCGTGGCATGGCCGATGACTGTTTGCGGCAGCGAGATGGCCACCAAGGCCGCCGCCCAGGCATCGCAGGGGGCCGCCTGCATTCTCCCGCCCCACGTGCTGGAAGGCATGGCCGACGCCCAGGCCAAGGAGAACGCCAAGCTCAAGAGCGCCTTCGAAAACGGCGACATCGCCGACCTCGGCTCATTGACGGTCAAACAGCTCCAGACCATGGCGAAACAGAACGGTGTGGCCATCGCCCGGACCAAGGCCGATTTCATCAAGCTGCTCGATCTGGCCGAACCGGGGATCGATCACGGCGACCTGGCCGGGGCGGCGCTCAGCGCCAAGCTCAAGGAACACAAGATCGGTCTGCTGCGGACCAAGGACGAACTGATCGAACTGCTTGGGCTGAAGCAAGCGGAACTCAAGCAGGCTAAGATGCTCGCCGCTCAGATGGCGAAGATTCCGCCCGCCGAGGGTCTGGAAGGCATGACCGCCCAGCAGCTCAAGGAGATGGCAAAGGAAAACGACATCTCCCTCAACATGACCAAGCAGGATACCATCGCGCTGCTGGACAAGCTGGAGCCCGGCGTGGACCACAGCGGCCTGATGGGCAAGGAACTCGCGGCGGCCAAACAGAAGCACGGTATCGGCATTCTCAAGAACAAACAGCAGCTCGTCGAGGCGCTGCAGAAGAAGGCCGGTGCCGACATGGCCGAGTCGGTCAAGAAAAAGGCGGTCGACGAGGCCAAGCAGAAGTTGATCCTGAAACAGATAACGGCCCTCGAAGACGCCGCCAAGGCCGTGGTCGTTCCCGACACGCCGACCGGCTACAAGGATTTCCTCGACGCGATTGCCAAGGCGGAACAGGCGGTTTCCGGCGGTACCGATCTGCCCCAGGAACTGCTTGCGGCCCACAGCAAGGAAATCGCCCTCAAAAAACAGCTCTTCCAGGATCAGGTCGGAAAACTGAAATCGGCAGAGCTCAAGACGCTCGCCAAGGAGACCAAGGTCCAGTATTGGCAGTGGGCCAACAAAGACGAGCTGACCACGCTCTTCACCGAGACCGACCCGGCGAAAATCAAGGCGGTTCAGGCCAGCATCGACACCAAGCACGCCGCATGGGCCGAAAAGCATGGCGGCAAGAAGAAAACCGCTCCTGCCAAGCCCGCCACGCCGAAGAAAGATCCGCCGAAACCGGCTCCACAGCCGAGCCCGGTCAAGCCGCCCGAGGCCAAGATCGGCAAGAAAGGCGCGGAGTTCGCCACAGTCGATTCAGCGTGGCAGCAGAAAGGTCTGCCGTCAAAATTCAAGAAAACCGGCAAGGCCGCTGTCGGCGGCGCACATGAAAAGGAGTTCTGGACCGACGAAAACGGCGACAAATGGCTGTTCAAGCCCATTGGCCGCGAGGATGACAAGTTCATCGCCTTCGGAGAGGAAGCCGCCTACAAGATCGGTCGCCTGATCGCCCCTCATTCCATCGATGTGCGCACCATCCAGTTGAACGGTCGCACCGGCTCCATCCAGAAATGGCGCACCGATCTGCGGGACGACTTCGATTTTCGCAATATCCTGCCGCAGGATCTGACCACCATCGAACTGGAACAGATCCAGCGCGAGCATGTGGTCGACTGGCTGATCGCCAACCACGACGGACATTCCAAGCAGTTCATCCGTGCCCGGGACGGTCGCGTCTACGGTATCGACAAAGGCCAGGCCTTCAAGTTCCTGGGACAGGACAAACTCTCGCTCGATTATCACCCCAACGGGGTGTGCGGCGAGGAAGAGCCGTTTTACAACAAGGTATTCCGGGCGGCTAAGGAAGGGAAGGTGCGGGTCGATCCGAACTCGACGCTTCGCTACATCCACGAAGTCGAAAAGATCGCCGACGAGGATTATCTCGATCTGCTGCGTCCCTACGCCGAGGGCCGGTTCGCCAAGGACCCGGCCGGGCTGAGGCATTTCTACGATCTGGCCTTGGAGCGGAAACACAATCTCCGGCGGGACTTCGAGGGTTATTACGCCGATGTGCTGAGGGATCGGGGCTTCCGTTTCGACAAGCTGAGTACCGCCACCGGCAAGAAAAAGCTGCTCTCCTCCGCCGAAGAGACCCTGGTCGAGGAGGCCCGCAAACTCGGCTGGCAAGGCAAGACGTTGCCCTTCGACAGCGGCGACGTGGAGGACCAGAACGCGCTGATCTTCACTGAGAGCTTCAAGGGGAAGAAGCGCACCGTGGTCAAGATGAAGATCCGGCCGGACACCGACCGCCGCATCGACGAGGTGCTGCGCAGGTATGTGCAGACGGCGGCCGGGGAAAAGGGACAACCGCTGGTCGAAGACAGCTTCTTTCCGACGATTCTGGACGCCGTCAAAAACGTCAACTTTCACGTGGGCGACGGCAACTACAACCGGACCAAGATCGACAAGGCCCTGCGCCTGCGCAAGAAACTGGAAACCCTGCAAAAGAGCGCCGACCCCAAGGTCAAGGAGATGGCGGACCATTATCTGAAATGGGTCAAGGAGATCGAAGAATCCGTCGACTGGGACCGGGCCACCAACGGCGTTTTTGAGCAGTATCTGCCCAAGCTCGACGCGCAGAAACCCAGGGAGAAACCGCCTTTCAAGGTGGAACGCGGCAAGGTGACCCACACCAAGCGCAGGATCGGTTCCGGCACCATTACCGTCGAGGCCGACGACATCGACAACCGGACGCTGTTCAATCAAAACTCCCGCATACAGGACGGGCACCAGTACACCGTCACCTTCGAGGACGGCACCCGGGTCCGCTATCGCCCCTGGTCCGACACCAACCTCTATGCCCAGCGCGGCGAGCTGGAAATGATCCTGGACGGCGACGCCACCCCCGGACGGGTCGAGGCGATGCTGGAAAAGCTCGAACAGCTTGGGATCGATACCCGGGTGGCCACGGCGGAAAACGCGGAGCAGATGTACCTCGAAAAGCTCGCCTACATCCGCAAGACCGACAAGAGCGCCGACTACAAACGACTGCAGAAATCCCTCGACGACCGCAACGCCACCACCACCGAGCGGGTCCAGGCTCTGCGCGGCTATTGGCAAAAGGAACTGGGCGTCCAGGACATCACCCAGCTTTCGGGATACAACCCGCTGGGCGAATACCAGGCGGGCTTTCTGGACCGCGACGCCAAGGGCGGATACCGGCACCAGTTCCGGTTCGACATCACCGAGGATGACCTGGAAAAACAGATGAAGGGCTATTCGCTGGTCCACGATCTGACCAACGGTGAGAGCATGTCCGGCTTCATCGACTTGATCATGGAGAACAACGGAGCCATGGTCAGCACGGTCGAGAAGATGCGCATGGGCGTGGCTCCGGGCGGAATGTCCCCGGTGGCTGACATGCAGACTGGCGGCGCGAGCTATTTCTTCACCCGGATCAAGAAGCAACCGGCCAGCGACGCCTCACCGGCCCTCTATTTCAAGAAACAGATGCTGCGGCGCATGGACGCCATCAGCTACGACCATGACGCCTACGGCAAGGTGATTGACGACTACGTGCAGCGCAACCGGGGGGCCAGCATCGACGACTGGAAGCGGTTCTCGCAGCGCCATGGAAACGAGACCATCTTCAAATACTCGGTGACGCTGCTGGACAACATCGAATTCATCGTCGCCAGAAGCGACAACGAACGCCGGGATATCATCCAGAGTTTCACCCGGCGCGGCATCAAGAAACTACCCGACGGGCGCAAGGTGGAGGACATCGTCCATACTCCTCAAAGCTGGAGCAAACGCAAACAATGACCATGAAGGACTTTATCGAACAGGAGAAACGGCGGCTGCAGGAAGCGCTGCACTGGTTCAACAGCCGGGGCAGTCGCATGACCGTCAGGGAATCCGGGGATCTATTTCTGGATACCCTGGTGGACAGCTTCACCGTCACCCGGATCGCACCCCATTTCGACACCGCTGGCAACCATCTGCGAACCGATTTCTGGCTGTTGTGGAAGGCACTCGGTTACGACGAGGGTTTTCAGCACGCCCACACCGTCAAGGTGGTCGATATCAGGATCGAAGACACCCTGACAGCCGAACATGACGGCAAGGAGGTCGAAGGCTGGCTGATTGTCGAGCTGACCGACGATCTGGGCCGGATTCACCATGTCGAAATGATCGAGCCGGTCTCGGAGCCCGAACTCGCGGCGGACTGGCAGCGCTGGATCGCCTACCGCCAGAAAAACGCCGAGAGATTCCGCCGGATCGACGCACAGCTTCTGGCCGAGCATCTACGGATCGCGGAGGACTGGTCATGAAACTGCGCTATATGATCGACTCGATA
>DHGT01000059.1 GCA_002402905.1 Desulfatitalea sp. UBA4791 | reverse complement strand
TATCCATTGCCGGGCTCACCCGGGGACTGCAGGCGGCCATCACCCGCGGACGAGAGGCGCGCGACGCGTTGCTCAAAGAGGTCGACGTGCGCAGGCAGGCCGAACGCTTTCTCCAGGCGAGCGAGGCCAAGTACCGCCTGCTGGCCGAGAACCTCTCCGACATCCTCTGGTCATTGGACATGGCCATGAACCTGACCTACGTCAGCCCGGCGGCCCGCACCTTGCTGGGGTGGTCGGAGGAGGAACTCGGGACCATGCGGGTCCCAGATGTTCTCTCTCCCAGGTCCCTGGAAAAAGCCAAGGCCCTGGTGGACGACCTGCTGGCCGTGGCCGAAAGCAAGGGCGATTACAATGCGTCGGCCACCATCGAGCTGGAGATGCGGCGAAAGGACGGCGGGTTTCTGCACACCGAGGTGCGCGGCGCGTTCATGCTCGATGAATCGGGCCGGCCCATCGGGATTCTCGGCACGGCCCGGGACATTTCCGAGCGGATCCAGGCCCAGAAGGAAAAAGAGGCCCTCCAGGCTCTTCTGGCCCAATCCCGCAAAATGGAGGCCATCGGTCTGCTGGCCAGCGGTGTGGCCCATGACCTGAACAATGTCCTCTCGGGCATCGTGAGCTATCCCGACCTGCTTCTGATCGATCTGCCTGACGACAGCCCCATGCGCCGCCCCCTGGAGACCATTCGCAAAACCGGGAACAAGGCCGCCGAAATCGTGCAGGATCTGTTGACCCTGGCCCGACGTGGCGTTCAGACCATGAACGCGATTTGCCTGAACCAGGTGGTGGCCGAACACCTCGCTTCACCGGAACACCGGGAGATGATCGGGCGCTATCCCGGGGTCACGGTGGAAACCGAGCTGGACCCCGAGCCGGCCCACATCAAAGGTTCGGCCATCCATTTGAAAAAAGCATTGATGAACCTGGTGCTCAATGCCGCCGAAGCCCAGCCCAACGGTGGCCGGATCGTGATCCGTTCCCACAACCATCGGTACGGCACACCGCCGCCGGGCCTGTCCCAGATGCCCCCGGGCGCCTATGTCTGTCTAGAGGTCATGGACTGTGGCAACGGCATCCCGGAGTCGGACCTCCAGCGCATTTTCGAACCGTTCTTCACCCGCAAAGTGATGGGCCGCAGCGGCAGCGGCCTGGGCCTGGCGGTGGTGTGGGGTACGGTTCAGGATCACGAAGGATACATTTCGGTCCAAAGCAAGGCATCCGAGGGCACCACTTTTCACCTCTATTTTCCGGTGACCGGCGACTTGCCCGTACCTGCGCCGCAGCCTCACGTGGATTTGGATTCCTGCATGGGCAAGGGCGAGACCATTCTGGTGGTCGACGATGTGGTCGAGCAGCGCCAGATCGCCGCCGACATCCTCACGCGGCTGGGTTATCGGGCCGTCACCGCCGCGTCCGGTGAAGCGGCCATAGACTATCTGAAACAGGCCGGGGGCGCGGTCGATGCCTTGATTCTGGACATGATCATGCCCGGCATGGACGGTTTGGAGACCTATCAGGCCGTTCTGGAGCTGCGGGCCGGCATGCGGGCCCTGATCGCCACTGGATTCTCGGAGACCGAGCGGGTCAAAAAAGCCCTCAGCCTCGGGGTCGGCGCCTACATTCGCAAACCCTACATGATCGATGACATCGGACCGGCCTTGCGTAAGGTTCTCTCTTAGATTATGAAGACATTAAAGATCGTCACAACCAAGGGGGAATCGCGATGATGACAGCCAAAGAGATCATGACCACCGATGTGATCACCCTGACGCCCGAGACCGATATCGGACGGGCGGCCCAGCTCCTGCTTGAAAAAGGCATCAACGGCGCGCCGGTGATCGACGACGAGGGGCGCGTGGTGGGCATTTTGTGCCAAAGCGACCTGGTGGCCCAGCAGAAACGGCTGCCCATGCCGACCGTTTTTACCCTGCTGGACAGCTACGTTTCCCTGAGCTCCTCCAAACAGATCGAGAAAGAGGTGCGCAAGATCGCCGCCCTCACCGTGGCCGAAGCCATGACACCCGACCCGGTCACGGTCCAATCGGACACCACCCTGGAAACCATCGCCGGTCTGATGGTGGACAGCGGATTTCACACCCTGCCGGTGGTGGACCAAGGGACCCTGGTGGGCATTATTGGAAAAGAGGATGTGCTGAAGACACTGCTGTCGGCGCCCAAGGCGAACTGAAATCGGACATGAAACCATACACCTGTAATGAATACCGGGAAGAGATGGTCCTGGTGGGCCTCCGGCGGCGCCTGGCAGACCCCTTCCTGGATCCCACTGAAAAAGCGAAGCTCGAAAAAGAGATCAAGAAGCTCGAAGCCCAGATGGGCATGGACTGATGGTCTTCCCGCTTGGTTCTCCTCCGCCATCGGGGGTGAGTCCTATTTGACCTGAAGCACCAAGGCATGATGCAGCTCGATGGCCGCGATGACGCTCTGGGCGGCCGGGCAGTGGGGCAGATAGGCCTCGAAAGCCGCTTGCGCGTCCGCCCGCTGATCCGGTGCCAGGCTTAATGTATAGTTTACGTCGATGCGCGTGACTTTGAGCACCCCGTCGACGTTTTCGATGTCGCCGCTCACATCGGCCCGAAACCGCTCCTTGGGGGTGGCGATTTTGCTTTTCGCCAGCAACGTGGCGAATGTCCCCATCATTCAGCCGCCCACGGCACCCACCAGATGATCCAGGGTGGCCGCGTGCTCCTCTTCGGGTTCGATGCGGTAAAAGCCTTTGATGCCCCCGTGAACGCCGTAGTAGACCGGCTCTTCAAATCCCTTGATGATGGCCTTGCGCGTAGGGCCTTTTTCCCGAGTGATCACGATTTCCGATCGATGCACCAACTCTCCCATGGCAGCCTCCTTCGTTTGGTTCCTCGTGAGAAATAACTCATAAAATAAGGCATGTTTGAAGATGTGCCAGCCCGTGGGTCCATGTTGATGTGAACAGCGATGGTCAATCACATATCCAGCAGGGCCGTAAGCTCGAGGGGGTGATCGAGCACCCGAACGGCGCCGGCATCGACCAGTTCAGCGCGCGGCCGGAACCCCCAACCGGCCCCCACCGGCAGCATGCCCCCCCTTCTGGCCGTCTCCATGTCCACGGCGCTGTCCCCAAGAAAGACGCATGCCGACGGAGCGACGGCCATGGCCCGGGCCGCGGCCAGCGCCTGCACCGGATCGGGCTTTTTGGCCACGCCGTCCCGTTGCCCGAGAACGGCCTGAAACGGCACCTCCGGGAAATAGTAGCGGATCATTTGACCTGTGAAATGGTGGGGTTTGTTGGTGACCACGGCCATGGGGTGATGGCGGCGCAGCAACTCGGCCAAAAGCTCGCCGATGCCGTCATAGGGTCGGGTGGCGCAGTGCCAGTTGCGGTCGTAGTCGTCGAGCAGCGCCCCGAGGCAGGCCGCGATGATCCCGGGCGAGCGTCGTTCCTGCGGCAGGGCGCGTTCCATGAGAACGGCGGATCCATGGCCGATGAACCAACGGTAGGCATCGTGCTCATGAGTGGGATACCCGTTCGACTTCAACACCCGATTGGCGGCGGCGGCCAGGTCGTCCAGGGTGTCGAGCAGGGTCCCATCCAAGTCGAAAATTACAGCCTTGTATCCCAT
>DHGT01000102.1 GCA_002402905.1 Desulfatitalea sp. UBA4791 | reverse complement strand
AAATGACATTCAGTTAGAATTGCTGAAAAGCGGTGAATCAGGCACACCGTTGCTTTTTGGACGCCGGAGTGTCCATTTGAGCTTGAACCTGAGCGATCTGTTCCGAGCTGTCTTGCCCTAATGCGGCCGCGGATCGATATTCCGAAAGCGCCTGGTCTAGTCGATCATGCTTCTGGTAGAGTTCGGCCAGACGCATCCTGAATTCACCGTTTTCAGGGGCCAGGGCAACGCTTTGACGGGCAAAGGTCAGGCTGATCTCCGGATTCTCACCTTTGAGGTCGTATAGAACGGCCAGTCGGGACAAGGCTGTCGCATCGTTGGGGTTGATTTTGACCGCTCGTTTGAATGCGTCGATCGCCTGCTGGATATGGTCCAACCCATGCAGACACTGCCCCAGGTAACTCCAGGCCGGTGCCGAGGTGTTGTTGAGCGACAGCGCCTTTTCCAGGTAGGGCTTGGCCTCGCCATAGGCATGATGTTCGGTGAGCAATTTGCCGATCTGAAAGGCAATGTCGAAGGTGCGGTCGTCCAGGGCGTAGGCGTTTTGAAAATGGGCCAGGGCCTGTTCATCTGCTTTGCCGAGCAGGTCCAGTACCCCGAGGTTGTAGGCGGCCATGGCCTCTTTGGGATCGATGGCCAGGGCCTTTTCAAAACAGGCGGCGGCCTCCTCGATCTCCCCTGTCTGCGCCAGGCACACGCCCAGGCTGTTATAGACGTTGACATCATCGGCATCCAGCCGCAAGGCCGCCCGGTATTCGGCCATGGCTTCGGCCAGCTTTCCAGTCTGGTAAAAATGATCGCCACTGATGTTCAGGCTGACTGCATCGAAAACGACGGTGCTGGCGGGGCCGAAGAAGGCAGCGTGATCCAGGGCCTTGCAGGCATTCTCAAAAGCCGCCGCGCGACTGAAATCATCCAAGGGAAACTCGGAAAGACCGACGGACACGGTGGCCATCAGGGTTTCGTCCAGCTTGTGTTGGATCTGTTGCGCGATGCGGCCGGCCGCTGGTGCATCGGCATCTTTTATCGCGCAGCCGTAAAGGGTTGCGTCCCAACGAAACCAATGCATGGCGCCGTCTTTGGCGAGGGCGGTCAGGGATTCCTGGATCGCGCTGTGCAAGGAGTGATTTTCGGTGTTCTCGTCGGCTCGATCGATATGGATCGCCATTGTCGCAAAGCGCTCCCAAGAAGCCGTCTTGGATAGGAAGCATGCCTCAAGGGGCGGTGGCGGAAACAGGGCGCCGAAATGGGGCGGGTCCCCGGCCGCAGTTGATTTGATGCGTGCGGACAGGGCGGTTTCCGGTTCCATGCGTAGGAGGGCATGAATGTCGGTCGATTGGCCTTGTTGGATCGGTGGGCATGCCATCAATGATCTCCATGGGAATTCGTTTGGGTCGTGGTGCTGTGGGTTAACAGGCGTTCGAAAGCATCTACGATGAGTTGCAGCTCATCGTCCCGGAGGGTTCGGGGGTCCATAATAAATCGGTCGTTTTCGATCCGCCCGATGATGGGCGGTGTGTTGGCCCGCAGATGGGATTCGATCCGGCTGGCCGAGAGGCCTTGAATGCGAACGGCCAGGCCGCAACTGGGCAGGTCCAGCAGGGGCAACGCGCCGCCGCCGGCTCGTGAGGAGAGATCGATCGGTTCGACATCCAATCGATCCCCCGATAGTGCACGCAGGCCTTCTGCCAGCCGATTGGCGCGGCCCTCGAGTTCCGGGCGCCGGGCGAAAAGCATTCTCAGGGTCGGGATTCGGGATACGGCCTGGCGTTCGTCCCGGTACAAGCGCAGTGTTGCCTCCAGGGCCGCCAGGGTCATCTTGTCGATACGCAGGGCGCGGGTCAGCGGATTGGTCTTGATGCGGTCGAGAAGAGCGGTTTTGCCGACGATGAGGCCGGCCTGAGGCCCGCCAAGCAGTTTGTCGCCGCTGAAGGTCACCACATCGATGCCGGCGGCCACCGAGGCCTGCACCGTGGGCTCGGCGGTCAGGCCGTAGCGCGTCAGATCGATCAAATTGCCGCTGCCCAGGTCTTCCATTACGGGCAGGTTGAATTGCTTGCCCAGGGTGACCATCTGCTCGAGCGATACGGCGGCCGTAAATCCGACGATGCTGTAATTGCTGGTGTGAACCTTGAGCAGCAATCCGGTATCGTTGGAGATGGCCTGCTGGTAATCCCGGAGATGCGTGCGGTTGGTCGTGCCTACCTCCTTGAGGATGGCGCCGCTTCTGGACATCACGTCGGGAATCCGGAACGATCCGCCGATCTCCACCAGTTCTCCCCGGGAGATGATCACCTCCTTGCCCCGCGCCATGGTATCGAGGCAAAGCAGTACCGCGGCCGCGTTGTTGTTGACCGCCATGGCCGCTTCGGCGCCGCTCAATTCACACAGCAAATCCTCGACCGCACTGTACCGGGAGCCCCGCCGACCGGCTTTCAAGTCGAATTCGAGGTTGGAGTAGCAAGAGGCAATTTGAACCAGGTGGTCGATCGCTTCCCGGGCCAGACACGAGCGCCCCAGATTGGTGTGCACGACCACACCGGTGGCGTTGACGGTCCGCTTCAAGTTATAGGCCTGAGCGACGGATGCCTTTTGGGCGATCCGGGCGATCATATCGAACGATTCATCCCATCGATCGTCGCTGGTTGCGGGCTGTTCCAGGATCTGCCGGCGCAATTCGGCCAGTGTTTCCCTGATGGCGCGGACCAGCACCGATTTGGGAATGGATTGAAGGCGGGGGTCATTTTCCGCCAGGTGGATCAGATGATCGACCCCCGGCAGACGGCGCAGCAGCTCTTGCTGTTTTTCACTGATGGACATGGGTGTATCGGTAACTCCCCCTCTTATGCGGCCTTGATGCAGGCCTCCACGGCGTCGTTAAAAACAGTGCTCGGAATCGAATCGACCAGGTCTGCGAAATGTCCGGTACTCAGGTCGAGTCGGGCCATGAGGGTCGACAGCGTTCGGGTATCGATCCGTTCGATTTCTATGCCGATCTGGAAGCGTGACAGGAGCAGATCGGCCAGGTAGACCACGATGGTCAACAGGGCATGGGGACTCGCCTTGTCCGGGTCATGATGATAACGCACCGCATGTGTCAGAGATTCGGGCAAAGACCATTGCTCGGCCAGCATCCGGCCCACTTGAGTGTGGTCAATGCCGAAAACGCGCTTTTCGATGTCCAGCACATTTTGATGACCTTCCATGGCTTGACGGTAAAAAAGCGGATACATGGGAGCGATGTATTGATCGAGGACCACTTTGCCGATGTCATGCAGCAATCCGGCGGTATAAGCCTTTTGGGGCGGTACCTTTTGGGTCTTTTTGGCCAGCGCCTCGGCCACCTGGGCACAACCGACCGCGTGATGGTAGAGGCCGCCCTTGCACAATGAATACCCCATGGACGATTGTTCGAAAAAGCTTTGAACTGCGGCCGACAGGATCAATTTAACCAACTGGTCCTGTCCCAGAAAGACCAACGCGTGGTCGAGAGACTCGATGTTCTTCTTTTTGGTGAACAGGGCCGAATTGGCCAGGCCGAGGGTTCGCGCCGTAATGACCTGATCTTTGCGAATCTCTTCGGCGATCAGTTCGATACCTTGGGTGCCCTCGTCGATCATGCGCAGCACCTTCAGCACCACCTGGGGAATCGGCTGCAAATGTTCGGCCGCGTCCTTGATTTCGGCCACGGTGGGTACATGAACCTTTTCATCCCATACCAATTTAGCCTGGCCCGCCGGTTCGATGGTACAATTGCCGTTGGCCAGGTCCAGACTCATGCAACAGGTGAAAAAGCCGCCGGTTTCCGATCGCAGGATGTCGATCTTGAGTTTTTCCACGATGTCGCGGGTTTTTTCCGCAGTGCGGCCACCGATATCCAGGGCGAGGTCCTGATCGCTCAGCGGCCCCACCAGTGCGCCACCGGCGATGGTGGCAATTATAGCTTCCCTATTGGCGCCCATTTTCAGGAGTGCGTCGACGAGCATCGGCACGCCGGTGGTGGCATATTTTTCAGGATGGGCCATACTTGACACAGATACCGGTTCGGGCAGCAGCAGGTGAATCATGCCTCCGATGCCGGTCTCTTTGCAGTAAAGTGAAAGACCGACACAGGTGCCCAGATAGGCCTGCAGGAGCAACGGCTTCGATGCACTGGTGTAAAAGCTCCCCGCAGCTACATGGTACCGCTGTGACGTTGTCATCGATGGGTTCAGCCTTCAAGGATTCAAGACCGCCACATGGGGTGACGGTCATGGATGGATAGCCACGCGTTATAAAAATGCTTTGAAGTTCAACCGTTAAATTGCTAATTATCACAATTTCGATTGAACATTCAATTTTTTTTAGCCGTTGCGAGGGGTTGCCGGCCTATCCGACCGGCCCGTCGGCCATGGGCGGGAGTTTCAAACCGCCCGTGACCGAATTATGATTTTGCCTGATTCACGGGGCCCGGATCCGGAAAGGGTATGGATACGGCAGAAAGATGCTTGGTCGATGAAAAAAGGTAAGGATCGTATCGTTTTCCCCCTGGATGTGCCCACGGCTGCCGATGCCAAAAACCTGGTGTCGCGATTGCGTGGATACGTGGGCATGTTCAAGGTTGGATTGGAGCTTTTTATCAGCAGTGGCCCGGACTTGGTCGATTGGCTGACGAACCGTGCGGGTGTCGCTGTTTTTCTGGATTTGAAGCTGCATGATATTCCCACCACGGTGGAACGCGCCATGGCGCGCATCGCTGCGATGGGTGTGAGTTTGGCCACGGCGCACTGCGGGGAAAGCCTCTCCATGCTCGAGGCGGCCGTGCGGGGAAGCCGGGGCAAGGTGGACGTGTTGGGCGTGACGCTATTGACCAGCGTCTCTTCCGAGGATTTACGTGGGGCCGGGTATCGCGGGGAGTTGGCCGATGACAGTCGGCAAATGGTGATGTTCAAGGCCGAGATGGCCAGAGCCGCCGGTTGCGCCGGCGTGGTGTGTTCCGGCCTTGAAGCCGCCGAGATCAAATCGCGGCTCGGAGAAGCTTTTTTGGCGGTGACGCCCGGGATTCGGCCGGATTGGGGATCGGGTGCCGCGGACGATCAACGGCGCGTGGTGACCCCGGCCATGGCCGTCGCCCAGGGGGCCGATTATATCGTCGTGGGCCGTCCCATCAGGGATGCGGATGATCCGGTGGCAGCGGCCCAACGCATTGGCGAGGAGATCGATGCCACGCTGGCCGCGATGGCGGACAAGCCCGAATAGTGCCCATCCACAAATGGCCGATTTACCCGATATCGGTGTTGCGCGAAAAATCTAATCCAGGGAGCCTGTCATGGGAGTGTCACGTAGCGCCACACCCCCAGCCCGGCGATCACCAGACCCACCAGCAAAACCAGCATCAATTGATCGGGACTGAATCGGGGCACCTTCATTGGACGGCCGAGCTTTTCCGGTTTTTGGCCAATCGTTCCTTACACGTCGTTGCCGGACGGCACTGTCATACCTGCGTCTCTTCATCATCGAGGCCGAAGGCGGTATGAAGCACGCGCACGGCCAGTTCCGTGTATTTCTCTTCGATCACGCAGGAGATGCGGATTTCCGAGGTGCTGATCATCAGGATGTTGATGTTCTCCCGGGCCAGGGTGTTGAACATCACCGAAGCGACGCCGGAATGGTTTTTCATGCCGACCCCGATGGCCGAGACCATGGCGATGTCGGTGTCGCCCATCACCTCTTCGGCGCCGATCTCCCCGGCCACTTTCTGGGTGATTTGCATCGTGCGCTTGAAATCCACCTTGGGCACCGTGAAGGTCATGTCGGTTTTACCACCCTGGCGGGTGTTCTGTATGATCATGTCTACGACGATGCCTTCCTCGGATATGGGGGAGAAGATTTTCGCTGCGATCCCAGGCTGATCAGGGACCTTGGTGATGGTTATGCGGGCCTGATTCTTGTCGTGCGACACAGCGGACACCAACAACTGCTCCATGCCCGAATCTTCATTGACCACCATGGTGCCTTCCTCCTCACTGAAAGATGAACGAACATGCACGGGAATATCATATTTTTTGGCAAATCCCACCGACCGGATCTGCAGCACTTTTGCCCCCAGGCTGGCCATGTTGAGCATTTCGTCATAGGAGATCGATTTGAGCTTGCGCGCTTTGGGGCAGATGTTGGGATCGGCGGTGTAGATGCCGTCCACATCGGTGTAAATTTCGCAAACGTCCGCCTTGACGGCCGCGGCAATGGCAACGGCCGAAGTGTCCGAGCCGCCTCGTCCCAGGGTCGTGATGTTGCCCTTGATGTCATACCCCTGGAAACCGGCCACCACCACGATCGTGTGTCTATCGATCAGCTTGCGTAGCGGCTTGGCACCGATCTCTATGATGCGTGCGTTGCCGTAAGCGGAATCGGTGACCACATCGGCCTGGTGGCCCAGCATGGATTGCGCCTGGTACCCTTTGGCCCTGAGCATCATGGCCAGCAGGGCCGCCGTGGTTTGTTCGCCGGTGGCCAGCAGGACATCCATCTCCCGCTTATCCGGCTCCTCGACGGCTTGATGGGCCAGGGCGATCAAACTGTCGGTGACGCCGGCCATGGCCGACAGGATGACGATCACGTCGTTGCCCTGGTCGTAGGTCTTGGCAACCCGACGCGCCACATTGCTGATCCGCTCGATGTTGGCCACCGAGGTGCCGCCGTATTTCTGGACGACTAGCGCCATACGTTTTCCTCACAAATCTTTTAAGATAGGGGGCTACGCTGAAATGCCGGCGTTTTGAAAGCGGCCGGACTTCCAATTTTCGAGCGTTTCCCTTATCAAATTGTCGGTTTCAAGTCCATATCCAATTAGGCGGACCCGCCGGGTTTCGTCGTCCCGGGTCAGCAATTCGATCTTCAGGGAGATTTCCGGCCACTCGCTTTCATCCAGCCGCTCCTCCCACTCCACGGCCAAGACGCTCTGTGTGTCGAACAGCTCGCCGAGTCCCAGGGATTCGGCGTCCACCCCGGCTTCGAGGCGGTACAGGTCGGCGTGGTAGAACGGCATGCGTCCGGGGTATTCGTTGATCAGCGTATAGGTGGGACTGGTAATATCGTACCCCTCGGGCACGGCCAGTCCACGCGCCAGCCCCTGGACGAGGCAGGTCTTGCCGCTGCCCAGGTCGCCGTTGAGTCGGATGGTCAGGCCAAACCGGATCCGCTGCCCCAGCGCGCGACCGAACTCCCGGGTCTCTTCCGGTGAATGGGTGATGATGTCCCACTTCATGGCGGCAGACTTTACAGCCAGGGGCCGTTGACGACGGGCGGCATGGGCTCGTCTATGGCGGTCTGGATGGCCCGGGGCAGGGTGTTCATGACATCCGTGGCCAGAAACCCCTGTCGGGCACCGGCGGCCAGTAAATCGGCCGCCAACCCGTGAAGATAAACCGCGGCGATGGCGGCATCCAGGGCGGTGCATCCCTGGGAGAGCAGGCCGGCGACGGTGCCGGTGAGTACGTCTCCCATGCCGCCGCTGGCCATGCCCGGGTTGCCCGTCGGGTTGATCCATGCGACGCCGTCGGGATCGGCGATAACGGTACGAGCGCCTTTTAAAACGACATGAATGCGGCATTGCACGGCCAGCTTGCGTGCGGCAGCGATGCGGTCGGCTTGAACCTGGGCCGGTGTGGTTCCGATCAACCGTGCCATTTCGCCCGGGTGGGGCGTGAGGATGGTTGGGGCGTCTCGTTCCTTTAAAAGTTCCAGGTGGCCGACCAGATGGTTGAGGCCGTCGGCATCGATGACCATGGGAAGGGGCACGTGCCGCACCATGCGATGGACCAGAGTCCGGGTTTCGGGGTCGGTTCCCAGGCCGGGGCCGATGGCGATGCAGCGCATGTTTTTTGATACTTCCACGATGGCGTCGAAGGCCGCTTCGGTCAGGGCGCCGCCGCTGTTGTCGGGCAGCGGCAGGGTCATGGCCTCGATGACCATGGTTTCCAAGAGCGGGTTGAGCCGTTGGGGTATTCCCAGGGTGACCAGTCCGGCACCGGTTCGCAGGACGGAAGTGGCGGCCATGGCCGCCGCGCCGGTCTTGCCCGGGGAGGCGGCGACGACCAGGGCATGGCCGGTGTCGCCCTTATGACAGTCGGGTCGACGCCGGGGAAGGATCCTTTGAACGAGATCGCCCGTCACCAGATGATGACGCGGGGCGCTTCTATCGGCGACTTTCTTCGGGATACCGATATCGATGATGTCCACCACGCCGCAGGCGCTCTGTCCGGCTTGGATGACATGGCCGATTTTGGCAAAACCGAAAGTGGCCGTGGCCGCGGCACGAATACAGGTGCCGCAGGGCTGCCCGGTGTCGGCGTGAAGACCCGATGGCACATCCACCGCGAACACGGGGTGATTCAGGCTGTTGATGAAGTCGATCACCGAACGGAAATAGCCGCGCACCTCGGCGTTGAGGCCGGTGCCGAAGATCGCGTCGATCCAGTAATGGATGTGGCGCATGCGAGGCTGACTTGCGGCGAAGGCGGCGTCATCCGGCATCTCGATGACGGGAACTTCCAGATCGTGCAGCAACGCGAGGTTCGTTTGGGCATCGCCGCCGACGCGGTCACGGGAGGCCAGCAAAAACACCACTACCTCTATGTCGCGCTGGGCGAGATGACGCGCCATGACAAAGCCGTCACCGCCATTGTTGCCCCTTCCGGCCACGACCCCGACCCGGCCCGCGGCACGGAAGATGCGCTCGAGAAAACAGCGGGTGGCGCCACGGCCGGCGCTCTCCATCAACAATCGGCCGGGAATGCCGATCTCATCGATGGTTTGGCGATCCATGGTTTGCATCTCTGCCGCTGTTACGATACGCATGGGAGACCTCCTGCGCTTTTTGTCATAATGAACGAATCAACGCCACCATATCCCGCACCGCCCTTTCCATGCCGACCAGAACGGCTTTGGCGATAATGCTGCGGCCCAGGCTGAATTCATCGATTTCGGACAATCCGGAAAATAGCTTGATCAGGCGGTAATCGAGCCCGCCGCCCACGGCGATGTGAAGCCTCAGACGGTGGGCCATTTTGACCGCATCGACGATTTTGTCCCACTCCTGGCCCTGGGCGGTCGGAGATTTACTCGCTCCAAGTCTGCCACTGTAAATCTGGACCCAGTTGGCATGCACCTGGTGTACGGCCTTGATCTGCTCCGGTGCCGGTGCAACGGTGATGCCCACACTGATGCCGTTGCTCTGCAGGGTGTCGACCACTTCGAGGAGGTTTTTGTCATAGGCGCGCACCTCCATACCGTTGTCGCCTTGATCCTCCTCGTCCATCGACGGCATGAGCACCACCCTTTCGGGCCGGACGTCCAGGGCAAGGCCCACCATCTCCGGGCTGGCCGGCATATAAAGCACCAATCGACTGTGAATCGATTGGCGCAAGATGCGCACATCCTTTTCCTGGACGTAACGCCGGTCCTCCCGCAAGTAGACGCCGATGCCATCTGCACCGCCGATATCGGCCAGGAGTGCGGCCGCCGCGGGGTCGGGACGTGGTAATTGCATGGTTTCGCGCAACGTGGCGATATGGTCCACCAATACCGTTAAACCGGCCATAGTGTTCCCCCCTGGTAAACGCCTTCGGCTCATCCGGGTGTCGACGATGCCCCGATCAGCGCCAAAAGTTCCTGGCTTTTGGCTTCCATTACCCGGGCTTCGGCTTCCGAATGAATGTGGTCGTAGCCGAACAGGTGCAGGATGCCGTGAATCAACAGTTCATAGAAGCGCAGCTCCGGGTCCATGCCCGCCGCGCGGGCCTCTTCGGCGCATGTGTCCATGGAGATGACGACGTCCCCCAACAGCTCTGGGTGGATATCGGTATGCTCACCCTCCCGCATGGGAAAAGAGATGACGTTGGTGGGACCCTGGCGTTGAAGATACATTTCGTTGAGGCCGGCGATCTGCGCATCATCGACCAACACCAGCGACAGCTCGCCGTCAGGACAGCCCAAGGCGTTTAAGATGACCCGGGTTCTCTTTTGAACGGCTTTGATCTTTATAGGGTGCTTTTCCTGTTGGTTGTCGATCAGTACTGCCATTTTTGACCTTGCTGCTCTCCTTGGCGCCGGAATCGGCATATTCGATGCGATGATGGTGGATGCCGTACAAAATTTTATTAAAGCTTTTTGCGATACTGTGCAAATCCTTGAGGGTCAACTCGCAGTTGTCCAGCTGTCCGTCTGAAAAAACCTTGTTGATCAAGTGCTGCACCAACCCTTGAATCCTGGCCGGGGTCGGGTTCTCCAGGGTGCGGGAAGCGGCTTCGACCACGTCGGCCAGCATGACCAGCCCGACCTCCTTGGTTTGCGGTTTAGGACCGGGATAGCGGAAGTCGTTGATCTTTACGGCGTCTTCTCCCTTGAGCTGTTTGGCCTTTTCAAAGAAATAGTGAATGAGGCTGGTGCCGTGGTGCTGCTGGATCGTATCGATGATGATCTGGCCCAGTTTCTGTTTTTGAGCGATTTCGATGCCGTCTTTGACATGGGCGATCAGGATCAGGCTCGACATGGAAGGGGCCAGCTTGTCGTGCTTGTTGCGTCCGTCGGTTTGATTTTCGATGAAGTACAGCGGCTTCTTGACCTTTCCGATGTCGTGATAGTACCCGCATACCTTGGCCAGAAGCGGATTGGCCCCGATTTCGGCGGCGGCCGCTTCGACCATCGATCCCACAATGACCGAGTGATGGTAGGTACCTGGCGCCTCGATCATCAACCGCCTCAGGATGGGGCGGTCCAGGTTGGCCAGTTCGAGCAGCGTGATATCCGTGGTATAGCGGAAAAGCATCTCCACCAATGGCGCGACGCCCAGGGTGATGACGCTGGCGGTGATGCCGCCGACGAACGCGAGCGCGCCGTCCCACAGGAGGTTCATGCCGCCGTAACTCGAATTGTAGATGCCAAAGGCAATGGCCAGCAGGACGTTGATCAATCCCACCTTGGTGCCCGCCGATATGACGACTTTACGCTCCCGGCAGCGTTGAACCCAATAGGCGGCCATGGCATTGGGGATCACGAAGAAGAGGAACACGTCGAAGCGGCCGCCAAACAACAGAGCGGTGCAGACGGCCGAAACCAGTGCGAAAGGGATGGCCATTTCGAATCCGAGGACCAGGCACACCAGCATGCTGACGGCCGGAACGGGTATGGCATAGACGACCGAACTGCTCGGGATGGAGAAGATGCCGCCGAACAGCTGTGCCGTCGAGAGGACGACCCCGATTTTCACCATCACCATGACGAACACTATCATCAGGGCCATGAAAAGCAGATTCTTGGTCGTGTTGTGACGCGCGTAGCGGGGTTGGTGAAAATAGAGCACGTACAGCACAAGGATCAGCGTGATCAGGGCCATGGCCGCACCCAGGGCGCTGGTGAAGACGTGCCGGTATTCGTGCTGGTCCTCCATGGCCCGCAATTTGAGCAATTGGACCGCCGATACCCGTTCACCTTCGCGCAGCAGCATTTCGCCAGCCTTGATTTTGTACATGATCGGCTTGATATCGGCCAGGGCCTTCTTTTTGCGGGCTTCGGTTTCGTTATGATTCAGGGTGATGTTGGGGTAGAGCAATTGTTGACTGAAATCGACGATCAGGTTGATCACGTTGTAATTGAAATTCTTGACCAGCGGTTCGGCAATGATGCGCACCATGGTTTTGGCCTGGTCGGGGCCATAGTATTGTCGCAAGGAATAGACGGTCGTCTCTTCTTGGGAGACCACATCGCGCAGGAGGATGCCCTTGTCGACCTCTTTCAGCAGGATTTCCTTGTTGGCCACGACGCCGTTGTTCAAAATGTCGGTCACGATACGGATGATGGTTTCGGCAATCGGCGGTGCGAATCCCTCGCTGATCAAAAATCGGAAGGCGCCCCGGCTGATCTCGATGCCGAGCAGGGTCGCGAAGGTCTCTTTTTGCGCCATCATCGCATTTTCAAGGTCCTCGCTGGCGGTATCGACCGTGGGAGGCGTTGCCGGCGTTCCCTCGGTGTTGGCGACCGGTGAGGTTTGAAGCGTGCTCTCCAGCTCTTTGAGCGATTTGCGCATCCTGGCGAAGGCGGTGCGCACCTTTTCGGTCATCTGATCGGCAATCCGTGGATCGTGGTCGTAGACCGTCAAAATCTGTTCGATGACGTGTTGCCGGTTGGCTTCGGTGGCGGCACGGTCTTCGACGAAGAAATCGCGCGATGCTTTGATGTCGCGGTCGGCGATATCCCCGAGATCATAGGACTGCTGATGAACCACGAGATTGGGAGCCAAAAGGATCAAGAAAATTACTGTCACCAGGGCCAGCATCAACCACTTGAGCCGTTTTTCCAGGGTGTCGGAATAGATTTTTATGCGCTTGGGGTCGGCACTCATGGCGATGCGTCTGCCTATTTGTCCAGGATCGAATGGAGCGTCTGGTCTATCTGGCCCATCTCTGGCGAACCTACTTCTGAAAGTCCCATTTCTGGTGGACTGATTTTGGATGAACCAGTTTGGGACCGATCGATTTTCGATGGATCAATTTTCGGTGGATCCGATCTATCGACGGGTTGGCCGACGCGTTGTCCGACGGGCTGGCCGGTGGGTTGACGTTGATAGCCGCCGTTTGCGGTCAGCGCTTTGCGGTCCGTCGCTGACTCGTAAGCCTGGATAATCTCTTGTACCAGTCGATGGCGCACGACATCCCGCTGGGAAAAAAAGACCATTCGGATCCCCTCGATGTCGGCCAGAATGTCCTTGGCTTCGATCAATCCCGATGTTTTATGGGGAGGCAGATCGATTTGGGTGATGTCGCCGGTGATGACCGCTTTGGAGCTGAATCCGATGCGGGTGAGAAACATTTTCATCTGTTCCGAGGTGGTATTTTGCGCCTCGTCCAGAATGATGAATGAATCGTTCAAGGTTCGCCCGCGCATGAAGGCGATGGGGGCTACCTCGATGGCGCCTTGCTGCATCAGACTGGTGACCTTCTCAAAACGCAGCATGTCGTGCAGGGCATCATAAAGGGGGCGTAAGTAGGGATCGACCTTATCGGCCAGGTCCCCGGGCAGAAATCCCAGGGCCTCGCCGGCTTCCACCGCCGGGCGGGTCAGGATGATCCGGCTCACCTGGCCCTTGGACAGCGACGCCACGGCCATGGCCATGGCCAGATAGGTCTTGCCGGTACCGGCCGGTCCGATGCCGAATACGATATCGTGCTGACGGATGGCATCGATATACTCTTTTTGGGCCCGGCTTTTGGGCGTGATGGCCAGCTTTTTGGCCGTAATGTAAACCGTGTCGAGAAAAATGTCCTTCAAGCTGGCCCGATCGTCGGCACTGAGAACGCGGATGGCGTAGTCGATATCCGTGGCATAAACCGGGTAACCCGCTTTGAGCAACCCATAGAGTTGGGTCATCAGGTTTTGGGCCAATCGAACGGAAATTTCGTCACCCTGCAGATGGGCCGTGTTGCCGCGAGCCTGGATCGTGATGGCAAGCGCTTGGGCCATGCGTTGCAGATGGCCGTTGTGTTCGCCGAACAGCTGTCGCGACAGCTCCACGTCACTGAACGTGATCTTGGTTTGGTAGTCGGAAACGCTCATGGGCTGCCTTAGTTCGACTCGCTCCTTTGGTCTTGCTCGCTTGACTCAAATGTCACCCTGCCATGGTCGGCATGAGATAACTCTGGAGAATATAAAACTTCATTGCCGAATGCAAACAGCATTTCTATTTTTAATGAAAGCCGGGCCGGATCTAATGAATGGCGTTCATTTAGAGTCATTGTTTTGAGCGCAAGCTACTTGACCAATGCCATGGCCTCTGTTAGCGTCTCCCCTTTCTTAAACTGCCGGCTTCGCCGGTGATTCGCGAAACAGCCAAAGATACTCAGGTGACCAGTGAACCTGCTCGACATTGTTCTGGCAACCATCATCGGATTCTGCCTCGTCCGTGGAATTTTCAGAGGGTTGATCAAGGAGCTGTCATCGATCGTCGGCGTTGTGGCCGGCTTTTACGCGGCCTATAGTTATTATCCGTGGCTTGCAAGATTTCTCCGGCGCTGGATCGATGACCCGGGCTATGCCAATATCCTCGGTTGCCTGATCCTCTTCGTGGGGATCTACCTGGCGGTCAGTGCCGTCGGTGTGATTATCAAGTACCTGATGAATATTGTTTTTCTGGGATGGACCGACCGGCTGTGCGGACTGGTTTTCGGAACCCTTAAAGGGATTCTGATCGTGTCGGTCATCGTGATCCTGCTGACCGCCTTTTTACCTAAAAATTCCGCCTTCCTGAGAGATTCCCTGATCGTGCGACACACGATGGTGATCAGTACGACCATGGTGCGGGTCGCCTCCGTGGACATGAAAAAGCTTTTCAGCGAACATTTAAAGGAATTGAAACAATCGTGGCAACGCAAAAAGAGTTGACGCCCACCCCGACTTTTGCCGCCTTATTCGAGCTGATTGCGACCTTGCGGGGGGAGAATGGCTGCCCCTGGGACCGAAAACAGACCCCCCGCAGCATGACCGTCTATCTCATCGAAGAGGCCTTCGAACTGGTCGAGGCCATCGAGGCCGACGACACGCCGGGGATTCTCGAGGAGTTGGGCGACGTCCTGTTTCAGGTGATTTTTCTGATGTATCTTTACCAGCAGGCAGGACGGTTTTCGCCCACCGATGTCCTGGCCCGAAATTTGGCGAAAATGATTCACCGCCACCCGCATGTCTTCGGATCGGACAAATTGGAGAATGCCGCCCAGGTGAAGGAGCGCTGGCGCGAGCTTAAACAGCAGGAGAAGGGCAAGGGCACGGGCTCCATATTGGATACGGTGCCGTCGGGCTTGCCGGCCCTGATGCGGGCCTACCGCATCTCCGAAAGGGCGGCCGGTATCGGCTTCGATTGGGATACCCCTGCGGGCGTTATGGATCAGACCGAAGCCGAATGGCAGGAGTTCAAGGAGGAGGTGTATCTGTTGACCGAAGAACCATCCGGGAATCTCGACCGGGTCAGGATGGAATTCGGCGATGTTCTTTTCACGATGATCAACGTCGCGCGGCTGCTGGGCCTTCACCCCGAGAGTGCGCTCTCGGCGTCCACCTCAAAATTTGTCCAAAGATTCAAACAGATGGAAAAGATGGCGTCCGATCAGGGCAAACAGCTCGGCGAGGTCCCCAGGCAAGAGATGGAACGCTTGTGGTCGGCCGTGAAAGAGGGGGGTGAGACGTCATGCCACCTGTCCACGGCAGAAGAAAAAAGCGGGGGATGAGATCATAGCCAGAAGGGATCAGGCGCGTTCATCAACCGGTGTGTAATCCGGCGGCAGTCGGAAGATGAGGTCGCCTTTCTGGTTGTACTTTTCAAACACCAGGGTGTCTTCTTCCATCACATATTTGGTTTGGTCCTCCTTCTGCGAGGTCTTGCTATCCGTTTTACCGCCGGCCTCTGAGTTTTCGACCGGCCTGACCTGCCTGGCCTCTGCCGCTTGTTGTTGCGCGGCTTGTTTGTCATAAGCCGAACCAATGGATTCGATCTTGACAGCCGTTCGCAGCGATCCCTCATTAATTTGGTCAATCATGGTGGTCCCCCTTTTGCACGTATCCTCACGCGCGAATGCAACTCGTACGGCTTCCCCTTAACAGCCGCCGTACGCGGTCAAGCAGTCATCGCACCATCGCTTTCCCGATATCTTACGCACGTCTGTCATGCCAGTTCGTTTCCCGTCGGATCACTCCCGGCTTGTCGGGCCAGTTGTTTGTCGATCAGTGGATTGAAGTGTCTGACCGGCAGGGAGTTGATCGTTTTTTGATCGTTTTCGTCAATCGTCGTGTAGGTGAACTCAATGTCTTTTTCTACCGATCGTACCGATTCGTTGACGCGGGGGCGGTCCATGTTTCGGAGCAGGGTTTCCTCGAATCGATTGTGGGGACCGTTTTGGGCAATGCGATCCACGATTTCGGTGGCTACCAGGTCGATCAAGGACTGCCGCTGGCCGTTCCCCGATAATTCGACCCGATCACGGGCAGATGAATCCCCTGCCAGTGAGGGTGTCTTCTGACCCGAACTCCGGCTGAGTTGCTTGCGATAGACATCGAGGACATTGTGGATTTGATAACTTTGAATATACATTTTAAGTCCCTCCGGTATGGATATCGGCATTAGCCATTGGGACTTAAGGAAAAAATGCAAATTACAGTTTATGATTTTATAACCTGTTGAAAATAATCAATCAATAAATTGATGCGCGACCTCGACGAGCCAAAAAAACGGGGACATGCCATGCATGCCCCCATTGCCAATTTCGGAATGGGCGCTAAAAATTTGGTCCGGTCGTCGATCAGTCTTCGAAATTGCCTTTCGGTCCTTTATCAGCGTCAATGGCTTTGGCGCGTTCGGCAATTTTTGCAGGGGTCCACTCGTCGGGGTTTTCAATACGTCTCGCTTTGGGACCGGGGTCATGGCTGGCGGTTTTCAGGATCAGGTCGATGGCCAGTTCAGCGGTATCCTGGGCATTGAGAACGTTGACCAACATATTGTAGACGAACCGCTCGACGCGGTGGGCCATACGCTCCCGGATCTCCCTGGGTTGCGCCAGAAGTCTGCTTTCGAAGGGCAGATTGAGTTTTTTGTAGTTGCCTCCCTTCCAGCCCTTGGATTCGGCGTAGGCCTGCATCTGGGCCCACATCTCCTCGCTCATGCCCTGGTCCTTGACCTTGATGAAGCCACCGTTGGCATCCAGAATGGCGTTGCCGTAGTCGTTGACCTCCAATCCCCAGGAGATCATTTGCAAGGCGGTGGCCACATTGGCTTTGGTCGTACGGGTTTTCTGGGCAATCTGGCGCAGTCGATCCGAGCTGTTCCCCGACGTGCCATGCTGCGCACCGGACACATTGTAAGGTGTGAGCGCCTCGTGGATCTCGGCGGTGAGTTCGACCTGGATTCCCTGGTCACTGGCTTCGATGCCATGGGTGGTGCCGTTATTCAGTGCGATCCAGTTGGGGAAAACGCCGTGGGCATTGAGCCCCTGGATCAGAAATAGGGCTTCCTCTTTGGTGGATAGGCCATCTTTTCCTTTGATTTCACCTACTTCTGTTTCCAGGCCGGCCCACTCGGGGACAAATGGATTGAGCTCGAGACTGGCCAGGAGGTTGTCGGCGTCCGGCATGTGAGAGGCGTCGATGGCGATGGAAGTAATGCCTGCGTCAAACATCGAGGGGATCTCTGTCTTGGCCGTTAGAATGTCCTTTTGATTTTTGATCCCATAATGGTCGGCGTGGATGGCCACCGGTACGCTGATGTCCATTTCGTTGCACAGTGCGTCGACCGTTCGTGCCATGTTCCAATAGTTGATCGGACAGTAAGCATCGACACCGCCCTCGGATTTCGCGATTTCGATGATGAGGGTGGCATTGGCGCGTTGTGCGGCACGCAGCGCCCCACGAATGACGAAGGTGTTCCGGCCGTTGGCCGCCATGCAGATGCTTTTTCCTTTGGCCAGCATGGCCAGGTCGATGAATTTGCCACTGACCAGCAGTGCGTTGGAGTTGGGAAACAGCCCTTGAATGTTGGGCGGCCGTCCGACAGCCAATGCTTTTTTGAAGTCCGATGGGGCGATACGCGCCATGGGTTCACCTCCTTATGGGTTCTGGGGGGATTCCTGCTGTCCCGACTTTAGCTTGTCATTAAACGCCGCCACCTGATCGGCATAGACCGCACGCTTTTCCTCGTAGGCCTGGATACGGGCATTGAACTCGACGATTTTTTGGTTGTAGGCTTTGATCTGGTCCGGTGTGACCGCGTCTTGCTTTTCCTGGTCGAGGGCGTTGCGTTCTTTCATGAGGCTGTTGTATTCGTCGTTCAAGGCTTTTTCCCGGGCCTGGATGGATTGCCGTTCATTTTCGAAACTGCCGCCCACGGCCCGAGAGGTGTCATTTTGACTTTCGTCCGTTTTCGGCTCTTTCACGGCCGGAGGCGCCGGACTCTGGGAGTCCTCATAACTCCGGGCCTTGTCCCGCTGCTCGACCGGTACTTTACTCAAATCGTCGGTGTAAAGGACATTGCCATGTTCGTCGACGTAACGATAGAAATCGGCTTCGGCATGGGGTAATGCAATCGCCAGAAAAAGCCAAACCAATAAACAAAATCTCATTTTCATGATCATCCGCCTTTGTGTCCATGCTTGCGTCGGCTTCAGGGCCGACAGTGCCCTGACAAATTTTTTTTTAAATCTAATTGTATGGGATCGGTGGCCCTTTTGTTCTTTGACGTATTGATTCGGCCACTATATTGTTTTACAAAGTGCTCTGTCAAGGTTGCTGATCAAGGCGGGTAAAATTCGATCAACTATTTGAAAATTTTTGTTTTTGGTGTATGTTGGCTTTCAAAAATGGCTTCTTTTAAGAGATCGGGTGACGGCGTGCAACAGAAGTATTTGCATCATCATAAAGCAATCCACAACTGGCTTTGGCTCATCTTTTTGTCCATGATGCTCGGCGCATGCGTCTCTCAGCCAACGACGGCCCCCGAGCCGACCATGCGCCCCGTGGAAGCAGGCGATTCTCTCTTCCTCGAGGGCGAGGAGGCCCTGACCAGAAAGGATCTGGAGCGCGCCCAATCCATTTTTACAAATTATCTCGGCCAGTATCCCGAGGGAAGGTTTGCGCCGGATGCCTGGCAGCTGATCGGCAGGATTTATGCTCAAAGGGGTGAGGATGGCCCGGCGGAGGCCTTTTATCGGCGGGCAGTGACGCTGTTTCCCCAAAGTCCGGCGGCCGACCGTGCCCGTTTGGGCATCGCGGATCTGTATGTGAAATCCAATCGGATCCCCGAGGCCATCGATATCTGTCATGAGGCTTTGGCAAACAAGCCTGAAATGAACCTGCGCATCGACATCTGGCAGCGATTGGCCCACATCTATCAGGTCACGGGCGATTCGGCGGATGCGACCCTGTATGCTTATTTGGTTTATAAAAATATGCCCGCTCCCGAGGACGAGGTGTGGCAGGCACACCTGCAGGAGTCGATTGCCCGACTGGATCCCCAGGCCATTGATGCGATTTGGGACCGTATAGAGGATCGCCAGATACGCAGTTTTTTGATCTATCGATACGCAACGGCCGAAATCGAGCATCACAACTACGCCGCCGCCTTGGACGTGCTATCGGCCTTTAGAGGCGCCTTCCCTGGCCATCCGTTCGATCAAGCCGCCGGCGAATGGATTCGGCAGCTCACCGAACGACTTCATTTTGAACCCTATACGGTTGGATGCCTACTGCCGTTGAGCGGCCCCTATGAAACTTATGGGCGGCGTGCGCTCAATGCCGTGGAAATGGCGTTGAGTCTGCTTCAAACCGGTGAAACCGCAATGCCTGTGCGATTGGTCGTTAAAGACACAGCCTCCGAGGATGATATCGCCGTTCAGGGCGTCAAGGCCTTGGTGCAGGCAGGTGCCGGGGTGATCATCGGTCCCATTGCCGCCGCATCGGCCGCCGCCAGCGAGGCCCAGCGCTTGAACATTCCCATAGTGACGTTTACCCAAAAGATGGGAATCACCGAGGTCGGAGATTTTGTATTTCGTCATTTTATTTCCCCTCACGATCAGGTGAGGACCCTCGTCGACTATTTCGTGCACCATCTTTACCTGCGCAATTTTGGCATCATGTACCCGCGTGAATCCTATGGCACCACTTTCATGTCGTTGTTCTGGGATGAGGTTATCCGGCAGGGCGGACGGGTGGTCGGTGCAGAGGGATATGATCCCCAGCAGACCGATTTTGCGGTCACGATCCAAAAACTGGTGGGCTCCCATCATGAGGTGCCTTCGGATCTACGGACGACACCCGTTGTCCAGGTGGAATCCAATCCCTATTACCACCGGCGTTCGGTGAGCACCGAAAACCTGTCCGATGTCCTCTCCGATCCGGTGACACGGTTGACCGGGTTGTTTTTTCAGGACCCCGATCAAGATCGCGGTAAAGGCCCGGCCATTGGTCGCATAACGCCAGAGGATCGGAAGCCATCCAATGTCGATTTCGATGTCCTGTTCATTCCCGATGCCCCCAAAGCGACGGGTCTGATTTTACCGCAATTGGCCTACCATGATGTGGAAAACATCTACCTGGTGGGCACCAACCTGTGGCACTCGCAACAGCTTATCGATATGTCCTGGCAATACGCCCAGGATGCGGTCATGGTCGACGGGTTTTTCAAGGAGAGTGCCTCGGAAGCGGTGCGCGGGTTTGTCGACACCTATCGCAGCATTTACGGTCATGAGCCTGGCGTGATGGAGGCGTTTGCATTCGACACGACAAACCTGATTCTCACCTTGATGGCCAGGGGTAAAATAGAGATGCGCCAAGAGTTGCGGGATGCCATGAAGGACATCTATCTGGCACGGGGGGTGACCGGTGCGACGGCCTTTGCCGGCAATGGCGAAGCGATCAAGCGTCTCAGCCTGCTGCGGATCAAGGGCGACAAGTTTGTCGAAGTCGCATTGCCATGACCCCTTCTTTTTTTCTTTACAATCTCGTCGGTACGGGCGCCGGTCTCACCCTGACGCCGCTGTTGTGGCTCTATTTCCGAAATAAAGATGAGGAAAACGAGCGATTTCGCCAACGCATGGGGCGATATCCGCAATCGTTGCGGGTGGCACACGAGGCGCGACCCAGGGTCTGGTTGCACGCCGTGTCGGTTGGAGAAGTGGGGGCGGCCGCAGCCATTTTAAAGCCGCTGTGGGAGCTCAGGCCCGATTGCCATGTGACCCTCTCGTGTACGACCAGGCAGGGACTCGCGCGCGCCAGGTCTCAACTGGCGGATCGGGTCGAATCCTTTTACGCACCCATCGATCTTGCCTGGCCGGTCGACCAGGCGCTGACGATGGTGCGTCCGGATGTGCTGGTCTTCCTCGAAACTGAAATCTGGCCCAACTGGATCGAGCGTGCCCATCGCAAAGGGATCCGTATCGCCATGGTGAATGGACGGATTTCCGTACGGTCCATCCACAATTATCGAAAAATACATCCCCTCATGCGCCATGCCCTTTCCCGCATCGATCGTTTCAGCATGATATCGTCGGCCGACGCGGCCCGCATCGAATCCATGGGGGCGGATCGGTGGCGAATCCAGGTCCATGGCAATGCCAAATTCGACAGCCCGGATCCCCAGGCAGCGGGTGACGCGGCGAGACAGTGGGCCCGAAGGCTCTTAAATCTGGCCGATACGGCGCCGGTCATTGTCGCAGGAAGTACCCGTCACCCCGAGGAAAAGATCGTAATGGAGGCGTATGCCCGTATTTTACAAAGCTGCCCCGAAGCGATCCTGATTCTTGCACCGCGCCACCTCAACCATATTGACGACATCGAAGCATACATCAAGACGGCCGGTTTTACCTGTCAGCGCCGCACCATGCTCGATCCGCCCCGATGCGAAAGAAGCGCTCAGGTCGTCCTGCTCGACACGATCGGTGAACTGGCGGCGATTTACAGTGTCGCCAGCCTGGTCTTTTGCGGCGGCAGTCTGGTGCGCAAGGGTGGACAGAATGTGTTGGAGCCGGCCATGTGGTCCAAACCGGTGCTGTTCGGTCCCTCAATGGAGGATTTTGCCGATGCGCGGACGCTCATCGAAAAAGCCGGAGGCGGGGTGACCGTTCAGCATGGTGGTGAATTGGCCGAGGTCGCCAGCGATTGGTTGCGCCATCCATTCAAGGCGGATGCCGCGGGCAAAGCCGCGCGCCGCGCCATACTGGCCCATCGCGGGGCGGCCGCAAAGCATGCTGCTGTCATTTCCCGGTTGTTAGGCGATCTTTAAAGCGGCTGGCGATCGTCACTCGGGATTCTTCAGTGAACCCTGGCCGGTGGCCGATAGAACCGCAGACCACAATTCGCCTTTTGGGGTGACTTGTTTGCGTTGGCTGGTGGCCGCCTCCATGGGAATGTGGACGAAGTGATTGTTCCAACGTCCGATGACCAGTTTGGTTTTACCGGCCATTCCGGCATGTACGGCATTGCGACCCAAAAATCCGCAAAATACACTGTCGTTGGCATTGGCCGGCAGGCTGCGGATCATATAGCTCGGATCGATATATTTGATGTTGATGTCGATATCTTTGGCCTTGAAATATTTTATGATCTGATTTTTCAGATAGATACCGATGTCGTTGAGACGAATGTTGCCCGATTCATCGCGTTCTTCGGGTAGATTTTCAAAAAACTTCTGCCCCGCGCCCTCGGCGGCCACAATGACGGCATGACCTCTGGATTCCAGCCGTTTCTCGACGGCCGCCAAAAATCCCTGGGGTCCCTCCAGATCGAAATCCACTTCCGGAATCAGGACAAAATTGACGTCCTGTTGGGCCAGGGCGGCCGTCGCGGCAATGAACCCGGAATGACGGCCCATCAGTTTGATCAGCCCGATGCCGTTGGGGTAACCGGCCGCCTCGTTATGGGCGCCGATGATCGCTTGAGTGGAGACCTCCACCGCCGTATCGAAGCCAAAGGATCTGGCGATGAGGTAGATATCGTTGTCGATGGTTTTGGGAATGCCCACGACACTGATTTTCAAGTTACGCGCCAGGATGGCGTCAGCGATTTTTACCGCAGCCCTTAGCGTGCCATCCCCCCCGATCATGAAAAGGATACCGATATTCATCCGTTCCAGGCAGTCGATAATTTCATCGATATCCTGGGGGCCTCGCGAAGAGCCGAGGATCGAACCTCCCCGATCGAGGATGTTGGTGACCGCGCTGGGCTCCAGATCGATCACTTCATGACCGTATTTGGGGATGAATCCCTGCAGACCGTAGCGCATGCCGTAGATGTTACGAACACCATAGTGGTAGTAGAGCTCCAGGACCACAGAGCGGATGATGTCATTGAGGCCCGGGCACAAGCCACCACAGGTGACCAGGGCACAGCGCAATTTGCTGGGATCGAAGTAGATTTTTTCGCGGGGGCCCGCCAATTCAAAGGTCGGCGGGGTCTTTTGATCCTTGAAAAGTTCTTCAATTTCCGATGCATGAATATGGACCAGTACCTGGTTCTCGTCACGCACGAAGGCGGGTGACGTCCCGCCGCGGTGGAACAAAGGGGAAGTGATGCCGGCCTTCCCCAGCTTGGTGATAGTGGTGTCGATCAACTCTATGGTCATCCGATTTCTCCTCGGCCGTCGGTTCACGTGCCGTTGAATTTAAATTCGCCTTTTCCCAGTATATCGTGCAAATGCAGGACGCCCTTGACCCTTTTTTGGTCATCGGTGATTGGCAGAACGGTGATCTGGTGCCGTTCCATGATGTTGAGGGCATCGTAGGCAGGGGTGTCCTCCTGGGCACTGTGGGGCTTGGTGCTCATGATCTGGTCGACGGTCATGGTCGCCAGGCTTTTTCGGTCGGCCACAGCGCGCCGAATGTCGCCATCGGTGATGATGCCGACCAGGCGTTCTGCGGCATCGGTGATCAGGATAACGCCCAGGCTGTGGCGGTTGATCTCCTCTATGGCCGCGTTCATGGACGCCCCTGCACGAATCGCGGGCACCGCCTCCCCGGTGAGCATGAGGTCGCCGATATTGCGTGCCAGTCGCTGTCCCAGCGCCCCACCCGGATGAAACCGTTTAAAGTCGTCGGGCTTGAAATGCTTACGGTTGATCAGCACGACGGCCAAGGCGTCTCCCATGGCCAGCATGGCAGTGGTCGAACTGGTGGGCGCCAGCCCCAGCGGGCAGGCCTCTTTTTCCACCGCCACATCGATAATGAGGTCGCTGTGGCGGGCAAGGGTCGATGCGCCGTTGCCGGTGAAGGCGATAATCGGGCAGCCTTCCGAGCGGATACGGGGGAGCAGAATGTTGAGCTCATCCGTCTCTCCGCTAGAGGATAAAGCGATAAAGACGTCCTCCGGGCTGACCATGCCCAGGTCACCATGCATGGCTTCCACCGGATGCAGGAACAAGGCGCGAGTGCCCGTACTGTTGAGGGTGGCGACAATTTTTCGGGCGATGATGCCTGATTTACCTATCCCTGCGATGATGACACGGCCAGTCGAGTTGCAGATCAGGTCGACCATTTGGACGAACCGATGGTCGATCCGGCGGCTCATGGCCAGGATGCCCTCGGCTTCCAATTCGAGAACGGCCGCGGCCTCGTTGAGTATATGTTGGGTATCTGGTTTTGGGGTCATTTTTTTCACATTTGTCCTTCGGCAAGCCGGGTGTACAACAACATCACCTTTTTTGCAATGCCGGCCTGGTAAACTCAGCGGCCCGTCAATTTTACCTGAATGTGGTTCACCCACGCCGGGTTTAATGAATAGCATTCAGTTAGAATCGCTGTCAGCGGCGTCAGTATTCCCTTTCCTCAGCAGGGTGTGCATCTTTACAAGCATGAAGCACAGTCATGGGCTGCTGATCCAGGGGTTGGAAACCAATGAATCGAAGCTAAAATATTGCTTGACAAGGTTGCCGGCCTTGACTATACGGCAACCGGACGTAATTCTGGAAAAATAGCCGGATGAGCGCTTATCCGGCTTTTTTTTGTTTAAATTTCGTATAAACGAGGTGATTGTAATGATTTGTGAAACCATCCGTAAGGGTTCCGAGTGTGCCTTCATGACTGCCAAGGGGTGCGGTTACAACGGCGGGCATTGTTATGAAATCGTGGAGGCCTGCCAGGGTTGCAGCCGCGCTGTCCAGCTGAGCACCGGCTGGTACTGTACGGCGTGCCCGGAGCCGGCCCTTAAGTGGAAAAGAGGCAATTGCAACCTGGCCACCCATGTGACCAACACCGTTGTGACCGCCAAAGCGAAAGTCAATCCGCTGAAAGCATCCAAGCGCGCAAGCCGCTAATGTCCTCAGGCGCGCAATGCATTGACCCCGCCCTGAGGCATTGGGCGGGGTTTTTTATTGACCAACGGAACACCGGGAGTAGCCGTAAGATGAATCCGCTTGCCGAGGAACTCAATCAGATCATTCGACAGGACAGCACCCCCGTCTGGAAAATGCTGTCCAATGTGGGCCGACAGCTGTTTTTCCCCAAAGGCATCCTGAGCCAGAGCGCAGAGGCAAAGGAAAAGGCGCATCGAATCAACGCGACGATCGGAATCGCCAAAGAATCCGGTCACACCATGTGCTTCCGGAGCATCATGGATCCGCTGGACGGCATTGCGCCGAGCGAAGCGCTCACCTATGCGCCTTCCTTTGGACTGCCGGCATTGCGCAAGCGCTGGCAGGAGGATTTGCGCCGTAAAAATCCGACGCTGGCCGACCGGAAGATCAGTTTGCCGGTGGTCACCTGTGGCATCACCCATGCGATCAGTACGTTTGCGGACGTCTGGGTCGATCCGGGAGATGTGATTTTGCTGCCCGACATGATGTGGGGCAATTACAACATGATCTTCGGCGTGCGCAAGGGCGCGCGGTTGAGCCATTACGCACTTTTTGACGAAAACGGCGGTTTCAACTTGACCGCCTTTGAAGCGGCCATCGCCAAAGAATCCAAGACGCATGAGAAGATCTTCGTTTTGCTGAATTTTCCTCAAAATCCAACGGGATACACCGTCACAGAGGCGGAATCTGATGGCATTGCGGAGATCCTTGCCCGGGCCGCGGCCAACGGGACCCGATTGCTGGTGGTACTAGATGATGCCTATTTCGGCTTGTTTTATGACGATCAGATCCAGAAAGAATCCCTCTTCGCCAAGTTGTGCGGTCGACACGCGAACCTTCTGGCAGTGAAACTGGACGGTGCCACCAAAGAGTATTTCGTGTGGGGGTTGCGCATCGGGTTCATCACATATGGCCTCTCCTGCAGCGGTGACCCACTGCCCGTCTATGACGCCCTGGAGCGTAAAACGGCCGGATGCGTGCGCGGCAATATTTCCAATGCGTCTCATTTGGGCCAGACGTTGTTGCTCAAGGCCATGCAAGACCCGCGAATCCAGGGCGAAATGGTTGAAAAGTTCGAAATCCTCAAGGCGCGTGCCTTAAGGGTCAAAGCGGTATTGGCCGATGATCGGTACGCATCGGCCTGGTCGGTTTATCCTTTTAATTCAGGTTATTTTATGTGCCTCAAGTTGAAAACGGTCGAGGCCGAACCGTTGCGGGTGCACCTGCTGGATCGGTACGGGGTGGGACTCATCGCTTTGGGCAAGTATGATTTGCGGGTGGCATTTTCCTGTGTGGACGAAGAGCAGATCCAGGAATTGTTCGATACCGTTTTGCAAGGTGTTCGTGACCTGGAAACGGCGTGATACCAGCCGGTCGCCTGGCCGAAGGCGGCCGGTTTGACAGTTACCAGAACTTCAGATTGATGCGGCCTTTGGCCTGGATGAACGCCTCGGTGGTTTGACGCAGGCGACGGGAGAGGATTTCCGACATCAACCGATAGAACACATAGCCGAAAGCCAACTTTTCGTTGCCGGTCAATTTTTCGAGATAGAAAATGTCCGTGGCCAGGCAGACGGTGTCGGTCACTGCATGGGCTGAGGCCGAGCGCCGGGAGCTGTCCAGAGCGCCCATTTCACCAAAAACCTCTCCTCTACGCGATAGAAGGGCAATTTCTTTGCCCTGTTTGGTGATTTTGATCCGGCCGTACATCAAAAAATAGAGCCAGGTATCGGAGAGCCCCTCTTCTACGATACATTCCCCGGCCTTGTATTTTCGAATTTTGCTCATCTCCAGCAATCTGTTCAGTTCCTGATCGTCAAATTTCTCCATGACCGGAATATTTTTCAGGTTCTCCATCATGGTTTCATTGTTTTCCAGAAATGTTGTTTCCTGCATGCGTCATCCCCTCGTAAAAGGTAATGTGGAGCCTCGCTCATCAATATCGGCCGCTTGTGGGTTAACATGAGTTCCTTGATCCAGAAAGCGTTAAGGGCGCATTCATGGGGATAGTTTTCCCGGATTCTGCAAATTGGGTGCCACCTGGTAAACCGGTCTGGAACAAGGTGGGCGCCTTCGGTGTTTTCTCCGCTTGGCTAAATGGGGTGCAAAAAAGGATACTGGGTTTATATCTTTATGCATGCTTAGGGGTCGCAGGCATAAATAAGCTGACATATATTTCGCCCCAGACAGCCCATGGAATTGGCTTCTATTGCACTCGTACACGTACTTCAGCGTAGCGGTACGTGTACTCGATCCATACTGGAATCGTTTACATAGGCAGGGGAAACTCTCGAGTACGAGTACGAGTACGAGAACGAGAACGAGTGCAAGCAAATGGATCAGTAGAACACTTCGACCAGGCATAATCCGTGGGCCGGTGCGGTCATACCCGCCTGTGCGCGGTCGCGGGCGTCCAGGATCACGGCAACTTCGTGGGGTGCCATTCGGCCCTTGCCCACCTGGACAAGGGTGCCGGTGATGTTGCGGACCATATAGCGCAAAAAACCCTGTGCCCGGATTTCAAAGAGTAGATGGGATTCGTCCTCCATTCGAATTTCGGCGCGCATGACGTGGCGGATCGTATGGGCACGCGGACTGCCGGCGGCTTCGAAGGCCTTGAAATCCTTTTCTCCGACGAGGTAGCCGGTCGCTTCGCGCATGGCGGCGACATCGAGCGGCGTGCGGATCCACCATTGATATTGCCGCCCGATTGCCGCCGGCAGAGGGCTGTTGAGAATTCGGTAGCGATAGGTTTTGGATTGGACATCGAAGCGGGCGTGAAAACCGGCATGCACCTCTTCGCAGGATCGGATGACGATGTCGTCGGGAAGCAGACTGTTGAGGCCGTTCCGGAATGCCTGGGCGTCGATGGCGGTGTCGCAAGCGAAGTGGGCGCATTGGCCCAGGGCGTGAACCCCCGCATCCGTGCGGCCCGAACCGATCAGCTTGATGTCACTGCGGGTCATGCGTTCGAGCGCCTCCTCGATGCGGGCCTGGATGGTGGGTCCGTTGGGCTGTCGCTGCCATCCGCAATAGGCGCTGCCATCATATTCGATCACCAGTTTGAAGTTTTTTGTCGCCATGTCATGACCTTAAATGGAATTGAGCAACGACTGCGCTTTCAACAGCCACAAAACGGCCGACAGGGTGAAAAAAGAGAGTGCCGTGGAGAGCACGATGGTGGCCGAAGCCAGTTCGGTGTCACTCTTCAACTGGGCCGAGAGGACATAGATGGCTGTCGACGTGGGCAATGCGAAAAAGATCACCCCCAGGACGACATCGTTGCCGGAGATCCCTGCCAGTTGCAGGATGAGAAAGCCGATCGCCGGAAAAAGGACCAGTTTGAATCCGGCGCCGACGGCCGCGAGGGGAAAATGGCGCTTGAGCGTCTGCGGGGTCAGACTGCCGCCGATGGAGAGCAGGGCCAACGGCAGCGTGACCGACGCGCCCAACCGTAACGTGTTTTCGATAAAGAGTGGAAAGCGGTTGATCCAAGCCGCATAAAGCAATCCGGCCGCACAGCCGATCACGAGGGGGTTGGTCAGGATCGAAACGAGGGTTTTTTGCAGACGCTGCCCCACATGCCCGGGCGCCGCCGAGAACCAGATCAGGGTGGTGACGGACAAGACGTTGATCAAGGGGATCACCAGACCGATCAGGACGCCGAAGCGGGCCACGGCCGGTTCGCCGAGAACGCTGTAAATCACCGCGAGCCCGACATAGCTGTTGAAGCGATAACAGCTTTGGGAGAAGGTGCCGGCTTGGAATGCCGGGATCTTGAAAATCAGGATATAGAGCGTGCTGACCATATAGATGCAGATCACCGTTCCGATGACGGCCAGATAAAAGCGGCCCGCCTCGGCACTGAAAGCCTGCTCGGCGCCGCCGATTTTCCAGAAGAGCAGGATGGGGAAAAAAATAAAATAGATGAGACGGTCAGTCACCGCCAGGAAGTCCGGGTTGGTCAGTCCGAAGCGCTTGAGGGCGGCGCCCAGCGCAATCAACGCAAATACGGGGAAGAGGTGTTGAATGATCATGGGGTCCCGGAGCTTGTGGACGGACACTGAATAAGGGCAGGCCGGATGGTCAGAATCGGTCGCACCACAGACCGCCCAGCGCCGCTTCCATTTTGTCATCCAACTGATCGAGTAAATCGGACAGTTCGTAGTTTTTACCGCAGTCCCTGCAGTGCCAGCGAACCTTGCGTCAGGTCCGCCGAAAGATCATCGCCGTATGACACTGGGGGCATTTGAAAGTCAGTGTATCGGGTCGCATATCCATCTCTTCCTATGGTCGAATCAAAAGGTCTCCCTATCTATTTAAATCCGGGTGCTTTGGCAACCCAAAACGAAAATTGACATTTGACGGCATTTGTCCCATGAAGTGCTTTTGGGTGGGGATTATTTCGCCAAAGAACGTCCAAAGAACGTTTTGAAGCGAGTCTGCAACAAGGAGGCCAAAAATGGTCGAAGCAGTCCAGTGCAAAGGTTTTTCAGCGGCCGGTCTTGCGGCCGGGATCAAGAAAAACAAAGGGCGTGATTTGGCCCTTATCTATTCAGAGGCGCCGGCCACCGTGGCCGGCATGTTTACCCGTAATCGGGTGGCCGCCGCACCGGTGCTGCTTTCCAAAGAACGGGTGGCAGGCGGCGTGGCCCGGGCGATCGTGGCCAATGCCGGTAACGCCAATTGCTGCACCGGGCCCCAAGGATTGGCGCATGCCCGTGCCATGACAGCGGGTGTGGCGTCTCGACTGAAGCTGGACGATGCGCAGGTGCTCGTCGCCTCCACCGGCGTGATCGGCGCGCCCCTGCCCATTGAAAAGGTGGAGGCGGCATTGCCGGACCTGGTCGCCGGGCTTCGCCCCGACGGCTTCGAAGATGCGGCCCGTGCCATCATGACCACGGACACGGTGCCCAAACTGGTGGTGCGACGGGGAGAGATCGACGGCCGCGGCTTTTCCGTCGTGGCGGTGGCCAAGGGTGCCGGCATGATCCGGCCCGACATGGCCACCATGCTCTGTTTCATTTGCACCGATGCCGACATCCCGGCCGATCTCCTGAAGCAGATGCTGGCCCCGGCGGTGGACCGCTCCCTGAACCGCATCACCATCGATGGCGACACGAGCACCAACGATACGGTGCTCCTGATGGCCAACGGCATGTCCGGTGTCGACATCCGGAGCGAGGCCCAGCAGCGGATGTTCCAGGGATTGCTCGATGAGATGTTGCTGGATATCGCCCGCAGGCTGGTCAAAGATGGCGAGGGCGTCACCAAGCTGGTCGATGTCCAGGTGAAGGGGGCAGCATCGGATGCCGATGCATTGCAGATAGCCGACTGTGTGGCCCATTCACCGCTGGTCAAGACCGCTTTTTTCGGTGAGGATGCCAATTGGGGGCGCATCATGGGTGCCCTGGGCAGGGCAGGGGCGGCGCTGGCACCTGACCGCGTCGACATTTACTTCGATACGGTGCAGATGGTCGCGGCAGGGGTGGGGTGCGGCCAGGCCCGCGAAGACGAGGTCACCGCGGTCATGAAACAGCCCGAGTTCACGGTCACCATCGACCTGCACCTGGGAGCAGGCCAGGCATCGATCATCACGTGCGATTTTTCCATCGACTACGTGAAGATCAATGCGGATTATCGGTCCTGAAAAGCAATGGGTGTCATGCGATTGCAAAAATGGCTCTCCGACGCCGGGGTTTGCTCACGGCGTCACGGCGAGAATCTTATCCGGGCCGGCAAGGTGCGGGTCAACGGCGCGGTGGTGACCACCCTGGGCACCAAGGTCGACCCGGACAAGGATCGGGTCGAGGTCGACGGACAGCCGGTCCAGGCGCAGTTGCAGAAGATTTATGTGGCCTTGCACAAACCCAGGGGGTATGTGACCAGCTGCGACCACCCCGGTCAGCGACTGGTCCTCGATCTCATCGATATCAAAGAGCGCATCTATCCGGTGGGGCGTCTCGACAAGGACTCCACGGGACTCTTGCTGTTGACCAATGACGGTCGCCTGCACCACCGGTTGTCCCACCCTTCGTTCGACCACGAAAAAGAATATGAAGTGACGGTGGATCGCCCCATCGACGACGGGGATTTGAAACAGCTGTCCGAAGGGCTGCCCATTCTGGGCAGTATGACCCGCCCGGCCAGGGTCCGGCGCCTGGCCGGACGCCGTTTCCGCATCGTCCTGCTGGAAGGTCGCAACCGCCAGATCCGCAGGATGGTCAAGCAGCTCGGCTACCAGGTCAAGCGGCTGAAACGGATCCGAATGGCACACATTCACCTGGGGAATCTGCCCGAAGGGGCCTGGCGGTATTTGACCGCTACTGAAACCCGGCGCTTATTGGCGCAAGTGGCTGGAAAACGGCGGCCGGGACAAGAAAGCCCGACCTGACGATCATCATGACTTGATCTTGTTTTTGACGTAATTTCAGGGTATAAGGCCGCATCACAAACCAACCTAAACCAACAAGGAAAAGGATCGCACAGATGGTGACGTTCGAGTCGTTGCAGGCACGGCAGGATAAGATCGCGGTGGTGGGATTGGGATATGTCGGATTACCCCTGGCGGTTCATCTGGCCGATCATTTCGACGTGGTCGGCTATGACATGAAAGAGGCGCGCATCGACGAACTGCGAAACGGCCATGACCGCACCCTGGAGGTTGAAGATGAACGGCTCGCCCGGGCCGCCATCACTTATACTAGTAAGGCCGAGGATCTGTCCCGCTGTCGTTTGATGATCATTGCCGTGCCCACGCCCATCGACGCCTACAATATTCCCGACTTGAGCCCACTGCGCGGCGCTTCGGAAGCCGTCGGCCGCCATCTGCAGCGGGGGGCCTGTGTCGTCTTCGAGTCCACCGTCTATCCCGGCGCCACCGAGGAGGTCTGCGTGCCGATCCTTGAGAAGACCTCCGGACTGACCTTCGGACGCGATTTCACAGTGGGCTACTCGCCGGAGCGCATCAATCCGGGGGACAAGGTACATACCCTGGAGAGCGTGGTCAAGATCGTATCCGGCTCAGACGCGGCCAGCGCCGATCTCCTCATGAACGTTTATGGCCGGGTGGTCAAGGCCGGCCTGCACCGGGCATCGAGCATCAAGGTGGCGGAAGCGGCCAAGGTGATCGAGAACACCCAGCGGGATCTGAACATCGCCTTGATGAACGAATTGGCCATGATCTTCGACATCATCGGTATCGATACCGTGGAGGTGCTGGAAGCCGCCGGCAGCAAATGGAACTTTCTGCCTTTCCGCCCCGGACTGGTCGGCGGCCACTGTATCGGCGTGGACCCGTATTATTTGACCTTCAAGGCCGAATCCCTCGGATACCACCCCGAGATGATCCTGGCCGGCCGGCGGGTGAACGACGGGATGGGCAAATATATCGCCGAGCGCACCGTCAAGCTGCTGATCCACAGCGGCAAGGCCGTAAAAGGCGCCAAGGTGGCGGTCCTGGGGATCACCTTCAAGGAGGATGTGCCCGATTTGCGCAACACCCGCATCGTCGACATCGTCAAGGAGTTGGAAGATTACGGGATCGATGTGCTGGTCCACGACCCCCTGGCCGATCCGACCGAGGCCCGCGGGCATTATGGTTTGGAATTGCGTCCCATGGAGGCGCTTAGCGGTGTGGACGCCGTCGTGCTGGGCGTCATGCACAAGATCTACCGCACCATGGGCTTGTCCGGCGTGGCGGCCCTGTGTACGAACGGCCATCCGATCGTGGTGGATGTGAAAAGCCTCTTTGACCAGGAGCAGGCCGATCGGTTGGGGGTGACCTACTGGCGGCTTTGATCGCCCCCATTCACTCATATAATGGGGATGATGGCGATCCATGCCTATCCGTCAATGCCTATCAGATTGATAGGATCGTGTACGGCAGACTATCAAAAATTATCCAGTTGTTTTTTTTGATTATCCCTTGCCCATTAAAATAATACAATAATTCATATCGGTTATGTCGTTTGCCGGTGGGGTGGCACATCTGTTGCTTTATCCACTGAGGATGGCGGTCGCTTCTTCGTTCCGTCGCGCCATACGATCCATTCCGTCGACTTTAAGGATAACAATATGATTGCTGAATCCCCCAAACCCTTGCCTGCCGACCTCAGCATGCCCTGCTACGCGTGCGACATCCGTCCCGCCACCCATCTTTGCCGGTACAAAATCGGCGAGATGGCCGTTCAGGTGTGCCTGTGCGATGAATGTATGCAAATGGATACCCGGCGTTTGATCGAGCACACCATCGGCATTCAGGAGGCCGTGAGCAGACCGTCCGACGATCATCTCGTGTTCGACGAGGTGAAGTTTTCGTCCTGGAGACAAACGGTCTGACCCGATGGGCCATCCGATCGCGCTCGGATCAGTGCTTCAACCACCAGTTTTTGCAGTCTGCCGGCACAATTCGAGAAGATAAAATCCACACCCCGATTCAACTCCCGAAACAGGCTGTTGCGCGATGCCGGAAACGCACAGCCGACACACTGGCCATGCGTGTGGTGGCGCCGGATCAAGGTGCGTCTCAACATGCTGTAATGGGTGGCCAATCCGCCCCAGCGATGTGCCAGCACCCACCGGCTGAAACGATTGGGCCAATGGTAGGCGATGGCAATCATGCAGGCTGGCGCCAGGCCCGACAACGGGGCCATGATCGAGGGATCGAGGACCATCAGATGGTAATCCACCACCGGCCGCAACGGGGCCAGGGCCTCGCGCAGGGTGCGACTCTGGTTTCGGAGATCGGACCATTCGCCGCGCTTGATTTCGATCATCAGGTGCAACCGTCTCCCGAATCCCTCGACCACTTCCGTCAGGCTGGGGATCGGTTCGGCGCAGGCTCGCAGCTGTTTGAAGGAGAGTCGGTCGATTCGTTCCGATCGGGAAAAAAGTCGGTTGAGATCAGGATCGTGAAACACGACCGGCACGAGGTCGCGGGTCCAGCGCACATCCAGCTCGACGCCCCACAGGCCGGCATCGGCGGCGCGTTGAAAGGCCGCCAGGCTGTTTTCGAGGACCGTCCGGTTGTCGTGTTCACCGCGGTGGGCGATGAGCCGGCAGGCTTTTAACACCGAGACCGGCGGCGTGGGTTGGGGCTTGTGCGCAAAATAGAAATCCATCATGCGCATATAGTACCATTCGATCAGGGGCAGAATCGGCATGGATCGAACTTCTACTTAGTGGATGGGCGCTAATTGACGATGAGCACCGATATGTCTTTGGCGCCGTTGAACACTTTTTGAGAGACACTTCCGAGGAACAACTCCTTTACACCCGAAATGCCGCGACGCCCCATGACGATCAGCTGGTAATCCTTTTCCGCCTCCGCCAGAATGTCGCGCGCCACGCCGCGTTTTTTATCCTCGATTTTCGTCGTCACGTTTTCCGGGGGAAAGCCGGCCGCGACTAATGTATTCTTGGCCTTTTTCGCTGCCTCGCGCATCAGCTCGCGTTTCTTGTCTTCCAGTGCACAAAAGCTGGTCTGCTGGGATTTAAACAGCGGGATCAACTCAGGGCTGTCCATTTTGCACAGCGCTGCCGTGTCCAGCATGACACTGAGCAGGGTGACCTGGTTGTCTTTTGAAAAGTTCTGGGCGACGAATTCAGCCGCCCGAAATGCATTTTCGGAATCGTCGAGGGCAATGAGTATTTTTTTGGCCATGTTTTCCTCCTTTGCAGACGGGCCGATCAACCCTTTTCTCTTTGAAAAGAAACAAAATTTATATATTTATAGGTAGTTTTGCTTAAGATGTCCATCATATTCGGAATGGCGGAATGCAGAAAATAGAAACAAAGACGGTGATATCCCGAACCCATGCCGGGCCGGCGGGCAATACGAAGGGGCCCGTTCAGATCAAGGCGGTATTATTTGATTTTGACGGGACCCTCACCGCGCCGGGCGCCCTGGATTTCCCCGCTATCAAAAACGCGCTGGGTTGCCCGCTCGAAATTCCCGTTCTCGAGTTCATCCAATCCATGGTCACGCCGCACACAAGACGTGCCGCCATGGAGCGGCTGGTCGCATTTGAAATCGAGGCGGCGCAACGATCGATACCGAATCACGGGGCGGTCGAAACAGTGGCCTGGATCAAGCAACGTCCCCTGGCCTGCGGTATTATCACCCGTAACAGCAGGGCATCGGTTCTGTGCGCCTTGGAAAAGTTTGATCCCCTCGGTCCTGGGGATTTCGACCTGCTCGTCACACGAGAAGATCCGCCCGCGCCCAAACCGAGCGCCGAAGGTGTCCTCTGGGCGGCCCGCCAGCTGAACGCCCGGCCACGCGAAATTATGATGGTGGGCGACTATCTGTTCGATTGCCAGGCCGGCCGTGCCGCCGGTGCAACCACCGTTCTGCTGGATCCGGACAACGATCCACGTTTGCGCGCCGCACAGTGCGACTATCGCATCGGTCGATTGATGGAGATCAAAACCCTGATCGCCTCATCTCAGTTCCCTTAAGCCGCTTATTTAAGCAGAAGACCGATAAAGCAGCCACCCACGCCGGGTTTAATGAATAGCATTCAGTTAGAATCGCTGGACTTTTCTACACCGGCTTTTCTACACCGGCTTGACATTCGCAGCAAAATGACATTACTGTGAAGACGTTTTTTCGGCAACAGAATCGCCTACCACAATACCGACACGTCGGCCGCAGCGAGTGGGACAGCCGTAGTTTCTTCTCGCAGCAGAGGCTGCATGGGCGTACCGACGGGTCAATCCATCCATTCCGCAAACAGACAAAGGAGGATTTCATGAAAGCACGCGTCACCAAACAGTGTATGGGAGATCGGAACTGCAATAAATTGTGCCCCGAAGTATTCAAGTATGATGAGGATCAATTGCTCTCCGTCGTTCAATATGACATGATACCGGAGAAATACGAGGATCTGGTTCGGCAGGCGGCCGCCGAGTGCGGCGCTGACGCGATCGAAATCGAAGAGTAAATCAGAGGCGCTGCGATGGGAAAATTCCGTGATAGCCAAACAGCCCGAAATTTGATGCTCTCCTTTGCCGGTGAATCCCAGGCGCGAAATCGCTACACCTATTTTTCGCGCCAGGCCTTCGAGGAAGGCTTCGTTCAAATAGCCGACATCTTCGAAGAAACCGCCAACCAGGAGTGCGAGCACGCCTTGCGCTTTTTTAAATTTTTCAATGGGGGTGAACTCGAAATCACCGGCAGCTTTCCCTCCGGCGCGATCCAATCCACCTACGACAACCTGGTTGCTGCGGCGGATGGCGAGCGTTTCGAACACAGCCAATTGTATCCCGGCTTTGCTCAAGTCGCCCGCGAAGAGAAATTCGAGCGGGCAGCCGACACCTGGGATGCCATCAGCGTTTCCGAGCGCCAGCACGAAAAACGCTACCGGGAATTGGCCGCCAACCTACTGGCCGATCGGGTGTTTACCCGAAATGAACAGGCCGTGTGGCGCTGCCGGAATTGCGGCTATCTGCATACCGGTAGCGAGGCGCCGCTAAAATGTCCGGCATGTGTCATGCCCCAGGGCTATTTCGAGCTGCTGGCTGAAAACTGGTAGAAGGCAACAGTTACACAGGACCCTTCAATACCCTGTCGATGAAGAATGGGTAAAAGACTTGCCGTTCAGTCCGATTGATGGAGGACGCCATATCATTCAATCCGGTTGAACGATGAGGAGAGATAAGCCATGAAATGGTTCAATAATTTGTTGGTGTTAGCTACTTTTGCAACATTTGGTTTAAGCGTTGGATTCCCAGACGGCGCTGCAGCGACTTCGGAAGCGTACCGGAATTATGGGCAGATCCGTTTGGGAGTAAACGAGTTCACCGATGACATGGACGATGCCGACATGGATACCGGTGTCGATCTGGGTGCCGCCTATGGCCGCTATCTGACCCCTTACCTGGTGCTCGAAGCGGCGATCGATTTTTTTGCCTCTGACAGGGATGTGCGGGGTTCCAACAGAACGGCCGGCAGTTACGATATCGACGACACCCTCGGGGTTATGGCCGTTCTGGCCACGATCAAAGGCGAATTTCCCGTGGGCCGGGTACGGATTTTCGGTGGCGGCGGGGTGGGGTATTATCTCGTTGCCCTCAATTCGGATATCGACACGGCCTATCTCGGTGATTTTGACGAAGATGAAAGTGACAGCGTGTTCGGTGCCCACGTCGTGGCGGGCGTCAACTTCGACATTACCAGGCGTTTTTTTGCCGGATTGCAGGGTATGTATCGCTGGACCGACGATATCGACATCGACGAAAGGGTGGCAACGGTTCCCATCCGTCTGGAAGGGGATTTGAGTGGTTACGTGGTTAACCTCACCGCCGGTTTCCGTTTTTAATTGGGGAATCGCATTCTATCGTAAACCCTAAATAAAGAACAAATCGCTTGCTTTCTTTTGCAAACCTGTTACCATACGTCCATTCAACATGGTTCCGCCAGCAATCGGCGGAGCGGTTTTATCTGAAGGAACAAACCATTTGCAAGTTACATCCTCCAGTTTAAAATCTTGAGCAATTTACAGAAAGGAGGATGTCAACATGGCCAATGGAACAGTCAAGTGGTTTAACGACCAAAAAGGGTTCGGCTTCATCGAGCAGGAAGACGGTCCCGACGTATTCGTTCATCATTCAGCGATCAACGCCAGCGGGTTTAAAAGCCTCAAAGAAGGCGACCGCGTTTCCTTTGACGTTGAGCAAGGGAAAAAAGGTCCCTCTGCTTTAAATGTCACTGTAAGCTAAGTTTCGCGACCTAAAAACAAGGGGCACGCCTTTACATTTAGGGCTGTGCCCCTTGCCGTTTTAGGATGATCCCCGGGAAAAGCCACATCTCCGCGCTCGTTTTTCTGTATCACGACATCGGGCAACGCGTTGTTTGACCTGGTGCTCCCCTTGCTTGTGAATCTTACCGTTTCCATCGATGAGGGCAAAACCGCTTTTCCATCGAATGATAGGCAGAACAGTAAAGGGCGAAAGGTATTGATATGAATATCTACATCGGAAATTTGTCTGACAGCATGACCGAAGACAATTTAAGGTCTCTGTTTGCGGAATTCGGAGAAATCGCGAGCGTCAAAGTGTTCAAGGGCAGATTCTCCGGAAGTGCAAAGGGCTACGGTTTTATTGAGATGCCCAGCAATTCTGAAGCAGATCAGGCCATCAAGGCGTTGAACGGAAACCGCGTCGATGGCAACTTCATAAAAGTGAGGCCTGCCGACCCGGGTGGAAAACGACGCCAGAAAAAAACCCTTCGAAGAAGGGGCTATTGAAAAAACGACACATCAACTCACTCGTGTCCATTCGCAAATGGCCAATTGGCCTATTGCTGAATGGACACGCTTTAAGATAAGGAATTTTATCATTTGAACTTTGAATCATTTTCGTTGAACCCCAAACTGACAGCAGGGATCTCAGCTGCCGGCTATAACACCCCGACCCCCATTCAAATCCAAGCCATTCCCAAAGTCATGCAGGGCTGTGACGTCATGGGTTTGGCACAAACCGGCACCGGCAAGACGGCCGCATTTGCACTGCCGATCTTGCACCGGCTTCTGAAAGATCGGCAAAGTGGCGTTCGCGCACTCGTCGTCGCCCCCACCCGTGAACTGGCCGAACAGATCCATGAATCGTTCGTAATTTTAGGCAATTCAACCGGTTTGCGGAGCGTTGCCATTTACGGTGGCGTGGGCATTCAGCCGCAGATAAAGTCGCTGAAACGCGCCGACATCGTCGTTGCATGTCCCGGGCGCCTTCTCGACCATATCCAACGGCGCACCGTCGATCTTTCCCGCGTGGACGTACTGGTCCTCGACGAGGCGGACCAGATGTTCGACATGGGCTTTATGCCCGATATCCGTCGGATCATCGCCCATCTGCCGGCATCGGATCGCCAGAACCTGCTTTTTTCGGCCACCATGCCCGCTGAAATCGGTCGTCTGGCCGATGAGATCCTCAAAAAACCAATCCGTGTGGCAGTAGGGCAGGAGGCGCCGGCGGAAACCGTTACACACGCATTTTTTCCTGTGGCCCAGCATTTAAAGACGTCGCTGTTGCTCAAGTTGCTCGGCAACACCAAGACCGACGCCGTTCTGGTTTTCACGCGAACCAAGCATCGCGCCAAGCAACTCTGTGTCAAATTGGCCAGGGCCGGTTTCCTTTCGACCTCGTTACAGGGAAATTTGTCCCAATCCAAGCGTCAGGACGCCATGAGCGGATTCAAATCCGGCAAATATCAGGTGCTGGTCGCCACCGATATCGCATCGCGCGGCATCGACGTCGCCAACATTTCCCATGTCATCAACTTTGACATGCCTGCAACCCCCGAGCTCTATATTCACCGTATCGGCCGCACTGGCAGGGCCGAGCGCAACGGTGAAGCCTTTAGCCTGATTACCGACGAAGATCGGCAGATGGTTAAGGCCATCCATCGCGTCCTGGGTCATATCGAACGGCGCACCCTTTCCGGTTTCGATTACCAATTGCCTCCTCCTTCGCCTGCCGGCGATCGGCGTACGGACCAGGTTCGAGTGCGACACACAAATGTCCGGGCGGGTCGCAATTCGCACCGTCGGGACGCAAGTGGCGTCTTTGCCTGAATCTGCGTTGCCCGCAATTTCACCTGAAAATCAGTAGAGAAACCTGAATTTCTTTAAGAGGGTCCATTTTCGTTCTTCCATTTGATTTCGGAGTCTGCTACTTATATTTGTAATGAAAATCAAGCTGATACGAATATTCAATGCAAAAGTGAAGTGAGATAGAGGATCTAAATGGAACTGGTTTTCATGTGCCCGGACACACACCAGACCTTCCAAACCGATGCCTTCAGCATCGTGGACCACCATGGCGTCCGGACCGACGCAAAAGGACACAAACACCTCGATGCAAAGGTGCGGGTGGATATCCCGTGCCCTTTTTGCGGCGCGCAACACGTTTACAGCGCCGATGAACTGGCCTGCCCGTTCGGGCAGAGCAGCGGCGCTGGTTCCGGGGGTATCGGGATGGAACAGGAATGACAGCGATGGCAGCCAATGAGATCAGATTGACGCAGACGGTCAAGGGTGCCGGTTGAGCCTCTAAGCTCTCTCCAGGGGACCTGGAGCAGGCACTTTGCGGGATGACGTTTCCCACGGATGAAAACGTTTTGGTCGGGCTGGACCGCGCCGACGACGCCGGGGTGTACCGGTTGTCCGACGATCTGGCGCTGATTCAGACAGTGGATTTTTTTACCCCCATCGTGGATGATCCCTATTGGTTCGGACAGATTGCGGCCGCCAATGCCCTGAGCGACGTCTATGCCATGGGCGGGGTGCCCAAAACCGCCATGAATCTGGTCGGATTTCCGCTCAAGACGATGGATATCTCTATATTAAGGCAGATCATCCAGGGCGGCATCGACAAGATGGTCGAAGCCCAAGTGGTTTTGGTGGGCGGCCACAGCGTCGAAGACAGCGAATTGAAATATGGCCTGTCCGTGACTGGTTTCGTTCATCCCGAGCGGTTCCTCGTGAAGAAAAACCTCAAACAGGGAGACGCCCTGATCCTGACCAAACCGCTGGGCACCGGCATCATCAACACGGCCATCAAAGGGGGGCTGGCATCCGATGAGTTGATCGAACGTGTCACCCGCCTCATGGCGGCGCTGAATCGAAGTGCCGCCGAAGTCATGGCCGCCTATCCGGTCCACGCCTGCACCGACATCACCGGGTTCGGTCTGCTCGGCCATCTGGCCGAGATGGTTTGCGGTTCGGGTCACAGCCTGCTCGTCCAGTCCGCGAAGGTGCCTATTCTCCCCGAGGCCTCGGAATATGCCGCCATGGGGCTGGTGCCGGCCGGTGCCTATCACAACAAGACCTTTCGCGAGCATATGGTCTCTTTCGAGGCAAGTGTCGATGCCTTGATGCGTGATATCCTGTTCGATCCGCAGACCTCCGGTGGACTGTTGATCAGTGTCGCCGGCGAGCGGGCCGAGGCACTGGTTGCCGACCTCATGGCAAAGGGCATCGACCAGGCCGCCGTCATCGGAAGCGTCATCGCCGATCCGTCCGAGAAGATTTTCGTTCAATAGCAACATCGAGGGATGATCAAAGGAGCGCATTCAATGAAAGAAGTGGACGCCCGTGGGCTGTCATGCCCTGCACCGGTATTACAAACGAAAGCCATTCTGGAGCAGGAGCCGTTGGATACGATCAAGGTGATCGTGGACAATGCCGCCTCCCAGCAGAATGTGGATCGGTTTCTCAAGTCTCAAGGCTTCGAAACGGCCCTGGCCAAAGAGGGAGAAGATTTTACCATCGTCGGAAAAGGCGGCGCCAAATCCACCCCGCAGATGGACCCGGCACCTGCATCAAAGAGTGGCGTGCAGCAGATCATGGTGATGTGTACCACGGACCGGATGGGATTCGGCGATGATGAACTGGGGCTCAAGCTGATGGTCAATTTTATTCGTACCCTCAAGGAGATGGGGCCGGATTTGTGGCGCCTGGTCCTGGTCAACAATGGCGTCAAACTGGCCATCGAGGGTTCGGCGGTGTTGTCGGAATTGCAGGCCTATGAAAAAGAGGGTATAACGATTCTCGTCTGTGGTACCTGCCTGGAGCATTTCAAGCTGTTGGAGAGAAAACAGGTCGGCATCACCACCAACATGCTCGATATCGTAACGGCCATGCAACTGGCGGATAAGGTGATCAGCATTTAGTTGCCGCTTCGCGGTAGAGGTTAAGGTCGAAAGTGAAAAGGTTAAAGCAAAGAAATTCTATCTATTCAAAAGGGGAGAAAACGATGGTGGCCAAGACAGGTGGAATTGGTTTTGTTTTGATGCTGTTGAGTTGCTTTCTGGTGTTGCCGGTCTGGGGACTGGATTTTCAGCCGGGTGAATATGAAGTGACCAGCAAGGTCGAAATGCCGGGCATGCCCATGCAGATGCCCCCGCAGACGACCATACAATGCCTGACGAAAAATGATCCGCTACCCGATCCCAATGCCGATAGCCAAAATTGCGAGGTGTTGGACACGAAAACCAAAGGCAATACGATCACCTGGCGGATGGTGTGCGATCAGGACGGGACCCGAACCGAGAGCACCGGCAGCATGACCTACAAAGGGGATCGCTTCGAGGGCACCGTTAAGACCAAGATGGGACCGGAGATGGGAAATACCACCGTGACAGTTCATATCACGGGGAAACGTACCGGCAACTGCAAATAGTGTCCGTCCACAAATGGCCAATTTGCCCGATATCTGCGTTCTGCTCAAAATTTTATCCTCGGAATATCAGCTATATGCCTGCGGTAAAATTTTTCGCATGCCTTGATCTATACCAAATTTGCCTATTTCTGGATGGACACTGAATAGAGCGGGCCACAAATCCGCGGTGAGCAATTGATGCGATCTTGCGGTCTTTAAGACCCGGAAATGAAAAAGCCCTGCTTGTGAATACCGCAAGCAGGGCTTTTCTACTTTTTGGGCTAGCCGAAGGCGATCAAACCTCCAGCCAGGAGTCGGAATAGAGCGTGTTGCCCAGGATGACATTGACGGTCTTGGCGTAATCCTGCAGCTCCTTGGAGAGGCTGGCCATGTTAGGCTGATTGCCGTCCATGATGCCGTAAATCAGGTCGACGATGTCCTGGCGCTCGCCCTTGGCGATGGCGGTCAGTTGTTCGTCGCGGGGATCGGAGATGACCGAGAACATGCCGCACTTTTGAAGCATGACCATGTAGGTCTGGTTCAAAATGGGGCGCAGGTGATCGGGAGGCCCGTTGGAGATGTTGGACAGGCCGCAGGTGCTCTTGGCACCGGGGCACATGTCGGGGAGCATCTTCTGGAACTCCATCAGGCTGATGGCCTGGGGCTGTTGGATGTTCACCGGGGTCACGATGCCGTCCACCCAGATCTTTTCGTTGGGGATGCCCGCTTCGTTGGCAAAGTAGAGCAATTCCACGCACAGGGCGGCGCGTTCGTTCTCGTCACGCGGCAGCCCCTCCGGACCCCACATGAGCGCGATGAAATCGGCATTGTATTCGGCGGCCATGGGCACCATACGCTCATAGCGCTCCGGACGGCACATGATGGAGTTGACGATGTGCGGGGTGCCGCTGGGCACCTGCTTGATCACCTTCAAGGCCGCCTCAATGGCGTCGATGTTGGATGTGTCCAGGGCCAGGGGAACGTCGGGCACGACCTCCTGTACCACCTGAACCACCCACGGCATCAGCTCGTGGCCGTCTTTTTTAGCCGGCCCGAGGTTGATATCAATGTAGTCCATTCTTTTTTCTTTCTGAAACAGCGCCTCTTCCTGGATCGGCTTGGCATCACGCTCTTTAAAAGCGCGACCGATCTTTTTGGAAATAACATTCAAGCTTTCGCCGATGAGTAACATATCTCCTCCCTTAATATGTAGCGTTCACATTGGTGTTGGAAAACGGGCGATGGCCGTCGCAGCAACTTGCGGTTGGTTGTTACGACTGTTCCTACTAAAGTTTGGCATGTGTTGCAAACGCTTTGTTGCATCGAAACAGAACGGGGGCGGCTGATGTTTGACCGACCCCCGTACGTTCAATTAGGCGTTGCGTTCTCTGAGGAAACCAGGAATATGGGCCGCTTCACGCGGACCGACGGTAACGGTCCATCCGGGCAGCTCTTCTTCGATATCGCCGACGATGGCCGCAGCGTAACCGGGGATGATCAACTCGGTGTGTTTGACCTTATCCATGATGCCGGACTTCTTCACGAACATGCCCACATCGTCACCGGCGAATTTACCGGCCGCCCATGCGGTCAGAACGGAGAGGCCTTCGGAATCCTTGATCAACAGCCAGGCCGGGACGCGGCTGCCCTCGATTTCACCGGAGACGATAAAATAGGTGAGCGCGAAGTTGGTGGTCACCAGCACCGGCGAGTTCTCATCGGGGTTTCCGATCTCGTAGATGCCTTCGGTCACCGTCATGGGTCGCTGCGGGTCGGTGTAGATGTTGAGCCGCTCGAGCAGCAGTGGAAAGAGGCTCTCACCGGCAAAATCGGACAATACCACGATGCCGCCGTATTTGGCGATGAACATGGCGGCGATCAGGGTCTCCACCTCGAGATTGGATGCCATCTCACAGGGGAAGGTGATGGTGGGGAAGCCGATCGTGCGATTGCTGTTCTTCAACGCGGCGCGGCGGATGGCGATCTGATCCAGGTTGGCCTGTTTGGGTTCCCGGCTGCCCGGGTCGATGACCAGGTCCTTGAGTCCCATGCCCATGAGTTTTTCGTTCAGCGGAAGCAACGCTTCCACCGAGTCGGCCTTGACGGCCAGGGGAAGACCGCTCTCCTTGGCCAACTGGCCCATGGCATCGGCGTTGTCGGCCGTGGCGGCGTACAACAGGGGTCGCTTGAAACCGGCAGCTTCGACACCGGCTTTCATCACATCGACGTTTTCGGTCATCAGGATGACGTTGAATTCGGACGTTTCGGCGATCTGTTTGGCGGCTGCGGCAAATGCTTTCGCATCGCCATTGGCATCTTTCAAGGCCACCAGTTCGGGACGCAGGTTCAGTCCGACGCGTTCAAACTGCAGGGCATTCCACCCCTTGAGCTTGGTGGCCAGGTCGGCGGAGGAGATGTCCGAATTGACCAATGTGGCCAGGAGGGTGGGGTTGTAAAAGGTTTTCTCATGGCGATACTGGACGGTTTCACCGCCGGTGGCCGCTTTGCGTACGCCTTTGCCGATGACGACCGGGCGAATGGGGGGTGCGGAGGCCTCGGCCAGCTGTGCGCGGGCTTCATCCGAGACGTAAGGGCAGGCGTCCAACTCTGCCTTGCCCGATGCCAGGTTCATGGCAAAGGCCAGGCAGGTGGGTACCCCGCACTCCTTGCAGTTGGTTTTCGGCAGGAGCTTGAAAATCTGAATACCGGTTAATGCCATTGGTTTCTCCTTATCCTTATTGAATGTTGCCCGGGAGCTTCGGTTGTTGAATCTCCCGGGCAACCATTGTTCTTATTAGCCGACCAGAGGTTCCATGGAAAGAGCGGGATGCCCCTTTTCCTTCAGGAAGGGCATGATCTCCTCTTCGCTGGTGCCCACGGTTTCGTCGGCGATCATGTCGTACAGGTTCTTTACGCCCATCTCCTCGCCGCGTTTGTTGATGCGGTCCTTGAGCTCATCCTTGAGCATCTTGGGCATCCACACCATGCGCAGCAGGCCGCCGTCACCGAGGATGAACTTTTTCTGGATGATGTTGTACTTGGAATGACCCACGAAGCCCGGCGACTGGGCGCCGCCGCCCATGACACCGGCCAGGGTGGTGAACTTCATGCCGCACGGCGTCTCACCCGCGAATTCGCGGTTGACGGTCATGACACCATTGCAACCGGGCAGCATGGCGGCGATGCATTCGCAGCAGCCGCAGGTGGTCATGGGGTCGATCACCATGGAGTAGAAGTTGTAACCTTCGATGGCGCCGCGGGAGGCCTTTTTAACGAACTCGTCCACCCCTTTGAAACGGCCCAGTATGGGATCGAGCACTTCGCCCTTCTCGATGGGCTGGTTGGGACCGGTGGGGTTGATTTCGTAAGAGGCCCTGCAGTCCATCCAGTTATAGGCACCGCATAGACCGGTACGCTCCGGGCTCACGGCGCAAACGTGGGTCGGGGCAAACGATTGGCACAGGGTGCAGGAGTAGAAGATCTCCACATCCTCGTCGGTCATTTTTTCGACGCGTTCGTCTCTGTGCTTGTAAGCGGCGCGGGCTTCGGCGGTGATCTTGTCCACGTCTTCCTTCTTGGTGTAGAGGGTGACCTGAACCTTGTCCAGAATCTTGCCGAACTCCTGGTGGAACTTGGCATGCAGCACCACGCCGATGTCTTTCAGCGTGAAACCCTTTTCAACAGCGGCCTTGCTGACGCGCACCCAGGCGATGTCGCGCTGGCCCATGTGCATGATGCCCTGGATATAGTTGACCAGGTGGTGGGTTTGACGCTCGAGGATCGGCTCGAAATCCTCCTGGAACTCGCGGCCGGCCACCTGCATCAGGATGGCCAGCGGGAAGGCGCTGCCCTCTTTCATATCCGGGATGTCCGGACCGACCACGACCACTTTGCCGTCTTCGATCTCGTTCATCTGGGCCATCTTCAGATATTCGGTGCATTGGGTCTTGCCGCCGCCGGCCTGGCAGTACAGGTCGGCACCGCGCACGCGCTCGCCCTCGAAGGCCGGGCCGAAGGCGCAGGGGATGTCGATCTTGCTGACCGTGGTCTTCAGGCCGCGTACCTCAACCGACTTCTGGACCATATCGTCGTGTTTGACATTGGCCACCACGTGTTCGTAGGTGCAGATACCGGTGGGCAGAATTTCCGGAATGTCGGTATCGGCGATGGTGGGGAAACCCCAGTTCACACATCCGGCCGCCGCCGCGGCCCATTCGGCGTTGACATCGCCCAGGGCGTTGACGAAGGCGAAAATGCGGTCTTTGTTGTATTTGAGGATCTTCTTGTAGTCGCCCGGCTGCACACCGCCGAAGGACATGGCGGCACGGTTGGCGAAGCCCAGGGCGAAGATGGCCGAACTGATGTCCGGACCGAACGGGACGATACGGGTGTTCCAGCCGACCTGCACTTTCGCTTCGCGCAGCTGGTCGATCACCGTGGTGCCGTTCTGGTTGGCCGCGCAGAAAATATACAGGTTGCGGCGCTGGTACTCTTCCACGATCATTTTGGCGATATCGGGCGTCGGTGCGGATCCGACGATGGCGGCGAATCCGGGAGCCGAGCCGTCCACGAACTCCACGCCGCGTTTGCGCAGGATGGTGTCGTCGGCGGCACCCAGCCAGATCTTGCCGGCTTCCTCGTCCACCTCTTCGGTGGGCAGGTAGAAGTCGGGATCTTCCAGGTAACGCAGGGCTTCTTCGAGCTCAAAGGCGAACAGCGCGGCCATGCCGGCGTCCAGAAGGGGTCCCAGGTAGGGGAGGTTGTTCTGGCCCTTCACATGCGGCGGCAGCAGCTTGCGGGCGAATGCCAACGGTTTCTGCATGTCTTCCAAGGTTTCGACCTTGATACCCAACAGGGAGTAGATCACCGGCAGAAAGTAGGCGGTATTGGGGAAGCCCACCTTGGTATCGGCGCTGTAAGTCTGCAAAGCTCTTTTATATTTTCCCTCGACTTTGGATACGATATTGTATCCGCCTTGAATGGCGGCAAATGCTACGAGTTTAGACATGAATTCCTCCTTCGTTGAGGATATGGGTTAATGAATTAAGCCTCAAGCTTCTGGCGGTCCGCCATATCCATCAGGACGCGGTCCCTGGCCTTGTCGATGCCCAGCTCTTTGCGTTTTCTGTCGATGTGGGCGATCATCAATTGGGCATGCTTGATGGGATCGGGTTCGATGTCCCACATGCCGCCGAACTGCTTTTCAAG
>DHGT01000150.1 GCA_002402905.1 Desulfatitalea sp. UBA4791 | reverse complement strand
ATCTGGCTTAACCGGACACTAGTGAGAACGACGGATAATTCAAGTAGAAAAGGGAAAGCAGATGCATCTAACCAAAAGGATCATGGTTACCGGCGGTTGTGGATTTCTCGGGTCTCACCTGTGCGAACGGCTACTCGAACAGGGCCATGATGTATTATGCGTGGACAACTGCTTCACGGGCACCAAGGGTAACATCCGCCACCTGTTGGATCATCCCGATTTCGAATTCATCCGGCACGACGTCACCTTTCCGCTTTATCTCGAAGTGGATGAAATATTCAATATGGCCTGCCCCGCCTCGCCCATCCATTACCAGTTCGACCCGGTTCAGACGACCAAAACCAGCGTCCATGGGGCCATCAACATGCTCGGATTGGCCAAGCGGGTGAAGGCTAGAATTCTGCAGGCCTCCACGAGTGAAGTTTACGGGGACCCGGAGGTGCATCCCCAGCCGGAGTCCTATTGGGGACGCGTCAATCCCATTGGCATCCGCTCGTGTTACGATGAGGGCAAACGTTGCGCCGAGACTCTTTTCTTCGACTATTACCGGCAGCACCGCTTGAAAATCAAAGTGGCGCGCATCTTCAACACCTATGGTCCCCGCATGCACCCCAACGACGGCCGGGTGGTTTCCAATTTCATCGTGCAGGCCCTTAAAAACGAACCGATCACCGTTTTCGGTCAGGGACAACAGACCCGCTCGTTCTGTTATGTCGACGATCTGGTCGAAGGATTGATCCGGTTGATGAATTCTCCTGATGAGCTGATCGGACCGGTCAACCTGGGCAACCCGACTGAGTTCACCATCCTGGAACTGGCCCGCAAAGTGATCGCCCTGACGGGCAGCACTTCCGAGGTGATTTACAAACCATTGCCCCAGGACGATCCGCGCCAACGCAAACCCGACATCGCGCTGGCTCGAAAGGCGCTTCAATGGCAGCCGGCGGTCGGGCTGGATGAGGGGCTTAGAAAGACCATTGCCTACTTTGAACGGTTGATCGCCGAGGAAAAACGATAGCTTTTGCGGATAAGGCCAACCTGAACAGCCGGCTATCCCCCGTCTTTTTGCGTGTTACGGCGTTGAAATTCCAAAATCACCTTCTCGGCCAGACGGGTGGTGCTGTAGCCCTCCACGAGATCCACCAGCTGGACCGATCCGCCATACGCCTCGACCACCTCTTTGCCCACCACCTGGTCGGGCTTGTAATCCGATCCTTTGACCAAAATATCCGGCCGCAAGGCTTTGATGAGTTCGATGGGCGTATCTTCGCCAAAGGCCACCACCAAATCCACACATGCCAGGGCGCCCAACATGGCCGCACGATCCTGTTCGGACAATATCGGACGGCCGCTGCCCTTCAACCGTTTGATCGAGGCATCGGTATTGAGCCCCACCACCAGGCGATCGCCCAGTGAGCGGGCTTTGTACAGCAGGCTGATATGGCCGGGATGCAGCAGATCGAAACACCCGTTGGTAAAAACCACCCGTTCTCCCGCGGCGCGCCACTGGCCGATCTTTTCCGCGGCAGCCGGCACCTCGGACAACTTGGCCGCCGAGTATGGAAAAAAGCGACGCTGGTCGTTGAAATGCAGGGCCGTGGCCAACTCGGACGCAAGGATGGGCTGGGTGCCCAGCTTGCCGACAACGATCCCGGCTGCTTGATTGGCGGTCCGGGCGGCATCGGCCAGCGGCGTGCCGACACTCAGCGCCGCGGCCAGGGTGGCAATGACCGTATCGCCGGCACCCGATACGTCAAAAACTTCCCGTGCCTGAGCTGGAATGAGGAGCGGTGCCGTATCGGACCGGACGAGGCACATGCCTTTTGCCCCGCGGGTAACCAGCAGCCATTGGAGCGCGTAACGTTCGCGGGTCTGCTCGGCCGCAGCGATCAGTCCGGCCTCGTCCGTCTCCAGGGCAGAACCGACCACCGCCTCCAACTCGGCCGTATTGGGGGTAACGCCCGAGGCCCCGCGGTAGCGCTGCCAACCCATGCCCTTGGGATCCACCAGGACGGGAATCGAACGGCTGCGGCAGGCGTGGATCATCTCCTGGACAAAAGAGGTCTCCGCTAATACGCCTTTGCCGTAGTCCGAAAGAATCACCGCATTGCAGCGCTCCAATCCGGTTGAAAAGGCATTTCGAATCGCGGCGATGATCTCCGCGTCCATGGGATGGACCTGCTCGTCGTCCAGGCGGAGTATCTGCTGCTTATGGGCCATGATGCGGGTCTTGGTGGTCGTCGGCCGCGCCGGATCCGCGACCAGAAGATCGTCTATCTTCTTGGCGGTGAGCAGGTCGCGCAGCGATCGTGCGGTCGGGTCCGCGCCGCACACACCGATGAGGCTCACCCGGCAATTCAACGCGGCCAGGTTGTAGGCCACATTTCCCGCGCCACCCAAGGTTTCCGTGGTGCGCTGGGCCTGCACCACAGGTACCGGCGCTTCGGGAGATATGCGTTTGACCTGACCCCAGACATATCGGTCCAGCATCACGTCGCCGACGACGAGAATATCCGCTTCTTCGAATAGGATTGGCATTTTCTGCATGAGGGTACCTGAGTCGGTTGTGCCGGTTGCGCGTGAACGTGGTTTTTACTCTGACCGTGCGGCGCAGATGCGGTTTTCGATCACCATGGCCCAGTAGTGGAGAATAAAACTATGGGCCTCCTGGATGCGCGCAGTGGCGGAATCGTCGATGACGATGGCCGAATCCACCAGCGGCTTGATGGCGCCGCCGTCCTTGCCCAGCAACCCCACGATATACATTCCCTGTTCTCTGGCAGCCTGAACGGCCTTAACCACGTTGCCGGAATTCCCCGAGGTGGAAATGCCGATCAAGGCATCTCCGGATCGGCCCAGTCCCTGGACCTGACGGGCAAACACCTGGTCAAAACCGTAATCGTTTCCCACGGCCGTCAGAATCGAAGTGTCGGTGGTCAGGGCCACCGCCGGCCAGGCCGCACGCTCTTTTTCGAAACGTCCGATCAGTTCGGCGGCGAAATGCTGGGCATCGGCGGCCGATCCACCGTTTCCGCAGATGAGAACCTTATGACCGCCGGCGATCACGTCGATCAGGCGTTTGGCGATATCGTCGACCTCTCGCTCCAATGCCGGCAGTTGTTTGAAGCACGCCACATGGCGTTCCAACATTTCCGCAAACATCACCACTCCTTACCCAAGCATCGCTTCCGGTTTCCTGTTCAGGCATATGTGTGTATGGCCGCCGCCAGCAAGGGAATCATGATTTCGTGATGGCCGGTGATCGCATATCCGTGTCCGCCGCATAGAACCGGGCGTTGAACCACATTGACCGATGGTCGGTAGTGCTGGATCATATCGAAATTGGCGGTCGTAAAATCCCTGGGCCCGCCGGTCAGATTGCGCGCAATGGCCAGGGCCTTTAAAAACACCTCGGGCATGATGACGGCACTGCCCAGATTCAACACCACTCCCCCGCCATCCAAATCCGCCACTGCAGCCGCGAAGATTCTGAAATCCCGGAGGGATGCCGCCCCTATAGCCGCGCCGTCGGCCGACGGGTGCTGATGGACGATATCCGTGCCGATCGCCACATGAAGGGTATAGGCAATGCCGAGCTGCCGGCAGCGGGCCAGCAACGCCCGGTCCAAATGGGGCGCATTTTGTTCCACCAGCATGGCCCCCATCGCTTCGCCGAACCCTTCGCCGGTTCGCACGGCGCGAATTGCCGCCTGATTGATCAGCTCAGCCGTATCCGCAGCCATGCCAAAAGAGCCATCTGCCAGCTGAGCTGCAACATCCTCGGAGGTATGCCCGCAAGTAGCCAGCTCTGTATCGTGGACCGCGGCACTGCCGTTGGATGCAAAATGAGTTATAAATCCATGTCCGGCCAAATCGGCCAGCATCGGGCTGCAGCCGGTCTTGATCACATGCCCGCCCAGCATAGCGATGACCGGCTTTCCTGTGTCTCTTGCCGCAACGACGGCCCGGGCCACTGATTTTAAATCCTCGGCCTTAAGCAGCCCAGGCAGTTCGTCCAGAAACTGCCTGATCGTCATGCCTGCCCGCGGCGGCACGCCTTCCAAGGCGGTCGTCATGCTGGACTGCCGATCGGCGGCGACATAGGTTTTGAGATGGCTCAGGTCGATCTCTTTATACGGCATAGGTGCGCTTTGTTGATTTTTATTTCGGCAAATGCGTGCCTTTGGCAGTGCAATTGGGGGCAGCAACGCCCTCTCCCCGGCATCGATTTTTCGTTCTTATATAACGCCTTCAGAGGGTTGGCAATCAATATCCCCAACCCATGCGCGGAGTTTTATGAAACAATCCCGCCTCATTGACACCATTTCCATTATGCGTTCCTGTGGCGTCGCTGCCATTTACAAACGAATGGGTATGCGCTAAAAGCAGGACGGTTCGGATGCCCGAATCGTGGTAAAGAATCAAAGCCAAAGGACATTCTTGTTGAGATTCTTATTCAAATCTGAACTCAAACCGCGCCACAAAAAATTGCTGGCATTGATCAAACAGGAAGCGCGACGTTTGATAATGGCAGGGCTGTGCAGTGTGGTCATATCGGCCACCACCAGCGCCATGGGTTATCTGACCAAACCCGTGATCGACGACATCTTCATGAACAAAAATGCCGCCGGACTTTTTTTGTTGCCCATGGCAATCCTGCTCGTTTTTTTGTTCAGAGGGCTTGGCGAATACGGTTACGAGTATTTCATGAATTATGTGGGCGAGAGCGTCATTCGACGGTTGCGCGATCAGCTTTATGATCGGATCCAGGATCTGCCGCTCGCCTATTTTCAAAAAGAGCGCACCGGCGTGCTGATGTCCAGGATCACCAATGACGTCAACCTGTTGAAAAGCATGGTATCCACTGCAGTGGCCAGCGTGCTGCGCGACACGACATCGGTCATCGGATTGATGGGGGTGATTCTCTATCTGAATTGGCGGATGGCACTTCTATCTTTTGTGGTGCTGCCCATCGCATTCTACCCGGTCTTCCTCTTGGGCCGCCGGGTCCGAAAAATCAGTACAGGTTGCCAGGTAGCCATGGCCGAGTTGACCGCTTTTTTGCACGAAACACTCGCCGGAACCAAGATCGTCAAAGCGTTTGGAATGGAAACGCACGAAAAGCAGCGATTCTTCGGCAAAACCTCCGATCTTTTCAGATTGGAAATCAAAGGCGTTAAGGTTCGCGCCATCGCCTCTCCACTGATGGAAATTATCGCCGGCGTCGGCATCGCTTTGGTGATCTGGTACGGTGGTTGGGAGGTGATCAAGGATAAGACAACCCCAGGTGCCTTTATCAGCTTTCTGACCTGCGTCATCTTGCTGTACGAACCGATCAAAAAACTCAGTAAACTCAACACAAAAGTACAAAGTGGATTGGCCGCAACCGATCGCATCTACGATGTCATCGAAGCGCAGAACGACATCTCCGACCCGGTAA